>CAUZOL010000333.1:0-7801 GCA_963581435.1 Planctomycetota bacterium
GTAGTGACCGCATTCATGAGGTCACTACGAACCCTCACTCTGCTTCCGTCAGCTGAGAATCGATGAGACAGGTTGGCCAGTGCTGACCTGGAATGAAAATCCATCGGGGCCGTATCGCGTTTGCGGCGGAACACCCAACGCCTCAAACAGCGTGGCCGAGAAGTCTTCGGGGAAGACCGGATTGTCTTTGACGTAGGCCGCCTGATTGTCGGTCGAGCCGTACACCATTCCCCCTCGAATGCCGCCGCCGGCCAACATGGCCGAGTACGCGTGCGGCCAATGATCGCGCCCGCGCTTGTTGACTTTCGGCGTGCGGCCGAACTCGCCGACCATTGCCACTAATGTGGAATCCAACAGACGCCGATCTGTCAAATCGTCTAACAAAGCAGAGACCGCCTGATCGACATTGGGCAGCGCCCAACTCAATCCGTAGGCCGAACTGCCGAAAATGTTGTCGTCCGGTTTGTACAACACGCCGTGCATGTCCCAGGTTTGCACGTTCTTGAATTTCTGCCCGGGCGGCACGCCGGTGAATGCGACCACCGTGACCAATCGCACGCCCGCTTCAATCAGCCGTCGGGCCATCAGCAGGTTCTGTCCCAGGGGATGCATGCCGTAACGGCTTCGCTTTTCGTCAGGTTCGTGGCTGAGATCGAATGCTTGTTTCGCCTCGTTGCCGGTCACCAATTCGACGGCCTGCTGTTGCAAGTCGGTAAATGAAACGGCGGGTGTCGCTGCACGCGTTTCATGCCGATCCAACTGTTGCAGCAATTGATGGCGCAGACTGAGCCTCTGCGTGGAACATTCTTCCGGTGGGTCGAATCCTGTGAAGCGGAACTTCGGATTGGACGGATTGTTCAGATCGCGACCCACTTGTAGCGGACTGTAGGCCATGCCCAATACACCGCCGGTTTTGTACCACGGTTTGACATCGCCGGCCAGATTTTGCACCCAGGCATAAGATGGTAGCGCCCCGGTTGCGGGTCGCATTTTCGCCATCACCGATCCGTAATACGGGGTGCGGTCGTTGGGCAGGCGATTGCCGGTCATGCAGATGTGCATCGCGCCATCGTGGCCGCCGTTGGTTGTCTGCATCGAACGAACAATGCAGTAACGGTCAGCCCGCTGCGCGAGCAACGGCATCTTTTCGCAGATCTCGATGCCGGGAACATTGGTTGCGATGGGTCGAAATGCGCCACGGATTTCTTCGGGGGCATCCGGCTTCAAATCCCATATGTCGTGCTGCGGCGCGCCGCCGTACTGCAGAATGAAAATGCAGGATTTCTCGCTGCGCCGGCTGCCGGTGTCTTCGGCGGCGGCGCTGTCGGCGATCAACAAACTCGGCAAGCCGAGTCCCATCGCGCCGACACTTCCCACTTGTAGTAAGTCGCGGCGGGTTAGCTTGGGGGCATGCGCTGCGTTGTGCATTGTGACCTTCCCAACCCCGGCGACCTCGCGGCTGCCCCAAACGAATCAACAAACATCGATCTCACAACCCAATGTTACCAGCAGCGCGGCGGTCGATCCATCCCCAGACGTGCCGGGCGTTAATAGGGAGACATTCTGCAGTTGGTGTTTGGCTTGAGAAACGCTGTCGGGAATGCCGCCAGCGGCGTTCCGGATCGCGCGAGCGACGCGGATCGGGACGGAGCCCGATCCCTACAGGACAATCACCGTTCCGGCCAATGCGGGGTGTGGGAGGCAACTGTTTTTTATTCGTCGGTGTCTGGTACTGGAGCGGTGACCGGTTGATCATCGGCGGGCTGCTGGAATGATTGTTCCGCTGGCACCGGGCGCAGCGATGTCGCCGTGCCGCCGTCGAGGAGTTTGACTCGAATCCGATGGAAGACGAATTCGCTGCTGCCACTGTTCCAGAGGCTCAAACGACGGTTCTCTGGAAATTTGTCTTTGGGGTTGGCGGGAATGGAATCGAGATCGCCCGTCCAAGTGCCGGCGAATTCGCCATTGAAAAACGCTTTTACGGTGTCATTTTCAGTCGAACGCGTGACTTCGACGCGGACTTTCGTGCGTTTGCCGGTGACGATGGGATAGCCTTGCTTGACAAACTTTTCCCCGCTGCGGAACAACAGCATCCCACCCCCTCCTTGCACATCGAACGTCAACGGAATTGCCGTTTTTGTGTTGGGCAGATTGAGGCTAAACCCCGGCGCGTACCCGCGACGACGCGTGAATTCAATCTCGCATTCGTACGACTTCCAATCCGCATCCAACGGCAAGATCAGTTTGGAAGGCTGATCGTCATACCCACTGACTAGATCGGATTCAACACGACTCCACTTGTTCGCACCGGTGAAGTCCTTTATGTCCCATTTATCCAACTTCGGATCAATCAGCGGAATGATGTCGATCCACTGGCCGCTGGCGAACTGGCGTTTTGCCGGTTCGGCGTTCAGTTGCTTGACCGCATCGACTGGCAGCACGGCTCGGAATCCGACCATGCCAGCGCGGTACGTATGGTGAAAGGCGAAGCGATGCGACGATCGGCAGCGGGAGGGTGAATCGTAAACTGGCACGGACGATTCTCGCCGAGTGCCGTGCCAAGGACACCGAACGTGACATCGAGGTGAAGATTGCAGAGGATCTCGTCGTCGACGGCGACCCCGAGTTGCTGCAGGCGGCAATGCAAAACCTGCTGTGGAACGCGTGGACGTTTACCGAACATCAACCACACCCCACGATTGAGTTTGGCACGACGCATGCCGACGGAGATTCCGCGTTTTTCGTCCGCGATAATGGTGCAGGGTTCGATATGGCATTTGCCGACGAGCTGTTCGGCCCCTTTCAACGACTGCACGGGCAGGACGAATTTGAAGGGCTTGGGATCGGGCTGGCTAACGTGCAACGGATTATCCATCGACACCGCGGCCGAGTTTGGGCCGAGGGAGCCGTCGATGAGGGAGCAACATTCTATTTCACACTTCCCTGAAGTCGAGGTGGACCCGATGCATACCAAAACGATCTTGCTGGTCGAAGACAATCCCGACGACCGGGAATTGATTCGGCTCGCACTTCAACAAGCCAACATCCCCTGCAAAGTGGAAACAGTCTACGATGGCGCCAAACTCGCCGATTACCTTTTTGCCGTTGGCGAGTACAGTCACCGCGACGCCCGGCAAATGCCCGACCTGATTCTGCTGGACCTCAAGCTGCCCAAATTGAGCGGCTGCAAGGCGCTGCAAATGTTGCAGCGAGTCCGCGGTCGGCCGAATCTTCCCCCGGTCATCGTTTTCACGTCGTCCGACGACGAGCAGGACATTGCCGACGCCTACAGTGCCGGTGCCAACAGTTACATTCGTAAACCGGTCGATTTCTCCGAGTTCATCGAAAAAATCCGGCAGGTGCTGCTCTACTGGCTCGATCTGAACGTCCCGCCTCCATCGCGAACCAGGGTGGCCCCCAGTCTGTTTACATGAAGGCGGCCTACCGTTGCCAGATTCGAATATCGGAGCGAAGGAGTCGGCCAATGCTTAAACCTCTAAAACTCCTGCTCGTTGACGATTCACCAGACGACTGTGAACTGTTGCTGCTCGAAGTGCGGCGCGGCGGTTACGACCCGGTCTGGGCACGTGTGGACACGGCCACCAGTATGTTGGCCAAACTTAACAATCAGCCGTGGGACATCGTTATTGGCGACTATCACATGCCGCGATTCAATGGGATTCGGGCCTTGAAGTTGCTGCGCGCGCACTGGGATGACACACCGTTCGTCATGGTGTCTGGTTGCATCAGCGACGAAGCCGGCAGAAGAGCCATGCGAAACGGCGCCCGCGATTACATTATGAAAAACAACTTGAGCCGACTCGTTCCCACGATTGAACGCGAGATATTCGACGCAGAACAACATCGCAGGCAACGGCAGCTCGAACGAGAAATGCAGAAGTCAAAAATGGCATTGGAGATTGCCCGCCGGATACAGCAGCAACTGCTCCCAACCTCCGCCCCCTATCTCAGAGGATTCGACATCGCCGGCGCTGCCTATCCCGCCGATGCCACCGGCGGCGACTATTTCGATTATTTCCCCATGGCCGACGCCTCGCTGACGATCGCCATTGGGGACGCCTGCGGTCACGGGGTTGGTCCGGCACTGCTGATGGCACAAGCCCGCACCTGTTTGCATACACTCATCGTCGAGCAGAAAGACATTTCGGACATCCTGGCAGGGGTCAATCGGATCCTGTACGAGGCGACGCCGCAGGAACACTTTATGACTCTGCTGCTTGCCCGGCTGGACCCGACAACGCGACAGCTATCGTACACCAGTGCCGGCCACGCCGGTTGCGTCGTCAATAGTGCGGGAGACATTCGCGCCACTCTCGGCAGTACGGGCTTCCCCTTGGGACTTGTCGCCGATGCCAGGTTTCTTTGCGCCGAACCGGTGGACCTGGAACCGGAAGATGTGGTACTGCTAACGACCGACGGGATCACAGAGGCCCGTTCGCCGGACGGCGATCTGTTTGGCTTACAGCGCGCAATCAATTTGGTCCGCATCTATCAGAGCGGCTCCGCTTTCGACATCGTAAACAACCTCTTTCACGCCGTTCGCGCATTCACACAGATTTCACCGCAGGATGACGACATCACCACCGTCGTCATTAAAGTGAACGATGTCCCGGCTTCGACTGAAAAGGACTCGCACAGTTGAAGTTGTGACCGTATCATAGAACCGCCCTCGCCGACCAACAGGGGCAACTCTGTCCCGTTGCGGTTCGGCCCCGTTGCGAATCAGCATGAAACTTCCTGGGAACGGTGACCACCGGTGTTTGACGTTTCGATTTTATTTTGTCGCAGCGTCTTCGTATTGGCGACGTTGTCGGCCCTGATGCTGGCAACGTCCGAAGGGGAGATATTCCCGAACATCCTGACGGTTCCCTTTGCCGCATTGGCGTACTTTCTGACGGTACGGCGGCAGAAGTGGGCGCTGCCGAATCTTGGTGCCAATATACTCGCCCTTATCGCGCTGTTTTTTTCCGGCGGTGAGTGGCTTCAAGGCGAAATGATCGCTGATGTGGAATCGGTCATGCTGGCACGATTGGTGTCTGGAACGCATCTTCTCATCTACCTCATGTGGATCGTGTTGTTTCAACAGAAGACGACCAAACATTACTGGTGGATGTTTGCGCTCAGCCTGCTGCAGGTTGCCGTCGGTTCGGTACTCACCGAATCGGGAACGTATGGGTTTCTGTTAATCGCCTATCTGTTTGCAGCCGTTTGGACGCTGTCGTTGTTCACACTGGATTTGGCCCGGAAGGATCTGAAGCGACCGGCAGAATCTACTGCGGTTTCGGCGTCTGTCGCCAGCGCCGCAGTGATTAATCCGCACGGTGCAGAAGTAGCTGTCATGTCGATTTTGCAACCTTCGCACGTCGTCTGGGAAAACAACACGCGGGGATGGTTGCAGCAGCGGGTCGATCTCAGATTTGTGGCCGGTGCGTGCGGAACGGCTCTTGCGTCCATCGGTGTGGCGTTGCTCTTCTTTCTGTTGGTCCCTCGCGTCTGGATTGGACAACTGCCGTCGGTTCGGCGCGGGGCCGTTGATAATTTGGTTCCGCGTCAGACAGGTTTCAGCGAAGAGGTCCAGTTGGGTTCGATGGGCCGGATCCTCGAAAGCAACGAACGCGTGTTGTTTCTCCGCATTTTCGATCAAGACGACAACGAGCTGGACGTCATACAGTACGCCAACGAACTGGGCCACGATGAACCCCTCTTCCGCGGTGCTGTGCTTGGAACTTATGAAAACGGGAGATGGGAAGCCGGAAGAATGGGCGCCGAACCGGACATCCCGGCGGCGCGGTGGATTCAAACTGAACTGGTGCGGCAGGAATACCGACTGACACTCACCAACACCAGACACCTTTTCGTTATGCATCCGGTAGGGGACTGCCGAATCCGCGGAGCGAAACGCAACGTTACCTACAGACTATTCAGTGCCATGTACCGGCAGCACGAAGCAAAGGCCGTGGAATACACGACCCACTCTCCGCCGTCCGTTACCACAACAGGCCCGCCGGTCATTCCTGTGTCCTTTCTTCGCGGCGGACCTCGGTACAAGCGGATGATGGAGCAATGCGAAGACTTTCCGAACGAGGACGGGCGACTCGCGCGTCTGCAATCGCTGGCTCGGCAAGTTGCCGGCTACGATCCTGAGTCCGGCAAGCAACCAACCCAACGAGAAATGGCGCGGCGGATCGAATCACATCTGCGGGATTCGGGTGATTACACCTATTCTCTCGATTCGTCCGTCGTCAAAGCCGGCGACGATCCCGTCGAAGATTTTCTGTTCAACCGCAAAGAAGGACATTGCGAATATTATGCAACCGCGCTGGCGTTGATGCTGCGAGCCGTCGAAATTCCGTCGCGACTTGTCAACGGTTTCAAGGGGGGGGGCGTGAATCGCTTGACGGGTGAATTCTACGTCGAGCAACGCCATGCGCACGCTTGGGTCGAGGCATTCATCGGGGACGGTTGGGTCACTCTCGATGCGACACCGGCCGACGGCCGCTCGGAAAGTGTTGCCGGCCTGGCACCCGCAGTTCTCTCGTGGACCGACCTGCTCAACTTTCTCAAGGAGCAATGGTCAGCGAGTTTTGTTTCGATGGATGTCGATAAGCAGCAAAAACATTTCTATGGCCCGCTGGCTGCGACCTGGGACTCAGTCAAGGGCGACGGAGCCGCGGCTGGCGGCAGCCGAGGTTCGTTGCGCGAGTTTCTGGCATCGCCGAAGAATTGGTTCAGTTGGCAGGGCGGGCTGGCAACTGCGGCCATCCTCTCGACCATACTTCTCATCGTGTGGTCTGTTCGCAAGTTGTGGAAGTCGCGCGGAACATCTCAAGCTCGCGATCGACAAGATCGAACCGTCGAGCAAATCCGGGTCGTTTTCTATGAGCGATTTCGAACGCTCTGCCGTGCAGTGGGGCTTGTCCGTGGCGAGTCGGAAACGGAACGCGAGTTTCTGGTTGCACTTGAAGGCACGTTTCACGCGGAACTCTCTGCCGCGGGCCTCGAACGCGTGCCGGGCGATCTCGTCGATTCATTTTACGCGGTCCGCTTCGGCGGGCGGCAAATCAACAGCGAGCTCCAGCAGCGTATCGATTCGCAATTGTCTGCCCTCGAAAAGCTGACGTCAGAACCCCAGCGAAAAACGTAAATCGCATACAGGAGTTACGGCTGTAAGAGAACACTCAAGTGCTTACGTCACCGGTCTTGGAATCGGTGCAGCCAGTTTCCGAGTGACTTGTGTATTTTCGCCTTCACGTGCTGCCCGGTTTTCGAAACTTCCTGTGAATTCCTTATCGCCCCCTCGAACACCGGACGATTTCCGACCGTGAAATCCAGGCTGTGTTGGCCAACTTTCACCTCGCCGACATTGATTGTCTGCTGCGGGCGCCAACGCTGGAGAAGACGCGGCTGTACCGTTACCTCGAAGACGGTGCGACCGGGCTGATGATTCCTCACGTCTCGACTGCGGAAAAAGCGAAGTCGCTGGTTGAGTCGGTCGAGTTTCCGCCCATCGGCGACCGTGGGATTGACGGAGCGGGGCTGGACAGCGATTTTTATTTGCAGGGGGATGGAGACGCTGCAAAACCGGCCGTCCGAACTGGATTCGATCTCCGGAATGTAACCTACGTGTCTGACGCGCACCGAACGGCAACTGTTGCATCGGGCGACACGCAAGCGGAAAGGCGCGTCCAAGCGAATGAAACCGGAGCGTAAAATTCCACATTCAGTATCTCAATCGCATGCCATCGCAGATTGTCGGCAAGGCTTTTTTTGATTAGTCTTG
>CAUZOL010000334.1:0-7795 GCA_963581435.1 Planctomycetota bacterium
GCTCCGCAAAAACGACCTGAAAATCCTGGACGGCATCCAATCCGCCTTCCACCAGTCCCCCAACCTGCCAGCGCACATCTTCGTCACTGGGTAGTTACTTTAAAAATTGCACGAGCGCTCACTGTGGCATCGACGACTCTGCAACAGGCACCCTTCCAAACTGCCCAGGCAGAATGTCTGAGCCGCCCTGCCGTCATCGTTTCAGCAACTCACAAGGTGTTCTTCTCGCGCGGCGCGTTCTCGCACGGTTCGCGTCAGCAACGACTTGAACTCTTCGAGCGTGACATTGCGCAAGTCACGACCAGACTGCTCCAACTCATGGAGGGTGAGTTGCACCGGGTCGGAATCTCGTTGAGAGCGGTAGTTTGCGCTGACCGTTGCCTTGTTTGTTGTAATGTGTGGTTTGTTCATTGTCTTAATTCCGTGTTTAACGGACTCCGTGCGTGATATGCACGGTGGAATGACACGCCGCGGTGGGTAAGGTTCGCAGGCGGGTCTCTGTGGGATGATCTTTCTGCAACGACCCTTTGACGGACCGTGCGTCGATTCGGTTCCGGGGAATTGACGCAAAAGTGCAGAATTTCTAACCGCGTCTTCGGCACTCCCGGCAAGGGAGACGGTTGGACCGTTCCCTACAGATATCGGCCGCCCGAAGCGAATTCGCCATTCCGTGTTCCCATATTTTGTCCGAGGAACTCGGAATGCTGTTATTTCGAGGTCGCGGGTTGTACCCAGTCGGGCAGGCCGTCGAGACTGATTCCGAATTGTGGGATGATGAAGAGGTAGGTAGCGGCCGTAATCAACACCACGCCCAGCAAATTCAGCACGATGCCGTACCTCGCCATGTCACCCATGCGAACGCGTCCGGAACCGAAAACGATGGCGTTGGGGGGCGTCGCAATCGGCAGCATGAACGCGCAGCTGGCCGATATTGTGGCGGGAATCAGAATCAATCGCGGATCGATCCCCAGCTTCGGGCTGACGCTGGCCAGAATGGGGATCAAAGTACTGACGGTGGCCACGTTCGATGTCAATTCGGTCAGAAACGTCAACAGCAGGCAGACGGCGGCGATCAATAACCACAACGGCCAGTCCTGCACGCCGTCGGCAAAACGGACGCCAATCCACTCCGAGAGACCGCTGCCGGTGAACGCGCCGGCCAGTGCGAAGCCGCCACCGATGAGCAACAGAATACCCCAGGGCAATCGCACGGCGGTCTCCCAGTCCATCAGGTATCGCCAGCGTTTGTTTTTGTCGCGAGCGGCCGGCAGGAAGAACATCAATAACGCCATCGCCATCGCCACGGTGGAGTCATCGACGTATTTTCCCGCCAAATTCTCTGCGACACCGAGGTGAACCAAGCCCGCCTGCAACGGGACTCCCCAACTGTAGGGAAATGTGAACGCTCCGAATTGCAACGGTTTCCGGAAGATCCACAACAACGCCGTCGAGGCAAACACAACCAGCATCAGGCATTCGGCAAAACTCGGCCGTCCAAGTTGTCGCAGCTTATCTCCAAAGAAACTCCGGTCAAGCAATTGCCCACCGGGAAACCGAGGCAGCCGCCATACCAGCACGGCCCAAATGCATAACAGAAAGACAATTCCCAACGGCGCGACGGCGACCATCCAGCGACCGGCCGACATTTCCGGAGCCAAGGGGAATTCGTTTTCCCAGATTCCGACAAACGCAACATTAGTCGGCGTTCCAACCAGCGTGGTCAAGCCGCCAATACTGGCCGCATAGGCAATGCCCAACAGCAGCGCCAACGTCAGTCGCGACATGACATCGTTCGCCGGACCATCGGTGCTGTTTGCCGTTAAATCCGACGGCTGACTGAGATCGCGCAGCGATGAAATCATCGCCAGCGCAATCGGGAGCATCAGCAATGTGGAAGCGGTGTTACTGATCCACATCGACAGAAAGGCCGTGGCAAGCATGAAGCCAAGCACGATCCGTTTCAGGCTGGTCCCCAATAGCCGCACAACATGCAAAGCCATGCGGCGATGCAGTCCCCACTTTTCGATTCCCAGCGCGATGATGAATCCGCCGAGAAACAGAAAGATGCTCTTGCTGATGTACGACTTGCTAACATCGGCGGCGCTCTGAATTCCCAGCAACGGAAACAACGCCAACGGCACCAGACTGGTTGCCACAATCGGAATCGCCTGCGTCAGCCACAGCACGGCCATCAACGCGGTAACCGCCGCCAACCGCTGCGCCGCCGGAGGAAGATCGGCCGGCGCCGGATAGAACCAAACCAGAAAAAACAACAGGCAGCCGCCGACCTTACCGATCGTCGGCAGACGGCTATTGTTGGAATTGGCAGCAAATGGTGGCATGTTGCGAAGCTAAGAGAGTGGCAGCGGAGAGGCGGATGAAATGAGACAACGAGAGGGGAAATATGGAAATGGGGAGACTGTACCTTCGGGAGCTTTCTCCCCCTCTCCGCCACTCCCGATCTTCTCCTCTTCCCTCCGTCACGGGTGAACGAACTGATGCCCCTCTGGGCGAACGGTGAGGACGGCACAAGGCGCTTTGCGGACCACTTTTTCGGCCACACTGCCGAGCAGTAACTGCGAGATGACACTTCGGCCGTGTGTGCCGAGTACGATCAGGTCGATGTCATTCTCTCTTGAATCGCGAATGATTTGGGTGAAGGGAACGCCGTGCACCCAGCGACGCTGAATGTCCAAACCGGCGGCATCATCGGCCAGAATCCAGTTTTCGAGTCGCTCTTCTGCGTACGTTTCAAACTCGACCGGCGACGGCAGCGGGAAACTATCGAAAGCCGCAATGTAAACGCCGGGATCCTCAATCACGTGCAACGTCGCGGAAAATCGCTTCGACAGTTCAATCGCGTAACGTGTCGCAGTGAGCGACGAATCACTGAAATCCGTCGGCAACAAAATGTTCTTGAGATCGATCATGACAGCGTCCTCCCCGAATGCGCAGTTTGGAATCGACACTAGCGTAACGATACCCGACATAGATGAGGTTAGCCAGTGCGTATCCCCAACAACACCAGCCCGCAGCGCAAGCAAGGGTCGCCGCCTGACCTCCCTTCAAGTACCGCACGGAATCTTGATTGACGAAGCGGGTGCCACTGGCGTGTCGCCAGTGCCGACCGCATTGCACTGGCGACACGCCAGTGGCACCCATCAACTGAGAGGCAAGTCAACAAGCGATAACGCGAAGGCCTGTTCCTTGTCTAATCGAAGCAACTCAGTCAGTCTGTGTTTCTTCACACACCGGGCAACAAATGGAGGATGATCAACAATGACTGAGATGTGCTTTTCGACGGCTTGCGAACTGGCGGCAAAAATTCGAGCGAAAGAAATATCCTGCCAGGATGTGATGCAGGCCCATCTCGATCAAATCGAGCGGGTGAACCCGCAAGTCAACGCGATTGTCACACTGCTGCCCGAACGCGCAATGGACGATGCCAAGGCAGCCGACGAAGCGCTGGCACGCGGCGATACAATTGGCCCGCTGCATGGATTGCCGGTCGCTCATAAGGACCTGGTGCCAACGAAGGGAATACGTACGACATACGGCTCGCCGATTTATAAGGATCACGTTCCCGATGAAGACGCGTTGATCATCGAACGCATGCGGGCCGCCGGCGCGATTACCATCGGCAAGACGAACACGCCGGAATTCGGGGCCGGCAGTCAGACATTTAACCCGGTCTTTGGCGCGACCTGCAATCCTTATGACACGACGAAGACCTGCGGCGGAAGCAGCGGCGGGGCGGCGGTCGCGTTGGCCTGCGGAATGCTGCCGATTGCCGATGGCAGCGACACGGGCGGATCGTTACGCAATCCGGCGGCGTTCTGCAATGTGGTCGGCCTTCGTACTTCGCCGGGCCGAGTCCCCGTTTGGCCGAACGATACCGGCTGGTTTCCGATTTCCGTTCAAGGCCCAATGGCACGCACGGTGGCCGACACGGCACTGCTGCTGAGCGCGATGGCCGGACCCGATTCACGGTCGCCGATTTCGCTCTCCGAAACGGGTGAACGGTTCCGCGAGCCGTTGGAACGAGACTTCGCCGGCGTGCGGATTTCCTGGAGTCCCGACTTCGGAAACCTGCCGATCGACCCGCGCATTGCCGCTGTTATGGAAAAGCAGCGCGGCGTGTTCGAGTCGATGGGCTGTGCGGTGGAAGATGGCGAACCGGACTTCAGCGATGCCGATGAGACCTTCAAAGTCTGGCGGGCCTGGCGATTTGAATTGAAATTCCGCGAATTGCTGAAGACCCACGGGGAGCAGATCAAAGAGACGATTCACTGGAACGCCGAAGAGGGCGCAAAGTTGACCGGGCCGCAACTTTCGAGTGCCGAAATGAAACGGACGGCACTCTATCACCGCACCCGAATACACATGCAGCGGTACGAGTTCATGGTCTTCCCGGTCACCCAGGTGCCGCCGTTCGACATCAATCAGCCGTACATCGAAGAGATCGACGGCCAGAAAATGGAAACCTACATCGACTGGATGAAATCCTGCTACTACATCACATCAACCGGCCTACCGGCAATCAGCGTCCCCTGCGGCTTCACCGAAGAGGGCTTACCCGTCGGCCTGCAAATCGTCGGCCGCCACCAGGACGACTTCGGCGTACTGCAAATCGCGAACGCGTTTGAGGAAGCAACAGGGTGTTGGAAGCAACGGCCCGGTGTGGTGGAAGCGTGATGGAGGCAAGCAGCGATGAGAATGGGCTGCTCGTTTGAAATCGAAAACTCGATCGCTGCAAAAAAAAAGAAGCCGACGATTTCTCGTCGGCTTCTTCGTTTTATCGCTATCAATCAAGACGCCGTGGTTACTCCCGCCGAGATTACTCCCACAGTGCCGCGTTTTCTTCGTCGGCAGTCAGCGTACGTTCGGTGTCGGTGTCTGTTTCGCCTTCGGCACCGGCGGTCTTCTTCTGAACTTTGCGAAGGCGTTTCTGCTCGGCCTTCCGCTTCTTTTCCATCTCCCGCTGTTGCTTCGCAAACGTGTTTTGATTCTTCGCCATCTCTATTTTCCTTCCCTTGTTAAATAGGGGTGATTGATCAGGTCAAAGTCGATTTACCGTGATAGTTATACTTTTACGAACTCGATCCAGCCGCCACTTTGGATTGCTTGGCACCTTGCGGTTTGCGTTTCGGCCGGCGGCGTTTTTGTTTCGCACCTTGACCGGATGACGCAGACGCTGCACGCGACCAATCCGGACGACTGGGACGCTGTCCGCGGCGCTGCGGACGACTCGGTACCTTTTCGCCGTCCACGGCCGACGATGGGTGGTCGGCATCCACATCGACCTTCTGCCCGATCAGACGTTCGATGTCCTGCAACAGATTGCGTTCGCCGGCGCTGCAGAACGAAAGGGCAATCCCGCTGGCTCCGGCACGGCCGGTGCGACCGATGCGGTGCACATAGTTTTCTGCTTCCAACGGCAACTCGTAGTTGATCACGTGTGTGATCCCGTCGACGTCGATGCCCCGTGCGGCCACGTCGGTTGCCACCAACACTTGCACGCGTTTCTGGCGAAATGCTTCAAGGGCTCGCTGTCGGGCCGATTGTGACTTGTTGCCGTGAATGGCGGATGCCTTGATTCCGTTGCGGGTGAGCCGTTCGACAACGTGGTTGGCTCCACGTTTGGTCTTGGTGAAGACGAGCGTTTGGCCGACCCCTTCGGACCGCACCAGTTGTTCGAGTAACGCTTTCTTTTTGGTCTGCTCGACGAACAGCACCTGCTGTTTAATCCGTTCGACACTGGTGACTTCCGGCGTCACGTCAACGCTGAAGGGATCGCGCAGCAGTCGTTGCGAGAGTTGCACGATTTTTGGCGGCACCGTTGCTGAGAAGAACAGCGACTGCCGCTTCTCCGGCAGCTTGGCGATAATTCGTTTCAGGTCGGGCAAAAAGCCCATGTCGAGCATGCGGTCGGCTTCGTCGAGTACGAAGACCTCAAGCTGATCGAGGGAAATGTGTCCCTGATTCATCAAATCCAGCAAACGGCCGGGCGTGGCAACCAAAACGTGTGCACCGCGTTTCAGTACACGCACCTGGTTCACTTGGCTCACTCCGCCGAACACCAGCACCTGTTTGACACGGAGATGGCGTCCATAGGTGGCGAAGCTATCGCCGATCTGGATGGCCAATTCACGCGTCGGAGCCAGCACGAGAACGCGGGGAGAGTTGGGGATCGACTTTCGGTTTTGCTCTCCCAGCCGGTTCAAAATTGGCAACGCAAACGCGGCCGTTTTGCCGGTTCCCGTTTGTGCACAGCCGAGGATATCGCGGCCGTCGAGCACGTGGGGAATCGTCTGCGCCTGGATTTCAGTCGGCGTTTCATACTTTTCTTCAGCGATCGCGCGACGCAGCGGATCAATCAAATTCAGTTCGTCAAAACTCTTCAATGGAATTCCTTCTGAGGTTCATTCAAGCTTCGGCCCCTCGACCGGAACGGTCGCCAATTCAGGGACGCAGCAGGTGGCACTCGAAATGGTGAGTGCATGCCCCGGCCGAGGATGTTCAGCCGATGGGTAGTCTGTTGGAAATTACGCGGGCGGGACCGACACAAACGGAAACGCTGTTCAACCGAGAACCAATGACCCACGAGACGATCAATTAGTTCGGTGCGTCCGGGAGGACGCGGGCAGCTTTCCAGAGCGGTCAACACAACCGGTGGTTGGCAGCGGGGCATTCGGCGAAAGGCCGAGTCGCGAAGCGATGAATTGCCTTCCTCATGAGAGCAAAACAGCTTCGACCTGCCCGAAAGCAGCACACTTTACAACCGTGCCGCCTCTCGTTCTTGGTCTGATACCAGCGGCTTAACAATAAGCCACTTCGCTCAGAACCAGAGTAAGTTTAGTCACACGCCTCACTTAATGCAATCGTAATTCTCGTGGAATGTCCCCGTCTCATGGGATTAGCGGTGCAAAAACGCACGATTTCCCCTGCATTGTGCACCGACCGGCCATTGTTTTGTCGCATTGACTATTTAGCCGGCTGGCTTGCCCGCCGTGATTTCGACACGCCGCCTGACGCCCACGCCCCGCAAGCGGGGCGGCTAAATGGGGTTGAGATTTATCGCGTGCCGATAGTGCATAATGGCGGTGAACGTTGTTTTTGACACTTAAATATAAGACTCATGTACAGTTGGGATTCTCAAAGTATTGGCTGCCCGATACGATGATGGAAGGTTCACCGCACCGGAGGCATTGACCAGTGTCCAATCCCAATCCATCCCGTACCCGTTGGAAAATCGCTCTTTGCGTGGTCGTGCTGTTCGCTGCCGTGAGTTGGTTGGTTGCGTGGCCTGCCTATCAGCGGCACAGGGCAATAAAGGAAATTGAAAGGGTGGGTGGGCAGATCGTTAGGGAAACAGTAGGGCCGCAATGGTTACGGAAGTTGGGCTTTGGGTTTGGTCGTGTCACGGATGTCCATCTTTATGACACGGCAATCACGGACGATGGCCTGAAGCACTTCAGTGGTCTGAGGAATCTTACAAGGTTGTCACTCAGCAATACAGGTATCACTGACAACGGCGTGAAGCATCTCTGTCGTCTGAAGAATCTTACAATATTAAGTCTTAGTGGCACAGACATCACTGACAACGGCCTGAAGCGTCTCAGAGGTCAGACGAATCTAACAGAGTTGTTTGTCGGCGACACAGCAATCACCAACAACGGCCTGAAACATCTCAGTCGCCTGACGAAACTTGAAGGATTGTCACTTGGAGGTACAGGCATCACGGATGATGGCCTGGAGCATCTGATTGGTCTGACGAATCTTACAGATTTGTTTA
>CAUZOL010000335.1:0-7779 GCA_963581435.1 Planctomycetota bacterium
CCACAAAGAACAACGGTCAAGCCGAACAGCGACCGAAAAGATTGAAATTCTAGACCTCACCGAGTCCGCCACACAACGGCTTTCCGGACAGGCTCCTAGGCTGATGTAAATGTCGGCCCCCATCGCCAGCGATTTGCGGTCGCGGTCCAGCCGTCCGTGATAGCCAAACGTCATCTGTGCAATGTCGGCCGTCGACTCGAGGAAGTTGATCGCATTGAATTCGAGGTTCGTGTTCGTCTGCTTGAAGTCGAATCCGCCGGTGATGAAATGCTCGTAATCGCATTGCGGCGGCAAGTCGTGTTGATAGCGACCCGATGCCTGCCACGAAAAACCATCCTGTAGAAACGGGAATCCAATTCGCGACGAGACTTCCGCATAGCTGCCGTAGAACGTGAGCAGATCACGATTGGGCATGGGTATTTCGTAAACGACCGAGTGAGCGCGCAGCAACTCGAAGTCGCTGCTGCTGGTGAACTGGTAGCCGAACGCGTGATCGCGGTTGAACACGTTGCCGATGTTCAAGCCGTAGAACTGCCGTTCCTGCCCGGTGAAACGATTGCCCGTGTCGTCGTAGCCGGCGTAAACCCGCAGCGGACGGCGGTCGTGCACGTGGAAGACAATGTCGGTCTCGCCCTGTTTTTTACCGGGCGTTAACTCCAAATCGACTTCGCGAAACGGATTGCGGTTCAGCCAGCGCAGATCGCGGAGCAGGACCGATTCGAAGATCTGCGAATGGTGGATCGCGCACGTCTGATCGACCAGGTAGCAGGGATCGAAGTAACAGGCCCCATCGATTCTGACTTCACCGATGCGGCCTTCAGTAACCACAATCTGCACCACGCCATCGGTCACGTCCTGCTCGGGAATGCTGACATCGACCACCGGCTGATCGTTCGTGCGATAGAAGATGATGACATCGCGGACCAGTTCGTTCAGCCGCAGCAAACTGATCGGCTCGCCGAGATAGGGTTCGACGACACTTTGAAAGCAGAGCGTCTGCAACATCCGCAGGCCGGTATCACTGCGAACCTGCACCCGGCTCGCTTCGACGGCTCCCTTGACCACCTTGTCCTGATGATCGACGAAGATAACACCCTTGAGTTCCTCAACGAGAATCTTCGGATCGCCGGTCGCCTCCGCCGGCTTGTCCGGCAGTTTCGATTCGCCTTCGAGATTCGATGGCAACTTGGGCCGGTAGCGTTCAAAGTTCTGCGCTTCAACCAACGAGGGCAAGAACAGACAGACTGCCAGCAGGGCCAGAAGTTGTATTGTGCCGGTCGAGGTGATTTTGCGTTTCGTCGTCATGCAATGGATCCTGCGGCTTTGCGGTTTGTGCGTCTTGCACCGAACCGGCTCGTTTTGCAATCCATTGCATAAATGTGACAACCGACCCGACATGCGGGGCTGCTTTCTTCGTTTCGACAAGAATCCGGGCGAAGTCAACTACCGAGGCGCAAAAACCGATCGATTCGAGCGCATCGGCGTGGGTCGAATCGGTGGTGATTGTCCGCACGATCGACCGATTGCGCGGCATGATCCGGGCAGATCGAACAAGCCGGTTCGCGCCAGAAATTCCGATCAGCACGAATTACCGAGTGTGACGGCTGAGCGCGACAGAACGGACCGGCCGGCAGCAGGAAGAGGATCACACCACGATGTCGTGAATCACATTTCCACCGTGTGCGATGTCGACCGGACGATTCGTCCGGTCGGGGACCCGGTAATGCGGATCGATGCCCAGGCAGTGGTAGATCGTCGCGCAGATATCAGCGGTACTTACCGGCTTGTCTTTGACATAGGCCGCTTGCGAGTCCGAAGCACCATAAACGGTGCCTCCGCGAATTCCCGCACCGGCGAACAGGGCCGAATAACAAAACGTCCAATGGTCGCGGCCGGCATTTTCGTTGATCTTCGGCGTGCGTCCCATTTCACTCATCACCACAACCAAAGTTTCTTCGAGCAGGCCGCGGTCGTCGAGATCTTCCATCAACGCGGAAAACGTTTGATCCAGACCGGGAAGTTTATTGTCTTTGAGGATCGGAAAATTGTTCCGATGCGTGTCCCAGGCGTCGTAGTCGAGTTTGATGCGGTCCCAAAACAGGTCCCATGTCACGTTGACGAACCGCACGCCTTCCTCGACCAATCGCCGACCGATGAGCGTGCTGTTTCCGAACAGCGTGTCGCCGTAACGTTTGACGAGTTCCGGTTTCTCGTGGCTCAAATCGAACGCTTGCTTGAGACGGGACGACGTCAGAATATTGAAGGCCTGTTGCTGATGCCGACCGAATGTCTGCGCGGCCGATTGCGCGTCCTGTAAGCGCAGCTGATCGTCGATTTGCTGGAGCAGACCGCGACGCGCGTTGAGTCGGTCGATTGTCAGTTCTGGCTGCAAGGTGCTGTTTGGCAGTTGGGGTTGGCCAAGCACGGTTTGCGGGGTGCCGGGCAACACGTTGGGAGTTCCTTTGGCTTTGTACGGTGCGCATTCGGTGGTCAGCGCGTCGTATCTCTTGCCGAGGAATCCACCATACGGTCCCGATCTGCGAAAGATTTGTCCCCAGCCGAGCCAACAGGGAAGATAAGCGTAAGCGGGGAAACCAGTGTCTTGACCGCCATCGTTCGCTTTCAAATATTCGCAGACCGAACCCATACTCGGCGGGTCGGTATCGCGCGGATGCTGATCGGGTTGCGGAATCTCATACCCGCTGTAGCTGGGCAGGCAATTGTGGCAGCCCGCTTTGTGGTTCAACGAGCGGACGACGGCCGTTTTGTGCATCCACTTCGCCATTTGCGGCAGATGCTCGCAGACTTCAATTCCGGAAGCTGACGTGGCAATCGGCTTGAACTGGCTGCGGACTTCTTTGGGGGCATGCGGTTTGAGATCGACCATGTCCTGCGTCGCTGCCCCGCCGAGCAAATACAGCAGGATGACACTTTTTGCTTTGCCCGGTCGTACGTGTCCGGCCTCTTTGGCTTCCAGAAACTGCGGCAATCCGAATCCGCCCAAGGCCGACAGCGCGCCCGCCCGCAGCGTTTCTCTTCGCGTGATGCCGTCACAGCATCTCCGTGGACTTCCCAGCATCGTCAGCATTTCGAGATCTCCCCGTCGATCAAATCCTGAACCAAGGGCGACGCCGAGTATATCAACGTTTTTTGATATTTGCCAAGGTTTCGCGATTGCCAAAGTCGAGTCGTAGTCGCGTGCGAATCGATCATTGGATGAGGTTCGACAGCGTCCAACGTTCGCAGACGCCATAGAACCGGGCTATAATACGGTGAGAGTGGCTACCGTCACAAATCCTGCGATGCCAGCTTGTCCTCGCTCGCCTCGACCATCGAAAGCCCGCCGCGATTCCTATGAATCCCGTACGCCTCGCCATATTGTTAATCGCTTGTCTGACCGCTGCGGCGTTTGTCCCACCGGCTATCGCAGCGGAAAAGCCGATCTTTGAAGCGGACATCGAACCAATTCTGGCGAAGAAATGCGGCAAGTGTCACAGCGCCAAGGTGCAGAAGGGTGGGCTTGATCTTTCCACGATGGGCGGACTGCGGCGTGGCGGCGAGTCGGATGAATCGGTGGTCGCCGACACTGCCGAGGACAGTCTGCTGTGGACGATGCTCGACGATGACCTCATGCCGCCCGAGGGACAGCCGCCGCTGACGAAGAAGGAACTCGCGACCATCCGCCAATGGATCGCCGCCGGTTCGCCGTCGAAAACTCCGCAGGAGTCAACCAAAAAGAAACTCACGCAGCACGACGTGTTGCCGATTGTGCTGTTGCGATGCACGACCTGTCACGGTCGACAACGACAAGACGGCGGGCTTGATCTCCGCACGCCGGCCGCCATGCGGAAAGGTGGAGACAGCGGTCCCGCGCTCGTGCCGGGTGACCCAAAGGCGAGCCGCATGATTCAACGAATTGAAAGCGAAGCCTGTCCGCCGCGCGGTCTGTTGTTGAAGTTTTTTGTAAGACGTCCTGCGCCCGCAGAAGTCGAAACCTTGCGCAAATGGATCACCGCCGGTGCGCCCGAGGTTGATGTGCCGGCCGATGTCGCCACCACCGAACCGGATAGGTTCGTCACCGACGAAGACCGACAACACTGGGCGTTTCGGCCGCCCCGATCAAACCCCGAAGCCAAGTCAATCGATGAGTTCATCCTCAAGAAACTGAAAGAGAACGGGCTGACGTTGTCGCCCGCAGCCGATCGCGACACGCTCATCCGTCGCGCGTATCTCGATTTGGTTGGCATGCCGCCGTCGCTGGCGGAGTGGAAACAGTGGCGCAGCAGCGACGATGCGGGTTGGTATTCCGCCATGATCGACCACTTGCTCGCATCGCCGCATTATGGAGAACGATGGGGCCGTTACTGGCTCGACATCGCCGGCTATGCGGATTCGGAAGGCGGCGTCTCTGCCGATCCCGTGCGGCCAGTCGCCTGGAAATATCGCGACTATGTGATTCGCGCATTCAATCAAGACAAGCCGTACAACCGCTTTCTGCTGGAACAGATTGCTGGCGACGAATTGCTCGACTACGACAACGCGCCGGCCGTCACCGAAGAGATGGTCGAGAACCTGATTGCCACCGGGTTTCTTCGCATGGGGATAGACGAGACCGGATCGCGGACGATGAATTTTGTCCCGGAACGGCTGGGCGTCATCGCCGACGCGATCAAAGTCATCGGTTCCGGTGTGATGGGACTGACAATGGAGTGTGCCCGCTGTCATTCTCACAAGTACGATCCGTTTCCGCATCGCGATTACTACCGGTTCAAGGCGATTTTTCAGGGAGCGCTGGACGAGAATGATTGGTTGACGTTTAAAGGCCGCACGTTAAGCGTCGCGACAGAAGCACGTCGCAAACGCGTCGCCCAAAACAACCCGCCTCTGAGCAAGCGACTGAAGAAACTCACATTGCGCCGCAAGCAAGCGATCGCCGCGATGCAAATCGAGATACTCCACCAGCACTATCCGGATCAATCCGATGCCGACCGCAAGGCGACGCTCCGCGCACTGAAAGTCGCCGACAACAATCGTTCTCAGCCGCAACGCATTCTTGTCGAGAAACTGCAGCAGGCGGAAGTGGTGCCGGACGGCGAACAGTCTCAGTCTGTCTTAGAGTCAAGGCAAGCCGTCCGGGATATCGAGCAGGAGATGCTGCAGGTTCGGAGGCAGATGGAACCGCCGTTAACCATCAGGGCGTTGTGGGATCGCGGCGCGCCGTCGCCCACCTACATTCTCAGGCGGGGCGATCACGACAAACCGGGCCGACTTGTGGGGCCGGGTGTTCCGTCCATGCTGACCGACGGCCGCACGCCGTTTGCCGTCACGTCCCCCTTCCCCGGCAAAACAGGCCGGCGACTTGCCTTCGCCCGCTGGCTGACAAAGCCCGATCATCCGCTGACGTCGCGCGTGATGGTGAACCATATCTGGCATCACCACTTCGGAACGGGGTTGGTGAAAACGCTGGAGAATTTTGGCGTCAAAGGAGAAGGGCCGTCGCATCCGGAATTGCTCGACTGGCTCGCCGTGCAATTCATCGAACGCGGCTGGAGCATCAAGCAAATGCACCGGCTGATGATGAACTCGCGCACGTATCAGCGATCGAACCGCATTACCGACCAGCGACGAAAACTCGATCCGCAAAACCGGCTGCTGTCACGCATGCCGCTACGGCGGATGAATGCCGAGGCGCTGCGCGACTCGCTGTTGTTTGTCTCTGGTAGACTCACCGATACTCCTGGCGGCCCACCGGACAGGGTGTCCGTCGATCGCGACGGCTTAGTTAGCGCGAATGTTGCTGCTGACGGTGGTTGGCGGCGGAGCATTTACCTGCAATACCGCCGTACCGAAATCCCGACGATGCTGCACACGTTTGACTACCCCGAGATGGGACCCAATTGCGTCGCCCGCAGTGTGTCAATTGTTTCGCCGCAATCGCTGATGCTGATGAACAACGGGCGCGTTCGCGAGTTGGCGGCCGCGTTTGCCGTGCGTGTGGAAGGATTGCTGGATGATCGCGACAAAAACGATCGCGGGGTGATGGTTGATTTTGTTTATCAAATCGCGTTGAGTCGATCGCCAAGTGAGAAAGAACGACGTTTGGGGACTGCGACTTTGCAGGAATTGGAAACGACCTGGAAGGGTGATCGACGCCGCGCGTTGGAGACTTACTGTCACACGATTTTGAACTCTGCTGCGTTTGTTTATGTTGATTGAAATGTTGCGGCGGCTGGGGGTCACCACGACTTTATGACGACGAACGACCAACCCATGAATCAACAAACCCGCCGAGATTTCTTCGCACGCACATGTGATGGCGTGCTGGGTGCTGCGCTGACGCATATGTTGTGTGAAGACTTTTTTGGCGGGACGTCGGCCCTTGCTGCGGAGGCGGAATCGCAAGAACCTGCTCTCCATTACAACCTCAAGCCGAAGCAGCCGCATCATTCGGCGAAAGCGACATCGGTCATTCATCTCTTCATGAATGGCGGGCCGAGTCAGATGGACCTGTTTGATCCGAAGCCGGAACTCAGCCGGTTGGACGGCAAACCGTTTCCGGGCAACGTTGAGGAAATCGGCAATACCAACATCGCCGACATCGGCGTGATGATGGGCGGTCAATTCCCGTTCGCTCGGCACGGGGAATCGGGCATGTGGATGGCCGACGTTCTGCCGCATACGGCGAAAATGGCCGACGACATTTGCCTGATCAACTCCATGTGGACCGATCATCCGAATCACGACAACGCGTTGTACAAAATTCACAGCGGCCGGCTGTTCATGGGATATCCGACGTTCGGCGCGTGGACAGTGTACGGGCTGGGTAGCGAGAACCAGAATCTGCCCGCTTACGTCGTGCTCAACGATCCACTCGGCCCCCCCAAGAACGGCACGCGAAACTGGACTTCGGGATTCCTGCCGCCGCTTTATCAAGGGACACGTTTCCGACCCACCGGCTCTCCGCTACTGAATCTGCGGCCGCAGTACGAACAGCCAATGGCGGCGACGGAATCGGCCCGCGGATTGCTCAAGCAACTCGACGAGATTCACCGAAAAGAGCGTCCCCATTACCAGGAACTCGATGCCCGCATCGAGTCCTACAGTCTCGCCGCCCGCATGCAACTGTCAGCCGGTGAATCGCTCGACCTTTCGCGAGAAAGCAAACACACGCTCTCGACGTACGGCATCGGTGAGAAGTTGACCGACTCGTTCGGCAAGCGCTGTTTGCTCGCGCGTCGATTAGTCGAACGCGGCGTCCGCTTCGTGCAGATCTTCCTGGAAGAACAACCGTGGGACAGCCACGCCGATCTCGGTCCCAACCACCGTGGAACCTGCCAGCGCACCGACAAACCGGTGGCAGGTTTGCTCCGCGATCTCAAGCAACGCGGTCTGCTCGATTCCACACTGGTGATTTGGGGAGGTGAATTTGGCCGAACGCCGACCACGCAGAAATCCGCCAACGGCTTCTCCGGTCGCGACCACAACATGCAGGCCTTCTCTTCCTGGATGGCGGGCGGCGGCGTCAAGGGCGGAACCACCTACGGCACGACCGATGAATTCGGACACAAGGCCGTCGAAAACCCTGTCAGTGTCCACGATTTCCACGCCACAATCTTGCATCTGTTAGGGCTACATCATCAGAAATTATTCTACAAACGCAGCGGCCTCGAAGAGCGACTGACTGGATTCGAGCCGCCCAGAGTGGTGAAAGAAATCCTGGCGTAGTGGTGGCTTCCAGCCGCCACCGTAAATCGGAACGGTTTGAAACAGGCGGCGGCT
>CAUZOL010000336.1:0-7762 GCA_963581435.1 Planctomycetota bacterium
TGGCGGATGCCGCCTGGCCTGCCAATGACGTCGATCGCTTTATCCTCGCCAAGCTGGAGTCGGCGGGGCTGCAACCCGGGCCGGATGCCAAGAAAATCACCCTCGTCCGTCGACTCTACTTCGACCTTATCGGATTGCCCCCCACACCGGAGGAGATCGCCCGGTTCGTCGTCGACAAGTCACCCGATGCGTATGAGAACCTCGTTGACCGATTGATGGAATCGCCGCGCTTCGGTGAAAGATGGGGTCGCCACTGGCTTGACGTTGCGCGTTACGCGGAATCAATGTCACTGCGCGGACGCTTGCTCAAGCATGCTTGGCGTTATCGTGACTACGTAATCGATGCGTTCAACGACGATCTGCCATACGATCAATTTCTCAGACAGCAACTTGCGGGCGATTTGCTGGAGGCAACCTCAGTCGACGCGCAACGTCGGAATCTCATCGCCACGACCTACCTGATGATGGGTGATGCCCTCCTCGAGAACCAAGACAAGAGCCAACTCGACATGGATTACATCGATGAGCAACTCGATGCCATAGGACAAGGTCTGTTGGCCCAAACGATTGCTTGCGCCCGCTGTCACGACCATAAGTTCGACCCCATTCCCACCCGTGACTATTACGCGATGGCGGGCATTCTCAAAAACGTACAGTGGCTGAAACACGGGAACGTTTCCAATTTCATGGAGAAGCCCTTGCCCCTCTCGGAGGAGACAAAGCAAGAACTGGAAGTCCACGACGCGTCCGTTGCCCGATTGAAGAGTGAAATCAAGACGTTAAAAGCTAAGTTGGAGCTGCTGTCGCCGAAGACTTATCCGAAAATTGTCGCGGCCTCCTCATTGCCGGGCATTGTCGTGGATGACGACGATGTACTGGTCGTGGGAAAGTGGACGCACTCAGTTCATTCCAAGCACTACATTGGAAAACGCTACATTCACGACGCCAACAAGGGGAAAGGAGACAAAACGCTTTCCTTCGTCCCGAAACTGCCGGGTGACGGGGAATATGAAGTACGCTTCGCCTATTCGCATGGCGGCGGCCGCGCGTCCAACGTTCCAGTGACGGTATTCAGCGCTGCTGGCGAGAAGACCATCATTGTCGATATGCGCAAGATGCCACCGCTTGAGGAACGCTTCATATCTCTCGGCACGTTCCGCTTCGAAGCGACGGAGCAGAGCCGTGTCCTGATCTCGAATGAGGGAACGAACGGGGTTCTAACAGCCGATGCGGTCCAGTTTCTTCCTGTCGACAACGATACCACAGTCACAACCCGTTCCGCGTCACAAGTGGCGAAAGAGCTGGCGGTTGCCGAACAGAAGGAACTCAAGACGAAAATGGCGAAACTGACGACGGATTTATCTGCCCTCCAAAAACGAAAACCGGCCCCCGAGATGGTGCAGTCGTTTAACGAAAAATCGAAACCGACGGATATGAAGATTAATATTCGCGGCAACATCGATAATCTGGGCGCCATTGCTCCACGCGGCGTGCTGCAGGTTGCTAACTATGGGCCCGCGCCAAAGATGCCCACCAACGCCAGCGGTCGACTGGAACTCGCTGACTGGATCGTCGATCCGGCAAACCCACTGACGGCGCGCGTGATGACGAATCGAGTGTGGCACTGGTTATTCGGCGAAGGACTGGTTCGCACAGTCGATAACTTTGGCACAACGGGCGAATCTCCGTCGCATCCCGAGTTACTTGATCATCTGGCTGTCCAATTCGTTCAACAAGGTTGGTCTGTGAAGAAACTTATCCGGGCGATTGCGCTGTCCAAGACCTACCGTCTTTCGTCCGCCCGAGGCGAGCAACGGGAAGACCCGGAGAATCGACTGCTGGCTCACGTGAATCATCGTCGCCTGGATGCCGAGGCTCTCCGTGACACAATGCTGTCAGTAAGCGGTGCCTTGGATTTAGAGATGGGAGGGGCAACTTTCGCCTCAAACCTTAAAACGGACGTCGACTTTCGGTTCGAGGAACCACGACGTAGTGTTTACGTTCCCGTATTTCGGAGTAGTTTGCCCGAACTTTTTGAAGTGTTCGACTTTGCCAACACCAGCCTGGTGACCGGACGCCGTACCCTCAGCACGGTTGCGCCGCAAGCGCTGTTCATGATGAATCATCCCTTCGTCCGTGCCCAAGCCAAGCTCACTGCGGAACGCCTTCTTGACGATTCGCAACCGAAAGAAGCGCAACGCATCGATCACGCTTATCTGCGGATTCTCGGCCGCCACGCAACCGTGGCAGAGATCTCGCTCAGTCAGGAGTTCTTGAAATCAGTGGCCACTGAGAAGAACCAGGTCGAGGCCTGGACACAGATGGTCCACTCAATGTTTTCGACTATCGATTTTCGCTATATCCGCTAAATCATCCGAGTACAATCATATGAGCCCATTCAATAAACCCATTTCTCGAAGAGGAGCGCTCCAGAAAGCCGCCTGTGGTTTCGGAAGCCTGGCGTTGGCCGGTTTGTGCGCCGACTCCGCTCGGGCGGCGAACCTGCTCGCGGGCAAGAGCACCCATCACCCCCCCAGGGCGAAACGGATCATTTTTCTGTTCATGCAGGGCGGACCGAGTCACGTCGATACCTTCGACTATAAACCGGCGCTCTACGAAAATGACGGTAAGAAACTTCGGTTCGACGATGCTCGCACGATTGCCAAGACCGGCAATCGAGCCACCTCCGAGCTCGTCATGAAGCCAATGTGGAAATACAAACAGTACGGGGAGTCGGGACGGTGGGCTTCCGATCTCTTTCGTGAGACAGCGAAGCATTCGGACGACCTCACTTTCATCCATTCGATGCATTCCGAAGGTGTCGCCCACGGGCCGGCAACGTTGTTTCTGCACTGTGGCTCGACCAGTTTCATTCGCCCATCACTTGGGTCTTGGGTTACCTATGGTCTGGGTTCCGAGAACGAGAACTTGCCCGGCTTTGTTTCGCTGGCGCCACTCACCTCATCTGGCGGTGCCCGCAATTACGGCAGCGCTTTCCTTCCGCCAGCACATCAAGGAACTGCCATTGGCAAGGCTGGGAAGTTCGACAAAAACGATACGATTCGGAATCTGAAAAACGCTGATTTGTCGAAAAACGATCAACTGCGACAACTCGAGTTTCTGAACCATCTCAACACAGAGCAATTGAAGGGTGTAAAGCGAGACTCTGAGTTAGAGTCGCTCATCGGCTCCTACGAGTTGGCTTGGCGGATGCAAAACAATGCTCCCCACGTGCTCGACCTAAGCAAAGAGACTCCGGGGACGCTGGCGATGTATGGAATCGGTGAGAAGGAGACGGACGATTTCGGGCGCCAGTGCCTGATGGCCCGCCGCCTCTGCGAAAACGGCGTTCGCTTTGTTCAAGTCACCTCCGGCGCCGCTGGTGGGGCTAACAATTGGGATCAGCATTCGAAATTGCCTCAACACGAACCACAGGCAAAGGCGGTCGACAAACCGATCGCAGGGCTGCTGCAGGACCTGAAGCAACGGGGGTTGTTGGAAGACACCATCGTCTGGTGGAGCGGTGAATTCGGCCGAGCCCCCTACGTTCAAAATCCCAACAAAAAGAAAGTTCCCGGTCGCGATCATAATGCCTACGGGTTCACGACCTGGCTGGCTGGTGGTGGCGTTAAGTCCGGCCTCGCGTATGGCGCAACCGACGAGTTCGGCCACAAGGCGGTCGAGGACAAGGTCCACATGCACGATCTCCACGCCACTTTGCTTCACCTGCTGGGACTCGATCACGAGCGCCTGACCTATCGCTATGCCGGGCGTGACTTCCGATTGACCGACGTCCACGGGCAGGTCGTTCACGACATCTTGGCGTAGGTGGGGAAGCATGAAGGCGTTGTTGCTATCACTGCTTACTTCAGACGCCTTTCTATTCAGGACGAGATAATGAAACTAGATACTATCCTGATCACAAGTCTCTGCGCAGGCGCCCTAATTAATCATGAAGAATTCTGAATTATCCAGACGATCGTTCATTGGCGGTACGGCGGCTTTATCGGCAGCCACGATGATGCCGAACTTGGCTAATGCCGCCAAGCCGAATTCTAAGTTCAACGGCGTTCAAATAGGGGCTAATATCGGTTGTTTCGTGAAGATGTCCGACGGCTCGGCCGAGCGCATGCTCAAATACATAACTCAATGCGGAATAAGCTCTGTTGAAATGAGGACCAATGAGGCCGAACAGTATGCCAAAGCTTATGCCAAGACTCATCCCGGTGCCGATCCCATGGACGGATTCAAGGCCCTGCGAAAACTATATAACGATGCCGGTGTTACCATTAATATCTTGAGGGTCAGTAAACTCGGCTGGAAGAAGATGTCGAACAAGGCCATCGATTACTATTTCAATGCTGCCAAAGCTCTCGGTGTCACGGGCATTGCGCGGGGGCTAGATATTAATGAAGCGGCGGCAAAGCGGTTGGGGCCCATTGCCGACAAGCACGAGATGATGATCGGGTTCCATAACCACAGCAAGATGAAGGCGGATGCCTACGATGGCGGTATTCTGTCTTCCAGCAAGTATCTTGGTATCCAACTGGATATCGGGCATTTCGTTGCCGGAACCGGCCAGTCCCCTATTCCGTTGATTGAAAAATTCCCTGACCGGATACTTACTCTTCACCTGAAGGATCGCAAGAAGGACTTGGGACCGAATATGCCCTGGGGTCAGGGAGACACTGACATAGCCGGTGTGCTCCAGTTTATGAAGAAGAATAAACTGACGTTTTCGGCAGATATTGAACTGGAATACAAGATCCCCGAAGGTTCCGATGCGGTCAAAGAAGTTACCAAATGCCTGCAGTTTTGTAAGCAGGCCCTGGCATAGATATTTGTGAAACAGAGAAAGAAATTATTATGAAACCAGCAAATGTGAAGCGACGCGAATTTCTGGCCGCAGCCGCGGCAGTGCCTCTTATCCTCCCGCAGACCGTGTTTGGCGCGAACAAGAAGCTCAATATAGGCTTTATCGGCATGGGCGGTGTGATGGGGGGGTCTGTGGAATCGGCGCTGGACCTGAAACACAACGTGGTGGCTTTCTGTGACGTGGACCCGAACCAAATCAGTCGCTCGAAGAAGAAGCACGGGGAAGCGGTGGCGAATGTCAAGGAGTACGGCGACTATCGCAAGATGCTGGACAAGGAGAAGTCTTTGGATGCGGTTGTCATTGCAACCACTGACCATTGGCATGCCCCGATCAGCACGGCCGCGATCCACGCCGGCCTGCATGTATACTGCCAGAAACCGTTGACGCATACCGTGGCCGAAGCTCGCGAGCTCGGCGATCTCTCGCGGAACGCGAAGGTGGTTACTCAAATGGGAAATCAAGGCAGTGCCACCTCGAGTCTGCGCCGAAGCATTGAATTGATTCAAGCTGGGTTCTTCGGTCAAATATCCAACGTGCATGTCTGGCATCCCGGCCCACCCCGCTACTCGCACGGTGTCCCGCGCCCCAAGGGGGCGGGCCCGGTGCCGAACGGCATGAACTGGGATTTTTGGTGCGGGCCTGCCCCGCTTCGTCCCTACACGAATGAAATCTACCACCCAGGCAATTGGCGGGGTTGGTACGACTTCGGCAATGGGAAGATGGGTGACTTCTGCTGTCATTCCTTCAACTTGCCGGTGCGCGCGCTCAAACTCGATTATCCAACCCGAGTGGAAATCAGCGGAGTCAAGAACGGAGGCCTGGAGAGCTATGCCAGTGCCGTCACTTACACCCTCCGCTTTCCGGCGAAGGACGGACGCAGCGCCGTGAACATAATCTACTATATGGGCGACCAGGACAGGCCGCCCAAAGCCTTAGTCAACCAGCTCAAGGGCACCTTCGGTGGGATTCGTAATTATGTCTTGCTCGAAGGCGAGAAGGGACTGCTTTCCACCGGTATGTGGGGTAAAATCTGCTATGTGAAGATGGACGGCGACAAGAAATTTATCAGTCACGGCAAGCACCCTGAGGCCCGGAAGATCGCTCAAAGCTTGCCGCGTGTCGACAGTCATTTCGGGGAATGGACCGACGCGATCCTGGACGGGGGCGAGACGTTCTCGCCTTTCGAGGTCGGCGGCCACCTGACCGAGATCGGGCTTGTCGGTAACGTCGCGCTACGGCTGCAGAAGAATCTCGATTGGGACGGCGAGGCGATGAAGGCCAAGGGAATGCCCGAAGCTGATGCCCTGATACGCAAGCAGAACCGAACAAAGTGGCTGTAAGAGGGCTGTATGAAAAACAATTTGAAGAAAACAGCACTCGCCGCCCTGCCTGCTGTTTTGGCAGTCACGTTACTGCAGACCGCTGTCGCGGCGGCCGAATCCGAGAAGGCTGCCCGGCCCAATATCATTTTGATAATGGCCGACGACCTGGGGTACGGTGACATCAGTTGTTACGGCAGCGCGAAAATCAAAACGCCGAACATCGACGCGCTTGCAAAAAGCGGCATGAAGTTCACCGATTTTCACTCCAATGGACCTGTCTGCAGCCCGACTAGAGCGGCACTTCTGACTGGGCGATATCAGCAGCGCAGCGGCATCGAGCATGTTTTCCCTTCGAAGGGTCCAATGCGGGAGGCCGGCCTTGCGCTGGAACAGACAACGATCGCCGAGGTTCTCAAGGAACACGGCTACGCGACGGCCCTTTTCGGCAAGTGGCACTTAGGCAACAACGTCGAGTTCAACCCGACCAAGCAGGGCTTCGACGAGTTCCGCGGAAATAGTGGCGGCAACGTGGATTACCATTCGCGCATCGATGGGGCCCTCATCGAGGACTGGTGGAAGAACCTCGAAATGGTTCCCGAAGAAGGCTACACCACCGACCTGATTACAAAGCATGGAGTGGACTTCATCGAGCGGCACAAGGATGGGCCATTCTGCTTGTATCTGGCGCACCTGGCGGTGCATTCTCCATATCAGGGCAGAAACGATCCGACCTTGCGGTTACCCAGCGGCAAGAGGGGCAAGTATCGTCGCAAACCCAAAGATTTCATCCGGGCGTACAAGGAAATGATCGAGGTGATGGACGCCGGGATAGGGCAAATTGTCGAGACCGTCAAGAAGCTGGGACTGGAGCGTAAGACATTCATCTTCTTCTGCTCGGACAACGGACCGGGAAAAAAAGGCTCAAAGGGCGCGTTATCCGGCTTCAAGGGCAGCCTCTTGGAAGGTGGGCATCGCGTACCCGCCGTCGCCTGCTGGCCCGGCAGGATCAGCCCCGGCACGACCACCGAACAGACGGTTATGGGGATGGATCTGTTTCCCACAGTAGCATCGATTGCCGGTGCGAAACTGCCCGACGGCTTGAAGCTCGATGGCGTCGATCTGCTGGCGGTGATGACCGAGGATAAGAAGCTGCTGCAGCGCACTTTGTTTTGGCGTTTCGAAGATGAGAAGGCCGTTCGCAAAGGCCCCTGGAAACTGCTGGTCAGGGAAACCAAGACAACGCTCTACAATCTCGACGAGGACCTCGCGGAAAAGAACGACCTCGCCCGGACGAACCCGGCGATGCTAAAGAGGCTCAACGACGAACTGGCGGTTTGGGAACGGCGGATGTCGAACTGAGGGCGTCAGGAGAATTACAGCTTGAAAGGGATTTACACATGTCAAACATATCAGGTCGAATGACTACCCCAATCATAAGTCTTTGCGCAGTTACCCTGCTTTTCACTGCTTCCCATGCGGGTGCCGCGGAGCACGGGTTGGATGGGAAAGTTCTATCTCAGATCCCCGAAAACCTTCAGGCAATCGTCGACCGCGGGGAGAGCTC
>CAUZOL010000337.1:0-7707 GCA_963581435.1 Planctomycetota bacterium
CCATACTGGTCACCGCAAATCAGCAGACAATCAACACCCTCGACTTCCTGAAGCAGACCATGATCTCACCACAGCCCCGGCTCCTGCCACTGTCAGGCCGGTAGACAAGTACCCTGCGGGTTGATTCGCGGCGAAGCGATAATGGTCTCGGCAATTCGGTTGGTGGCGGAAAACACCAACACCACCGATGCGATAATCACCGTCACATTGGTAATGAAACTGAGATAATAGAGAGGACTCGCCCGAATCGTCAGATAACGCTCGCCAAAGTACCTCAGGTACTGCGGAGCCAGCATGGCGATGATGGGGAACACGATTGTCAGACAATATCGAACGATTCCCTTGCTCTTTGCAGGCGCGGTCAACTTGTACTGCAACCGGTAGCAGGTTGCCATCACGGAAATGGTGATCGACAGCGCCAGAAGCAGACCGGGCCATTTCCAGTTGGCCATTCCCAGTGTGCGACCGTGCCGCGCTCTCTCGGGGAGCCGGCTGACGATCTCGCCCAGATAGGGATGCCCCGGCGATGAAATGTACCACTGGTAGAATTTTGGCGAGACGTCCGGCCCGGTTTTACGATACTTTCGCGACTCGATGGTTTTGTAGTAGCTGACTGCGCGATCGACCGTTCCCGCGGAAAAGAGATATTCGTGCTTCTGCGGACCGTCTTCAATTCGAGCGATCGTGATTCGCGTTCCGGGAATTCGCCACAACGGGAACTTTTCTAATCCTCCCGCTTCGGCGATTTCCTCCTTGCCGGGAATGTCATCCCAGGGAGGAAGTTCCACACGGTCCAGAATCTCCTTGATGCAAACCGCGACCTCGCCGGCACGCGCGTCGCGAGCAAAAGCGGGAAGCTGTCGGGAGTCGATACAATCGACAATGCGTTGGCCAAGATGGGCAAATTTCTCGTCGGAACGATCGAAGTACTTTTCATCCTTCACCACACCGTAGGCTTCATTGCAACTCTCAATGAAGCTGCGCAGTGTATCGCGCGGGCTGGATGTGTCGGCGGCGATAATCTTCTCGTCTGCCTGTGCGAGCGTTTCGATGGGATCAAGAGTCGCAGCCCATACAAAACAGAGTAGCGCTGCGGCCAAGCATTTTCCGTTTGTCAATCGCATCGTTTGCCCCCTTGCATTTTCAGCGGATATCCGTCAAGCGGTGCCGATCCATGCTGTTGCTGAACCTTCAGACTACCGGGCTTTTCTCAAGGAGGCAAGAACCTAATTCCCGCTTCGCGTGGACCGCCATAGAGAAATCCGATCCACGACCGGTTATGATGCGAACGACTCCAACACCGGCAAAAGGGACAATGATGAGCAATGACGATCTGAAGTTGCCGTTTGGTGCGGCCGACCTGCAACTTCCCGATGACTTGCGGCAGGGATTGCACGAACATCTGGATGAATTGCGGGAGAAATACCTGTCGCGCGGATGGGGTTATCGTGTTGGGTTCGGTAAGAAGCCCGCGCTGCTTGTTATCGACCTGGCGTATTATTGGACGCGGCCCGATCAGCAGATTGGAGCGGAAGCCGATTCGATTGTGAACGCCACCTGCGACGTTTTGGCTGCCGCGCGCAAGGCGGAGATTCCGATCTTCTTCACCAGCTTCGACTACGACCCGGCCGATCCACCCAGCCCGCAGAACCGCAAGTTGGTGATGGACATCAAACCGGGCGACGAACCACTGTTCGAGTTGGACGAACGGCTCGGGCGGCGGCCGACGGAAAAGCTGATCCGCAAGCGTTACGCGTCAGCCTTCAAAGCAACCAACCTGCACGAAATGTTGACGTCGCTGGGTGTCGATACGCTGATTGTGACCGGTATGAGTACCAGCCATTGCGTCTACGCCAGTTGCCGCGACGCCACCGACAGTTTTCGCGTCATCGTCCCCCGCGAAGCGGTGGGCGAACGCTGCGAAATCATGCACCTGGTGAACCTGCTCGACATCGATATTGATCTGGGTGACGTGATGGAAGTGGACGCGGTGGTTGAACAGTTGACCGACAAAAGTTAGCGGCCGGGCAACGCCCGGCGTTTGCGGTTCGACAGGCATGTGCTGCCGGGAATGTTCTTGCCATTGCGGCTTGGAAAGTAGAGAATCGGAGCTTGGTTTGTTTCCGTGGGATGCACCGTCCAAATACGGAGAATCTCAGTGCGAGGAATTGTTCACTATTTCACATTTGTGTGAACGCGTCAGGCAATTTATCCCGGTAAAATACTGTGGAACAATTTGCAACAGTTTTCGTTGCCCTGCTCGGTGAGGGTGTCGATGTCTGGCGTCCGGTGACGGCCGAATCCTTGGGAAGTGGTTTTTATCGGTTGGCTGGTTCAGTACCCGACACCGAAATCTGGCAATTCTCGCCTGGCACTGTTGTGCGTTGTGAATCGCACACGTTTACCGATGGTGATTGTGGTCTGATAGCCGTCGAATAAGAGTGAGGCTGCGATTGCGTCGGGTGGCTGGGGTCGTAGCGGAGCGAAGCCCCCAGAACGATGCGCCACCGACGTTCTTGCAATCTCACGCCAGTCACTGAGACGGTACTCGAAACGATCCTTCGACATTTAGCACGTAACGGTTCTGGGGGCTGCGCTTCGCTTGACCCCAGCCACCCACGCCCAACTGTGCTTCACGCGCTCACCCGGCGCTGCCGCTGCGCTTAGTGGAGTAAGATACCGGACACGCGGGGCGTTGCCCCGCTGGTAAACGACGTCACCAAGTTCAACATCCCAATCAGGCGGCTGCCGGGGTGCCGCTGGGCGGTGTCGAGACGAGGACGGCACCGCGTGCGCGGCGTTGCAGGAAGTAGGCGAATGCCAGCCCGATGGAAAACAGAACGACGCTGACCCACTGCGATGGTGTGAACGGCGTGGTGAATGTTGTCACCTCTTCGCCCCAGAGTAATGCCGTGCGAATTGTCATCACGACCGTCAACTCGTCGCTGCGCAGGTATTCGAGGACGAACCGTGTGACCGGATACGTGCACAAGGCCAACGCCAGCACGGCTCCGTTTTGGTGCCGATGCTTGAAGTAGGTTGCGGTGAGAATCGCCAGTACCACCGCATTGATGGAACTGTAGAGTTGCGTCGGATGTAGCGACATGGTGGCCGTCGCTGTGTCGCTGAGAAAGCCTTTGCTTACCAATGCAGCAAACGTCGCGCTGCCTTCGGGGAACTGCACCGCCCACGGCAGGCTGCAGACGTCGCCGTAACAACAGCCGTTGAGAAAACAGCCGAGCCGCCCGAATGCGAGTCCGACAAAAAACGACGGAATGATCACGTCGGCCATTAACAGCGGGTTGAGTTTTCGCCTGCGGCAGAACCAGAAGAACACCAGCAGCCCGAGAATCACACCGCCATACAGCACCAGCCCACCGTCGGGCAAATTGAAGATCGCGACGAACTTGGACCAACCAACTTTGTTGGCGAAGACGTTCTCCGGAAACCGGATGACGTACAACAACCGCGCGCCGACGATTCCCGAAACGATGAGCCAGACGGCCAGATCCCAAATCAAATCGCCCGAAAGGCCGACACTCTTCGCGCGACGCATCGCCAGCCACGCGGCGGAAAAGAAACCGAGAAACAACATGAACCCGTAACCGTACACGGGGATCGACGTGAAATTTGCGGGGAGCATCCATTGCCCAATCGATAGCAGGGCAACCGCGCTACCGAACCAGATCAGCACGCCGGACCGGTCGTCGCGCGTGAAACCGTCACGACGGACAGTAAATACTGCCCAATACACCGCTAGCGACGACCATATTGTGAGTACAACATAACCCAGCCCGACGCCGGTTATGTCGTCGATGGGAGCCATCGACCAGATGTCATCCAGACGAATACGAAGCAACGTTTGTCGCATGCGACGAGAGTCCTTGCTTTAGGGGGAAGTATTTCTTGACGCAAAGGCGCAGAGATGCAATGGGGCCGCAAAGAAAAACAATTTTGCAAACGAACCCAGTCGCGGATGCACTTCCAGAAGGTCTGGCGTGTTAGATTCTGTGGTCAACTATATTCTTACTCTGCGAAACTTTGCGTCTTCGCGCCTTTGCGTCAGATCGTATTTCCAATTGAGTTATCACTGTGGCGTGACGGACGCGAACCATTGTTTGCCGGTGAATTCTGCAGGCTCACAAATCGACGGGCAGGCGGATCGGTAGGTTGTCGATCAGCCGTGCCGGGCCGACTTTGGCGGCGACGAGACCGATCATTTCTGGTTGGGGCGATGTGATGTCGGTGAGCGAATCGGGATCGGCAATGGTTGCGTAATCGACTGTGACGCCGGGAGTTTCGTTGAGCAAGGCGAGCATTTCGCGGCGAACCAAATCGACGTCGGTCTCGCCGGCGGTGAGCCGTTGTTTTGCCAGCTTCAAACACTTCGAAAGTGACAAGGCGGCAACGCGTTCGTCGTCGCTCAAATAGCGGTTGCGACTGCTGAGTGCGAGGCCGTCCAACTCGCGAACGGTGTCGCACGTCCGAATTTCGCCCGGCATATCGAGATCGCGGCACATGCGGCGGATGAGCGCCTGCTGTTGGTAATCCTTCCGGCCGAAGTAGGAAACGTCCGGCTGCACGATATTCAGCAATTTGAGGACGACGGTGGCGACTCCGCGAAAATGCCCCGGTCGGCACCGGCCTTCGAGAATATCGGAGAGTCCTTCCACTTCAACAAATGTGGTAAACGTGTCGGGGTAAATCGTGGTAACGTCAGGCGCAAAAACGAGATTGACCCCACACTCGCGGCACGCCTGGAGATCCAGCTCGAACGCGCGGGGGTACTTGTCAAAATCTTCGTTCGGGCCAAACTGCGACGGGTTCACAAAAATGCTGACGGCGACGAAATCGCATTCTTCGCACGCCGTCTGCACGAGGCTCAAATGCCCGGCATGCAGCGCACCCATCGTCGGCACCAACGCGACCTCTTCGCCGCGCGCCCTGGCGGCGGCAATTTCACGGCGCACGTCTTCAGCGTCGCGGACAACTATCATGTCCTCCGTCGATGATCTCGCCGCAGTTGCAAATCGCATGGGTGGGGTATCCTCCATAAACAGCTGCGATGCAATGCATCGCAGGAGCTGCAACCTATTGGGTTGCAGCGAACAGAGGAATCTTACCCATCGCCCGGTTTCGAGGAAACCGGAGATCGCCGGTCAGTAAGCGTATTTCGGGTTTTTTACGTCGAAGTCAATGTCTTTCAGTCCGACATCGAGTTTCACGTTGCGGTAGGTGTATTCTTCGAGCAGCGGCGGTTTGTCGTTGGGGCGGGCGGGGAAACCCCAATGGGCAACGCGGACCGGAAGGTTCGTCTTGCGGTCGATCCACAATCGCGATCGGTGAAAGTTGAACTGCCGTCGCCGCCGGGGATGGACCGCCTGAATCACCAGATGCTCTTGCTTCCCCAATTTCTTGTGCGTCGCCTGCGGAAAATATTGCACGTCGATCTCGCCGAATTTTGATTCGGCTTCCCACTGATCGATCAGCCCGATGACCAATTTGGCCATGCCAATTTCGGTGATTGGGTGCTTGCTCTCGGACATCGCCCGAGTACTGGTGGGCAATAACGATATGGTCCCAATCAGCGATGCCAATCCGGTTTCGTGGGCTAATAGATTGCCAGTGTTTTTCCCCTTCACATAAATGACTTCGCGGCCGGCATGCGGCTCTCTGAACTTCAAATAGGCGCTCATCGGTTTGGTGCGGTACTTCAGCAGCGTGGTGTGGGCATGCACCTGCCCGCCGACAATATCGCTCTTGGAAAATTCTGCCGTGTAGTCTTTGGCGTTCTCAATCGTCTGTTGGCTGGACCGCGCGTACTTCAGCGCACGGGCGAGCGGATGTACCGACTTTTCGGTCGGAGCATCGGCCGCCGCGCAGGGTAAGGCGTAGATGAAAACAGTGGACACAAAGCCGACAATCAACAACCGACAACTGTGTGACGCGGTTGTGCCGCAATTCTTACTGAAACTCATAGCGTTTCCTCCGTGTGGCACCGTCAACGGGTTACCGACCCGAAAAGACATTTGTGCCGTCGATCTCGCCGACAAACCTGTTCAGATTGGAAACAGGTTCGTGGGCGAAAAATGCAATTTGTACAAGAACAACGGGGGCATCGATGCCAAATTTACAATTCCCGTTCCATTCTGTCCTGGCGATCTCCCTTCGCCACCCAACGCAAATTAGCTAAATTTCCCGTTCGATGCAAAGCCGGTTTCCTTGGTTGGTTCATATTCTCGGCCCTGATGCGGTCGCTCTGGTGCCGCCGGAAACGACTTTCCGTCCGCATTTGGCCGAAATGTCCAGAACATTACGTGGTTTGCATGGCGAAGCGAATTCGGTTCGCAGAAACGGAGCACATCCGATACCGATCACACGAAGAATCGCCGGCGTCGCGTTTTGGGAAACGGTGACGCCGCTCTCGCATGTCTGTTGGAAAAACAAACGAATTGGCATCGATTTCGCGTAGGAAGGCTCCATCGGAGGTTGGTGATCGATGGACTCTGTTCAAGAAACGGTGTGGCATCATCGCAAAGTTGTCGTTCAAAAGTTCGATTGTCGCAACTCTCAAGTTCCGATACAGTTCGCCCGCTCGAAAGGATTTCGAGCGACATTCGATAGGTTCAGAGGCCACACCTTGGGGGGCGTGCTCTGCGTGGCGCGACTCACTCGACGGCCGTTTTTTTGTCGACTGAACAAGAACACGCGCGACGGCTGATTGCTTCTTACTTCGGTCGATAGGCAATGACCCATGCCTGCCCGACCGCCGATGTCCATGCAATTGCCGCCGCACAGAGGGAAGGATCCCGCACATGCGCGTACAGGGGAGTGGTTCTGCCACATGGTTGATTCTATTTGTTCTCGGGGTGGCGGCCGTCGTCGGCGTCTTTGGCATGCCACAATTTGCGCCGGTCATCGCATCGTCGGAACATGTTTCCGGCGGCGATCAACTCTCAGGCGACATTGTCTCGTATCAGCAGGCCGGTGCCGGCGAGTCGATGGCGCAAGGTGTTGAAGACCTGTTCGCCTCGTTTGATGATGCCGGATCATCACCTGCGCAAGCCTCCTTTCAACCGCTGGACGTTGATCGCCTGGAAAGCCGGGAGCCGACTGAGCCGCGAATTGCCAATCTGTTTGGCAGAACATCGCGGCAGTCGCGGAGTGAATTCGACCAGATCGCAATGGACTCGCGTTCAAACGGAGGCGGCATTGCTGACCGTCGCGATCCGAAAAGCTTTGGGCGAGATCGCAATTCCCCGGCCAACGAACACGTGGGACAGCAATTCTCGGCCGATCAATCAGATGGCAAAGAATCGGATGAACGCTCCAACCGCCGCGAGTTTGACTCGCAGTTTGGACGTGTTGCCAATGAAATATCCACGGCATCTGCTGAATTCGTCGAACGCGAGCCATTCCGTCGGACAATCCCCGCCGGCAACAGCCAGCCAGAAGAGACCAGCGCAGTAGTTCGCCAACCGCAGACGTGGCGTGAGGTTGTCAGCCGTCTGAATTCACTTGGCATTCGCGACTACCGACTCTCTGCAGGAAATCAGCCCAACGAGTTTCACTTCAGTTGTTTCTTCTCGCCGAAGGAAAACCCACGAGTCACGCACCGATTTGAAGCTCAAGCCAACGAACCCATGCTCGCAGTCCAACAGGTGTTGACGCAGATCGACCAATCGCAAAACGGCCGCTAGGCAACCG
>CAUZOL010000338.1:0-7686 GCA_963581435.1 Planctomycetota bacterium
CTGGGCGGCGCGATCTTGCCTGACGGCTGTCGTCATATGGATCTGATGCGTATCGGCTTCTACAAAAACCCATCCGGCGCATCTATAATCGACCAATGGTCAAATTAGGTGTTGATACATCTGAAAGGTGAGGCGCAGCGATGTTGCCAAACGATAAAACAGGTCGCGGCATTCAATTGATGCCGGCTGCCAATCCCCTTCCAATCACACACGCCGGCGCGTTTTGCCCGCAGGGTGGGCTGATTCCCGATTCGTCGGCACAGTTTGGCGAGGATATCCGCTGTCTGTTGGGGCAGCGGCTTCGCCTCGCCGTCAGCATACTGTTTGGCGGCGCTGTGGCCTTCCTGATTCGCAATGTGTTTTGGGGGCCGGATCATGTCATGGAAACGCACATTTTTGTGCCGCAAATTTTGTTGACTGCCGTTTTGGGAGGAGTGACCGCTCTCTTGGTGGCAAAGTCGTGCCTTTCGATTCGTGTTTTGCGATTTTGTGAGTTGGCGGTCTTCGGGTTACCCGCTGTATTTTTTGTCTGGGTGCAGTTTTGCGTCGCCTGCGATACGGCCCCTCAAGAAATCGCCGCAGCCGCTCGCGCGTTTCCGGCTGAAACGACGATCCGCTGGATAATTTTGATGAACGTGTATGGGGTGTTCATCCCGAACACCTGGAGGCGCGCCGCCATTGTTGTGGGATCAATGTCGGCCGTACCCATTGTGGCGGCGTTTGGAGCGATGACCCAACAACAGGCGGTTCGCGATTATCTGCTGGAGCAGGGCGGGCTGTCGTCGATGGGGATTTGGGTTGGCGTTGCGGCAGTCACCGCGGTGTACGGGTCACACCGCTTCGGCAGGTTGCGCCGGGAAGCGTTCGACGCGGGACGCGAAGGGACTTACACCTTGCGAGAGAAACTCGGTTCGGGGGGAATGGGCGACGTCTACCTTGCGGAGCATCGCCTGCTGAAACGCGCATGCGCAATCAAGCTGATTCGCTCCGACAAGGCGGGCGATCCCCATGCCATCGCACGCTTCGAAGGAGAGGTGCAAGCAACCGCCAAATTGACACACCCGAACACCGTTGAGATTTATGATTACGGTCACACCGACGACGGCACTTTTTACTACGCCATGGAATTTCTGCCCGGATTGAATCTGCAGGAATTGGTCGAACGGTACGGACCGTTGCCGCCCGGGCGTGCGCTATTTCTGTTGAAGCAGGTCTGCTCGGCACTGAAGGAAGCCCATGCCCACGGGTTGGTCCATCGCGATATCAAGCCGGGTAACATTTTCGCTGCCGAACGTGGCGGTCTGTACGATGTGGCGAAGCTGTTGGATTTCGGCTTGGTGAAATCGATTGGTGTTGAAACGAGTTCGATGAATTTGACCATCGACGGAACCATTGTCGGTTCGCCGTTGTATGCTTGTCCGGAAGCTGCGGTGGGCGAGCCGCTCGACGCGCGAAGCGATATCTATTCGCTCGGTGCGACGGCGTATTTCTTACTCACCGGCCGCCCGGTGTTTGAAGGCGATCGGCCGATCAAAGTTCTCTTCGCGCATGCCAACGACACGCCGACACCACCTTCGCAAGTCATTCCGGGCGTAGCGGATGACCTGGAATCGGTCGTAATGAAATGTCTCGAAAAGAAACGCGAGGACCGTTTCGCCGACGTGACGGAACTGGAATCTGCATTGAATAACTGCAAGCCCAATTCGGTATGGACTCAGAAACAAGCGACTGAGTGGTGGTTACAATCGACCGACCGTTCCGAGTCCAAAACCGATGATCCTGCCGACGTGGCAACCGTCACAATGATGGCAGCAGCCGATGGCTAGCAATGTGTGGTAACATCGAATGCGAGAGTTTCAGGTGATCGAACGTCGCTTGCGGTTTCGCGAACGCGCGACAGTAATTGTGTTTGGTAGAATCCTCCAATGCGGTGGCCGATTCGCAATCAGATTCTTTTCCCATTCGCTGCGATTCTGCTGGTGGCGGTGGCGGTGATCTCGCTGTCGGCAGCCTTCCTGGCGGCGCGGCGCAGCGAACGGGCGACCCTTGCGCAATTGAACCAGGTGATCGACACGCTGGGTCGCACGAATTTTCCCTACTCGGAGAACGTGTTATTGCAGATGCGGGGACTCTCGGGCGCGGACTTCGTCGCGCTGGACGCAGACGATAATGTCCTTGAGACAACGCTGCCGCGATCGAAAATCTCGGGACAGTTGCTTCATTCACTGCCGGACGGCGGCGATCTCAAGTCGTTCGCAGGACATCCCACCATCGAATTGGCCGGAACGCAATATTTGGTGGCGACCGTCTCGCCACCAAATCCAGCCCGCGCGCAGAAACTGTTAGTGCTGTATCCGGAAACGAGTCTGCAACAGGCACGAAGCGAGGCGGCATTGCCGCCGTTGATTGTTGGTTTGGCAACGTTGTTCTTCATGGTCATCGCGGCTGCCTGGTTGGCCAATCGTCTCAGCGACCGTATTCGCCGAGTGCAACAGCACGTGGCTGACATTGCGGCGGGCGAATTCAGCACTGTAGAAGCAGTCGGCCCGATCGATGAGATTCGCGATTTGATTGCATCGGTCAACACAATGGGCGATCAACTGCAGGAGATGCAGCAGACAATTGCACAGACCACACGTGCGCAGCTGCTGGGGCAACTTGCCGGCGGACTTGCACATCAATTGAGAAATGCTGTGACTGGGGCACGATTGGCAATTGAAATCCATCACCGCCGTTGCCCGGCGGCAGACGACGACAGTCTCGATGTCGCGTTGCGTCAACTGCGGCTGACTGAAGAGCAGGTGAAAGGCCTGTTATCTGTTGGACGCCCCGAGCGCCGCGAGCCGATTCCAAGTCGCATCGATTCCCTGGTTGATGAGATTGGCACATTAGTGGGTCCGGCCTGTCAACACGCAAACGTGGAATGGCGATGCACCGTTGCCGCCGATGCAGAAAGAGAGATTCCCGATTCCGAAAGCGTGCGGACCGCCGTACTCAATCTTGTGTTGAATGCCGTCGAAGCGACCGGGGCTGGAGGATATGTTGAACTCAACGTGACTTCAGCGACGGTCCCCGAAAGCCAGAAACCCGGTTTTTTGAAAAAACCGGGTTTCTCCAACGTCGCATCCATCCGTGTCATCTTTTCGGTCATCGACAACGGTCCCGGTCCGCCTGGCGAGTTGGTCGATAACATGTTCGATCTGTTTGTCACGGGCAAACCGGAAGGCGTTGGATTTGGGCTCGCGTTGGCCAAACGGGCTGCCGAAGAACAGGGCGGAGAACTGTCCTGGAATCGAAAAATTGGTTGCACGGAGTTTCGGTTCGAGATTCCGGTTGCGGCAGAGCAGGGCGATTTCAGGCTGGCAACCTCATCGAAACAAGGCAGCGGCGTTCCGCCTGTGTTATGATATGGGCCTGCCGTCTGCCGGAGTTCCGTTCGCCCCGACTGTCGATTGTTGAATCATGTCGCACGTACTTATCGTCGATGACGAACCGAGCATCTGCTGGGGGTTCCGCGAATTCCTCAGTGAGGAAGGCCACGAGGTCAGTGTTGCGGCCTCGGCCGAAGAAGCGCTGCAATTGGTCGGCGAAAACAAACCAGCCGCAATTGTTCTCGACGTGCGGCTTCCCGGTATGGATGGGTTGACGGCCATCGAACATTTTCGGCGGCTGGTGGGGGATGTGCCGATCATCGTCATCACCGCGTTCGGAAATCTCGAAACGGCCGTGCAGGCCGTCAAAGAAGGCGCATTCGACTACCTTCCGAAACCGTTCGATCTCAATCAGGCATTGGAAATCGTCAGCCGTGCTCTGCGTGCCGCTGAAACGAAGTCGCAGGATTCCGCGTCGGCACAGGTTGAAGAAGTTGCCACCAGTTTGATCGGTTCTTCGCCGTCGATGCAGGAAGTGTTCAAGCAAATTGCATTGGTGGCCGCATCGGATGTTCCGGTGTTGATTACCGGCGAAAGCGGGACGGGCAAGGAATTGGTGGCCCGTGCGATTCACTTTCACGGCCAGCGGCAAACGGGACCATTTTTTCCGGTCTGCCTGGCGGCGCTCAGTGACGGTGTGGTTGAAAGCGAACTGTTTGGACACGTTCGCGGCGCGTTTACCGGTGCCGCCGCCGACCGAACCGGCCTGCTGGAACTCGCAGCCGGCGGTAGCGTGCTGCTCGACGAGATTGCCGACACCTCGACGGCATTGCAGGTGAAGCTGCTCAGAGCGCTTGAACAACGGGAAATTACGCCGGTGGGCGATTCGCGTTCGCGTCCGATTGATGCGCGGGTGATTGCCGCGACGAATCGCGCGCTGCCGGAAATGATCGCAGCGGGAGAGTTTCGTGAGGACCTGTTCTTTCGATTGAGCGTTTTTCAAATCCAACTGCCGCCGTTGCGAGAGCGCAAAGAGGACATACCGGATCTGGCCCGCCACTTTCTGCGACGTTGTCGTCCCGGTGACGACGGCGATGTGTATCTGGCGGACGACGTGATCGATGCGCTCTCTGCACGCGAATGGACAGGCAACGTGCGCGAACTTCGTAACGCGGTCGAACATGCTGCAGTTGTCTCACGGGGCAATACGATTCGCCCGGAGGATCTGCCGGCGCCGGCCATCGTCGCGCGAAAGACGGCCGATCCGGTTGAAAATGTTCGCGAGACGCTTTCGGAATGGGCGTTGGTTGAAACCATTGCCGAAGGTGGCGACGAAGAGCTTTACGAGCGATTCTTGAGTGTCGCAGAGCCGCCGTTGTTGCGGGCCGTACTATCGGCTTGCGACAACAACCGCGCGCAGGCCGCACGTGTGCTCGGCATGCACCGCACAACACTGCGACAGAAGCTCCGCCGCCACGGGATTGAGTAATTGTCGAAAAGACCCACGGGTTGCAACCCGTGGGATTTGCGCCGACGCTGTCTACTTCGTTTCCTTGGGGATGCTGCTTGATTTGTCGGCGGTGGGGAAATTGGCGGGGATGGGAATCGTCACCTTTCCGGTTGCCGCCCATTCGCAACCGCGAGCGACAACACTCTGAAAGCCGATGCACTTCATCGAATAGTCTGCGTGACCCATCACTGTGGTGAAGACTCGGCCTTTGCCGTAGGGAATCCACCAGATCATTGGTTCGTGTGCGCTGGTGCCGCGTTTGTCCTTTGCGGAGTACGCCGTGGCGATGATGTGCATGTTCAATGCGGGACCGCGCTGGCCGTGATACAGTTCGTCTTTTGCGTGCAACCATTCGGCCGGCATGCCTTTGGTCACCGGGTGTAATGTGTCGCGGACGACGATGGAGAATTCGTGCTGCGGGCCGTGTCCGGCTCCAGGGCCTTGACCCTTCGGTGTGCGAACGGCCTTGCCCGCGTCGTTTAATGTCACACGATCGCCGAATCCATTGCCGCGCCAACCCAGGCCGATCATCTTGTTCCACTCACCCCATTGCGGAAAGGCGTTGTTGGCGGCGTGGACCACGACCAACGCTCCGCCCCCTTTGAGGTACGCTTCGAGGCTGCGCTGCACTTCTTCGGGCCACAGTTCCCCGTTGTAATTACTCAGGACGACATCGTAGGCGGCAAAGTTGGGGCGAAACTTGTCCCATTCTTCCTGCGGCGTATTCTTGTTGGTTGGCGTTGTGGCAATGTCCGGCGGAAGGAATCGCCCAGAGGTCGGCAGGAACTTTCGCAGAACCGGTGTTGTTGCCCGCCAGTTGTGATTATTCTGCCCGTCGATGATCAGCACCTTCAATTTGTCTTTCTCACCAGCCAAAGTGGACTGTGAGGTACCAGACGCCATCAACGCGATTAACATGGCCAAGGGCAGCCAAAGGAATGATTTCATGGAATTCTCTTTCATCTTGCGGAGTGATGTCACAATCTCTTAGCCATGATGTCCTCTCGCGGCACCGGAATCAATTGACGGCGCGCAATTTTCCGGATACGGCAACGATCGCGGCGGAGTGCGGAATCTGTTTGACCCGCAATAACTGCGGCGATACGCTGACGGGTGACCGAGTATGTGATGTCGATTTCCGCTGCCGTCCCCAATCCAACAATGAAGGCGAAAACTATGCGAACTCTTTCCCCCATCATGCTGGCTACCGTTCTGCTTCTTCCAGCCGCCACCCGAGCAGACGGGCTGATTTATCAACTCCCGGCCGACGGCACTTCGGCTGAATTCGACCTGAAAATGACAATGGAGCGCAACGGCCAGACAATGGAAGCCGATGGCTCATTTTCCATTAAGTCGGTTGGTAAACAGAAGGTTGACGATGTTGACTGTCGTTGGATTGAATTCAAGCTGGAAATGAAGATCGGGGACCGCGAACAAACGGTGAGGGCCAAGGTGTTGGTTCCGGAAGCAGAGTTGACTCGTGGTAAGAATCCCATCGGCCACGTGAAAAAGGCGTGGTACAAACCGGGAGATCGTGAGCCGAAAGAAATTACCGACTTCACCGGTTCCTCGGCTGGTCCTTTGCCGGCATTTCTCTGCGGTCCGCTCAAGGATGCTAAGGAATTGGATGCCGAAACCGTCGAGAGCAGCCTCGGCAAGCTGGAGTGCAAAGGGGTAACGGGTACCACAGAATACACTGCTAGCGGTCGTGAGAATGCCGTGACATTCACCAATCGCCTGCATAAGAAGGCCCCGTTCGGCATCGTGTCAACGGTGATGCAGTTGGAGATCAGCCGTGACGGACAGATTCAACAGAACATCAAAATGCAGATCACGTTAAGCATGGTCGGCAAAGATGCAACGTCGGAACTACCCGATTTGAATTAGCCGCCTGCCAAGACTTACTCGATGTCTGCTGTATCTACGGCGTCAATTCTTGTTGCCGTCCCAATGAAGATTATGAATGTGAATGAAAATGCGAATTCTCACGTCTCTTATGTTGGCAGCCGTTCTGCTTGTTCCGACAGCCGCCCGCGCTGATGGGCTGATTTATCAACTCCCGGCCGACGGCACGTCAGCCGAATTCGACCTGAAAGTCACAATGGAGAGCAACGGCCAGACAATGGAAGCCGATGGCTCGTTTGCCATTAAGTCGGTCGGTAAGCAGAAGGTTGACGATGTTGACAGTCGCTGGATTGAATTCAAGCTGGTGATGAAATTGGGGGGACGCGATCAAACTGTGATTGCCAAGGTGTTGGTTCCGGAAGCGGAGTTGACCCGTGGTAAGAATCCGATCGGCCACGTGAAGAAGTGGTGGCATAAGCAGGGAGATCGTGAGCCGAAAGAGATCACAGACTTTTCGAGCCGCGATGCCGGACCGCTGCCGGCGTTCCTCAGCGGACCGCTGAAGGATGCCAAAAATCTGGACGTCGAAGTCGTTGAGTGCAGCTTGGGCAAAGTCGAATGCAAAGGTGTGACCGGGACGATGGAATATACGCTCAGCGGGCGCAAGAACGCGGCCACCTTCACCAATCGACTGCACAAGAAGGCCCCGTTTGGCATCGCCTCATCAGAAATGAGTATCGAGTTCAGCCGCGACGGCCGGGTTCAGCAAAACGTAACCATGAAGATCACGTTAAGCAAGGTTGGCAAAGACGCCACGTCGGAACTGCCCGACTCGAATTAAAGCCATTTTTGCCTGCTGAGTGGAGCTATTGTCAATTGTTGTGTTATGAAAATGTTTCTAAGCGGCGAATTCCTGCAGAATTCCGTCTTGGAAGGAACGTCCTTCGACGACGAGCGTCA
>CAUZOL010000339.1:0-7662 GCA_963581435.1 Planctomycetota bacterium
CAATCTTGGCACGGGTCAACGGATTGTCTTTGGGAATCACAATTGCCTTGCTACCGGCGGCAAGGCCTGTTGGCAGCGTAACTCTTAGCGACGTGTGGTTGTCATCGCTGTCGAGCCAGGCTCCGATCTGTGCGACCGTCAATTCCCCTTCGCCGGGAATGCCGGCCGTCAATTCAGCAGAGCCGAGCAGAACGGAGCCGTCTGACGATTCCCCCTGTCCATCGGAGGGCGTCTCGACCGTCGCCGTCTCATCAACTGCATTCGGTTCCGCAGGTTGACCATCGCTGTCCATTGCTGACGCTGCCTCTGAGTTCACATCCGTTTTCGGGGCTGTATCGGAGACAGTGTTGTCTGCCGAATCCTCGGAACAGCCAACCACGGCAACCAACAATGTGAACAGTAGGAAACTGCAGCAAAATTTCGCGCACATGATTCGTCAGTGCTCCTTCGGTAGGTTGAAATTGTCTATTGATGTTTGTGACCTACGCCGATCTCTGCAGCAGTCGAAGCCAGAGAATTCGGGGCCAAGGTGTTGGAGGGCAAAGGGGGCGGGAGTCTGTTCCTTCGATGCACTATGCGGTCGGTGGCTGTTGTAGTCAAGCCACCAATAGTCACTCCTAATTGGTTTCAGGCAGGCTCCAGCGGACCGCTTCCACTCGGGTCTTGGTGTCGGCCCCGCGATAGGAGTAGACCGAGACGAGCGATCTGTCACGTAACTGGATTGTGTTGCCGAATCCGCCGCCGCTGGCTCCCTGGTTGACGTCGCTGATGACAAGGCGATCGTGCGAAAAGTCCCACGTCCGGCCCTCGTCACTGCTGAGGATTGCTCGCAGACCAAGGCCGTGTCCGTCGGTCGGGTTGCTGCGGACGGTGAAGGTTAACAGCGTTCGGCCGTCCTTGAGCGTTAGAAACCGCGGATACATCTCGCCGTAGGTTCCGAACGTGCCGTGTTTGCGATGCTTGCTCCACGTCTTCCCGCCGTCTGCCGATTTCCACAGCATCATCCGGTCCCCCTGATCGCCGCTTTCCTTCGCCAACAATTTGGGTGTGCCGGGAATGTGCCAGTGCGGCCCGGTGCGATCGACGCGGACCGGGTGCAGCAGCCGCCCCGATGCAGTGGTGAACGTTACAGTCTGCGAGAAGAAACCATCGACATCGATCCAGCCGGCGGTATCGGGACGCAGCGATTTGTCCCAGGTTTTGCCGCTGTCGCGCGATTGCCAGATGCGAACGACCTTTGGTGCGTTTTGTTTGCCATGTTGCATGCTGACCCCCAAGCAGGCGAGAAACTTGCCGGGGCGGTCTTTATCGGGAATCTCGAATGCCATCCAGTCGGCCGACGTCTGTGCTTGATTCGGAAAACCATCAGGTCCGATGCGAATTTCCGACCATGTTCGGCCTTCATCGGTTGAGCGGAAGACTTTGCTGTGCGTGTGTTTGGACGGGTTGAAGACATCGCGCGCCAGCCAGTGGCAGGTCATTAGCAGCGTACCGTCGCTCAATGCCGTCAAACCGAACTCTCGTCCCTGAATATCGAGCCGCTCTTCGCGAGTTCCCCACGTGCGGCCACCATCTTTGGATCGCCAGAATACGGCCCGCTCGGCATAGCCGTCAACGCCTGCAATCGGCCCGAAGCAAAACGCCACGACCAGCAATTCACCGCTCTGGAGTTTTGCGACAAACGGCTTGTAATCGTTGGGGAGACCAAGCGGCGTGCGCGCGGCGGCAACGTCATCGCCGCGCAGTAGTTGCGGATTGACAACACGAATCGGCCGCGCGGTCGGCTCACCCGCTTGTGTCCCGGAAACCAACGCGAGCGATGCAAACACCACAAGGACTGCGGCAGCAATTCGGCTCTTCATGCAGTTCATGGTCTGACTCCTGGAAAATCTCATGAACGGGGTGGCTACGAAATGCAGTCAGGTTCAAGTTGACGAATTGTGATTTTCATTTCGGTCACTTTGCGCCAGAGCGCACGCGTGCAATTTCGCGCGGTGAAAGCGCGCGGTCGTAAATTCTGAGATCTTTCATTTTCCCGTTGAAGTAGTCGTGCTGGCCGAATCCGATTTTCAGGGGTCCTTTCGCATTCAAGTTGAATTTAGCGGGATCGAACTTCGTACTCTGGGAAACCTGTTTACCGTCGATAAAAAGTTTGAGCATGTCATCGCCTTTGACCGCGACGAGGTGATGCCAACCGGCCGATAGTGCGCGGTCGTACGTCACACTCTTTCCGGCTTCGAGAGCATGAACGTGCCCCGATGGCAGCACGCCGCAAAACAGTTTTCCGTCGAAAACAGCCGTCACCCACGCCCGGCGGTAACGCACGTCGGGCGTCTTGTCGAGTCGTCCGGTTGTCACCCATTTGTCCTTGCCGTCGTAGCGGTAGACTTCCGCCAAAGGCAACGTCCCGGCGTACAACTTCCCGTTGTAGACGGACATTCCCATCACTTCCTTCTCCATTCCCAACCGCCCGGTATTCGCCCACTTCTGTGGGCCGTCGAATCGAAACACCGAACCGGTCGGCCAGGTGCCGGCGTGGATTTTCCCTTCGTAAATGGCGGTCGAGTAAACCTGGGTCGTATCGGGTACGGGTCCCAACCGCGTCCAATCGGTGCCGCCGTCGTAACGGAAGAATCCGCCGCCGTCGTAACTCAGGCCGAACAGATCGCCGTTATGAACGCAGAGATGCACGACACGCAATCCGGGACATCCGCACGACGTCCATTTCTGCTCGCCGTCGTAGCGGTACATTCCGCGCGTACGCGGCGTGTCGCGCCAGGCACCGGTTGTGCCGGTTCCGGCGTAGAGCTTTCCTTTGTAGACGGCCAGACCGCTGATGCTGCGGACGTCGGCGACCTTGCCGCAGTCGGTCCAGCGCGTTCCGCCTTCGTAGCGGAAGACTTTCCCGCCGTGGTTCTGGTTGGGTGAAAGCGGCAGCGACGATCCGCCGCCGCTGTAAAGTTCCGTGCCGGCATAGAGCTTCCCGTTGTAGACAGCCAGACCAGTGATCGAATTCGCCAGATCCGGGCTGCCGCAATCAACCCATTGTGTGCCGCCCGCGTAGCGGTAAAGGTGGCCGGTCTTGCCAGCGCCTGGTTCCCAAACCGACGCGTACAAGTCACCGTCGTAAACAACGAGCGATTTGACCTGCTGGTTCGTTCCCGGTCGTCCGCAGTCGGTCCACTCGGGATCGATCTGCGCGGCATCGATGCCGAAGAGGATATTCCGCCAGTTCGATTGCGCCGAGGTGACGCCGGCGTAGTTCATCAGGCTGAGCGTAAAGCCGTTGCGCGTGACCGGGTCATAGCGGGTGATCACGTCGCCCAGCACGTCATCCAGTTCTTTGTCGGTATGAACCCACGCAGCAATTGAAAACGGACCCGTACCCGATTTGAACGAATTCGATTCGGGTACTTCCAGCCAGGCATCGACTCCATTGAAAACGGCGCTGCCGCTTTCGAATGTCACCCCCCGATTGACGGCATGGTGACCGCCCCCCGAACTGTCCTTGCTGTCCGTCGCAAGTTTCCAATGAGCAACAAGGCCGTCGTCGGCGCGAATTGATGCAGCCGACGATATAATCAGAATCGTAGCGGCAAAAGCGAACAGGCGAGGGTGATTCACGATGCGTACTCCCGGTTTCGGATCGGGGACAATTGGCGAGTCTCACGTCTGCTTGAGGATAATCGCACAATGTTGCGTCAGTCAAACGTGTTGATTGCGAAATGACTACAAGTCTCCTCGTCGCGCCGCAATCACAATTCCGTTTGCCGACTTCGGAAAACTGCACCCCATGTATGAACAAGAACTTCACGACGTGAATGATTGAAGTCGGCGTCGGCGCTGGGCATTGAGGCAGCGACGTGAGTCGTTTCGCAGGACAACCGATTCGGATACGATTTGTGTTCCACGACGCCGATCTGTTTTCCTTCACGTTTGACGTGACAACACCCATGAAGAACACACCATGAACCGTATTATTACTTCCCCCGCGAATCTCGACTTCGATTCGCCTGGACGTCGCGATTATCTGGTGGCGTTGGAACACGACAGCATCTGGGGCGATCATTTGATTCCGCTGACGGTCTTCGTCGGCCCGGAAGCGAAGGATGGGCATGGACTGGTTGCGTTTGGCTCCAACCACGGCAACGAATTTGAAGGCCCGGTTGCGCTCAAACACCTGCTCCGCGAAATCTCTCTCGACGATGTTCTCGGACGGATTATCCTGGTCCCCGTCCTCAACCCGTCTGCGTTTCATGCGGGAACGCGCGAAAGTGCCGACGATGGCGTGAACTTAAATCGTGCATTCGTCGAGGGGGCGGGTACGACTCCGGCACTCGCCGGGATCACGCATCGTATTGCCGCTTTTGTGCGTGAATTCATTTGGCCTCAAGTGCACGTAGTGATCGATTTACATTCTGGTGGCGATGTCGCAAGGTTTTCGCCATGTGCCAGCTTTCACCCGTTAGACGATCCGGAACAATCGCGCGTCATCGAAGAGACGGCCCGTTGGTTTGGGACGCCGCTGATTATGATCTACCAGAATCAAACACCCGGTTTGCTGCCCAGCGAGGCCGAACGGTTGGGCAAGATCACCGTCGGCACCGAACTCGGTTGGGGTCGCGCCGTGAGCGCAGAAGGTGTGCGCTATGGGCGACAAGGCGTCCTGGCCGCAGCGATTCGCCACGAGCAACTTCGCGGCGAGATTCACCCCATCGCGCATCACAAGGACGGCACACAGCGCAAAGTCGCAATGGTCGATCGCGAGTGTTTCACCGTCGCGCCGTTTGCCGGCCATTATGAACCGTTGTTGGAATGCGGCGCCAATGTCGAAAGCGGCGAAGTGGTCGGGCTGCTACACGACTTCGACCACATCGACACCGATCCCTGGCCCGCCTGTGCCGGAATCGATGGCGTTGTGGTCGCTCAAGCGTGGGTTGCGCCAATCGAACGCGGGCAACACATTGTTGTTGTCGGCCGTGAGTGTTGATTCTTGCAACATGAGGATATCCAAATGCGAATTCGCCAATGCTGTTTGAATGGGTTGCCGGTTGCGAAGCACTGTTGGCTGCTTTCACTGCTGCTGATTACGTTTCCTGCTGCGCTTCGCGCCGGTGAGCCGGCTCAGCCTGCAGCGTTCAAACATGCCGGGATCATTGAGGCGTGGAATGCGTACAAGCACAAGCTGACGTTCGGCAAGGGGCAGACGTTGGCGCTGGTCGATGACGGCTGCAAACTCTCGATGCCCGAATGGTCGAAGTCGGACGGCGATCAACCGAAAGTTCTCGTCGCTTACGACAGCGTCGATGGCGACAACGATCCCAAGCACGAAGGCCGGGGATATCACGGCTCGACAATCGGCATCCCCTCGTCGGTCAACTACGGCGGCAAGTGGGGAGTGGCCTACAACAATCAGATCGCGGTCATCCGGGCGCTCGAATGTTGCCACTGCAATGTGAGTGACGGCAAGACCGTGGCCGCCGGTTTGCAGTGGATCATCGAGAACCACAAACGATACCGCATCACGACGGTGAATCTGGCGCCCGTCGATGACAAGGCCCACAAAAAACCGGTCGCCACCGCGATTGACGAAAAACTGACCAAACTGCGGCAGCTTGGAATTTGGGTTAGCGCGCCCACCGGTAATCACAACTTCACAACCGGGATCTCATGGCCAGCCAGTCAGCCCAACTGTTTCGCCATCGGGGCGGTAAGAGCGGGGAAAGACGAAGTTTACCTCGATCGCCACGCCAAGGTCGATCTGGTCGTCCCCGCCGGGGCCACCTCTTCCTCGAACGCCATCGCCTGCGGCGCCGCAATCATCCTGCGCGAAGCCATTCTGGAAACCGGTTACAACTGGAAACAGAATGGTCCTAATATTCCCTCAGCCATGTTGGCCATCATGCAGAAAACAGGCGTGACGGTGGACGATCCAGCGACCAAGCGCAGCTACCAGCGGCTCGATTTGGCGGCCGCACTCCGGCACGTGTTTGCCGGGGTGAAGCAATCGAATGCCATTCGCTTTTCCGAACATTTGATCGCCGGCGAGTATGCGTATGCTTATGGAATCGCCGCCGCCGATTTCGATGACGACGGCGATCTCGATTTGACCTCGGCCGACTACCAGCCGCATAACATGCTGTATCTGTTCGAGAACAACAGTCGCGGAAAGTTCAAGCGGCACGTCGTTCAGAAGGAAGACCCCGAGCGTTTGGAACGCCACATGATTGGCGACGTTGATGGCGACGGCGACCTCGACGTGGTGATTGTAAAAAACCTGCGCGGTCACTTGCTGTGGTTCGAGAACAGCGGCAAACCAACCGACGGAAAACTCTGGCGACGTCATGTGATCACCACCAACTTGCCCGGCGCTTACGATGTCGCGTTAGCCGATTTCGATAAAGACGGCGACCTGGACGTGGCCGCATCGAGTTGGGTTCTCGGAAATCAATTCGCCTGGTTCGAGAACGATGGGACCCCGGCAGACGGTGATTGGAAGAAACACATGATCGAGAAAGACATTGCGGAAACCCGCACGATGCGCGCGGCCGATTTCGACGGGGACGGCGACACGGATTTGCTGGGAACGGCTCGCAAAGCGGCTCAGGTCGTTTGGTACGAGAACCGTCGCGTCGCCGGTTCACTCACCTGGAAAAAACACGTCATCGACGGCAAGTCGCGTTGCCCGGCACACGGCAACCCGGCCGACATGGATGGCGACGGCGACCTGGACGTGGTGATGGCGCTCGGGTTCTTTTATCGCCCCGGTTCAAACAATCCGGATGCTTCGCTTCGGCAAGAGGACAATCAAATTGTCTGGTACGAAAACAACGGCAAGCCGGCGGCGGGTGTTTGGAAAAAGCACGTCATCGGGCCGAAGTTCGATGACGCCTTCGAAGCGGTGGCCGGCGATCTGGATGGTGACGGGGACATCGATGTCGCGGCGACTTCGTGGCGGAACCCCGGGCGAGTCGTCTGGTTCGAGAATCACGGCGACCCCAAGGGCCACTGGACACGCCATATGCTGAAGAACAACTGGCGCAGTGCGAATCAAATCATCATCGCCGACTTCAACGGCGACGGCAGGCCGGACATCGCAGCGTGTGCCGAACACGGCAGCTACGAACTACGCTGGTGGCGAAACGACGGCCGTGCGGTAAAGCGTTAAGAGCCAAGTTTTAGCAATCATCAAAATGCCTGAATCCGATCGAAGCGAACGCAGGTATGTTCGTAATAGAATAGGCTTTCGTGATAAGTTGGCGGCTGGTGATCGATATCTTCTCTCGGAGAGGCAACTGATGTTCAACAGGACTTGGGTGTTTAGGCTGTTTGTTGTTGCTCTTGTCACCTCTGCCGGGGCGCTGTTGGCCGGTCGTGCCGTTGCCGAGTCACCTTCGCTGGCCAATTCGATACCGCCGGGAGCGCTCGCGTTTGGTGAAGTCGCCGACCTGGAATCGGTCATCGACCGCGTTCAGGATTCCGATTATCTCAAGCAGGTTGTTGAAAGCCCGCAATTTCAGGATGTGGCGAATTCCCAGCAGTACAAGCAGGCGCAAGCGGGGCGGGCGGTTCTGGAAAAGCAACTGGGAATGGACCTGTGGACCGTCGGCAAGAAGTTGCTGGGGAACCGGATTGCGGTCGCCGTTTATCCGAAACCGAATT
>CAUZOL010000340.1:0-7660 GCA_963581435.1 Planctomycetota bacterium
TCAACAGGCCTCCGCTACGCTGCGCCCTGTTGAACAGAACGTGTTACCTAAACCCAGATTCTCTCACTGAGGGTGGTACAACAATCGGGGGTAGGTCACGACGACGCGATGCGCAATTCGGCGGTGCAAGCAGTGCATTCGGCATTCGGCAAAGTACGAGAATTAGGCTTCGCTGAAGCGCAATTGGAGAATTACGCAATCGAATGGTGGGTGGGCAAACAGGAGATTCAGTACGAAGGCGCATCGCTCGGCCTGGCGGTTGCCTTGGCGACCGTTGCCGCATTGACGGGCCAGCAGGTTGACCCGCGCATCGCCGTCACCGGGGCCGTTGATCGCGGACAGGTTGTTGCCGTGACGGGCGTCTGTAGCAAGTGGGAGTCGCTACGATCGCTGGGGACATTTTCGCGACTGATCGTCGCACCGGGAAACCTGTCCGATCTGCCACCGGACGCCTGGCGCGAACCGGAACTGAAAATCTCGGCTGTCCCCACACTCGAAGCGGCCGTCGCCGAAGTCTTCGGCAGAATTGAATGTTCGGGTGAACTACCGCCCTCGGTTGTGACCACACGCTAATTCGCGACCGTTTTGCCAAACTGAGAAACCACTCGTTGCTTCACAGTAAACCTGCGTGGCGTTGGTCGATTCGACAACATTGAACCACGGGTGTTCCTCCGCATCGGAATCGGCGAAGATTACGAGTTCCTCGCCGGGCAAGAGAGTGTAATCGTCTGCCCACGGCTCAACGTACACAACGCGAGACGATGTGTTGTCTTGATAGTTGATGATGCCGATCTTCGCGGTCGCCATTCTCAGCACATGCCTCACCTGCAGCGCACCACCACCTACAGCAACTCGTTAATCGGTTCGCCATCGTTCAGAATGGGAATGGGGCGGCCGGCATGATTGATGTGGGCGATGCCGGGATCGACGCCCAATTGCCGGTAGATGGTGTGCAGTACGTGGGCTGGCCTGACCGCCCGCTTGGCCGGTCGTGTTCCCTTGTCGTCGCTTTCGCCGACAATGACACCGCTTTGGAGTCCGCCGCCACCGATCAGCATCGACATCGAATTGCCCCAGTGATCGCGGCCCGCTCCGCCGTTCACGCGCGGTGTGCGGCCGAACTCGCCCATCACCATCACAATCACATCGTCCATCATGCCGCGCTGGTCGAGATCGGAAACCAGGCTGCTGATGGCCGGGTCGAGATACGATGAATGCCGTTTCATCGCCGCTTCAATTCCGCTGTGGTTGTCCCAACCGCCCGAATGGACCGTGACGAACGAGACGCCCGCTTCAACCAACCGCCGCGCCAACAGCGCGCCCTGCCCTGTACTCGTGCGGCCGTACTTGTCGCGGGTTCGTGGATCTTCGCGGTTAATGTCGAATGCCTTGCGCGCGCGTTCGCCGGTAATCATGTCGAAGGCACGCTGGTTGAATGTGTCCATGCCGTCCATCAATCCGCCGGCGTCCGTATCGCGGCGAAACCGGTCCAAGCCGGAAATCAACGACTGGCGATCCATCGTGCGATCGACCGTAACGCCGTTGGGAAGGTTGACGTTCTGCACGCGGAAGCTGCGAGAGTTGGGGTCGGCTCCCACGTCGAAGGGGTTGTATGCCACGCCCATAAAGGCGCTGCCCTGGTAACCGGGCCGACGGCCGATGGTCATTGCCTGTGGCACCGCGACAAATGCCGGCATTCCGGGCTGATTCGCACCGCGATTCTTCGAGATGATTGAACCCATGCTGGGGTACATCGCTTCCAGTCGCGCCGCAGAACTGCCGTGATATCCGGTCCACATCCAATGTGCTGCCGCGAAGTGGTCGCCGTTGTTGTGATACAACGAACGGATCACGCTCAGCTTGTCCATCACCTGTGCTGTTCGTGGGAAGAGTTCGCACAACTCAATTCCCGGTACGCTCGTGGGAATGGCACCAAATGGTCCCCGGTATTCGCTGGGGGCTTCGGGTTTCGGGTCCCATGTTTCGTGATTCGTTGGTCCGCCGTCGAGCCAGAAACAGATGACCGACTTGCGTTTGATTTGCTTCCCTGCTTCGGCGGCTGCACTCTCGGCGCGCAACAGGTCGGCCATTGTCAGTCCGCCCGCAGCCAACGCGCCAACTTTCAATGCGTCGCGTCGCGAAACGCCGGCACAATTACGGAAAGAACGGCCCCAGGAAATGTCGAACATGATGAAATCCCTCGTCAGTATCGGCCCCTGCCGTCACCCCAGATTACCCGTGTCGGCCGCTGCGAACATCCAGCGAAACCGGCGGCCAACGTTGGCTTTACGCCATCAATAATAGATAATCGGCATTGCGACAGCAATAGATATAAGTATTTATTGATATATTCCACGGGCGACGATTATCCGCTGTTGCGTCGCGGGTAACCTGACAGGAACCAATTTCCATTGAACGATGAGTTTCTGACACAACTGCAGTGCCCGTATTGTGCAGCATCGTTGAACGTTGCGGACGACAACGCCGAGTTGCGGTGTCGGTCGTGTGATCGCGCGTTCCCGCTCAACGATGGGATTCCCCGGTTCGTCGAAGAGCAGCATCTGGCCAGTTTCGGCCTGCAATGGAACAAGTACGAAGTCGCGCACGATGACGAAGACCGGGCCACGTTTCAGGCGAAAACCGGATTGCGGTTGGATGAACTCGCCGGGCTAAGGGTACTCGACGCCGGCTGTGGCGGGGGTCGCTATTGCAAGGTGGCGGGTGAAGCCGGCGCGAACGTCGTGGGAGCGGATCACACCGGGGCGGTGAATAAGGCTGACCGTTTGTGTGCGCACCTGCCGAACGTCGAATTCGTGCAGGCCGACTTGAAGCACTTGCCGCTCGAACCGGCATCGTTCGACTTTGTGTTTTCCATCGGCGTGATGCACCACGATGCCGATACGCGGGCGGTGTTCGATGCGGTCGCCAAATTGGTCAAGCCGGGCGGGCGGTTTTCCGTCTGGCTGTACCGCCGCAATCAATGGTGGCAGGAGGGGATCAACAACGCGCTGCGTTGTCGCACCACGCTGATGCCGCCCGAACGGCTGGAGCGCTATTGCCGCTTCGGCGGTTGGCTCGGCGGCCTGCCGGTGATTGGTAAGACGCTCAACAAGATCGTCAATTTCAGCAATCATCCGAACCGCGAAAACCGCATCTGCGACACCTTCGACTGGTACGCTCCCCAATATCAGTACCACCACACCGTCGCGGAATTACGCAGTTGGTTCGACGAAGCGGGCTACGAAGATCTCGTCGTCCTGCGACCAGAAAAGACCGGCAGATTTTATCGCTGGGTCTACGAACACAACCTGCTCATCGGCAGCGGCGTCAACGTGCTGGGGCGTAAGGCGGAAAACTAGAACTCGTCCGAAAATCCGGTTGCGGTTGTTCGTGACACTTCCAGTCAAGTGACCGTGTAACCCGTCAGAGGGTTTTCGGACTACTTGTAATTCGGCCGCCCCGCTCGCGGGGCGTGTCCTACGAACCGACGGTTGCCGGCTGCAGGTCTTCGCTTGCCTCGGGCGATTCGTCGGCCGACATATTCGTTTCGGCAACGTTGTCGCTCAGGTCGCGCAGCTCGGTCAGCACCTCCGGCTCGCCTTGCTCGGCCGATTGTTCTGCGGCTGGTTCACTGTCCTGCAGCAGACCGGCCGTTTCCAGATACTCGTTGAAGTCGTCGCGGAATTCGGTCAGCAAGTCGCCCTCGCGGAGCGTCACCGGCCGGACTTTCTTGCCCTGTTTCAGCTCACTCAGGGTATGTGCAAATCGAACCAACGGGCCGGCAACGCGGTGCGTTACCTTCATCATGTCCCAGAAAATCAGCGGAAAAACGGCCGCTGCGCATATCAGCATCGAATAGTTCTGTGTCAGGAATTGAGAATACTGCGTCGCGAAGGGAATCGCCGTCATCTGTGGATCGGCCATCAGTTGACTGCGGTACAGAAAATAGTGAAACAGAAACATCCCATGCCACAAGGCCAGATGATAGGTGGCCCAGTAGATTGCGAGTTTCGAGACAATCCGCCCCTGAATCGCGCGGCTGACGTAGACCTGTTTGCGTTGGTGTTGGGGACGGCTCATGTCTCGGCCTCAGATTTGGCTCTATTTTGGGTAGGGAAAAAATCTCCTCACTGGAAAACGTAGGACAAGGAACGCCGACAGGACGAACGATTCTCGAATTTTCCCCGCAGTCGCGGTCGCCCGTTCGGGATGTACGGCTTGCAACCTCTCGAACGAATCGACACGCGCTTGGTCCTATGCCCTGATCCTCGGCAATAACACCTTGCAACCCTGCTTCGCACCTGTGACAGTTGCCGGTGACATCTTGTTCACATGAACCGATACGTTACGGTTGAAGAACACCGGCAGCGCCATGCCCGATGCCCCGACAACAGAAACCGTTCCGCCTCCGGTACCACGCATTCTTGGTGTGCATCGCGCGCATTTTCTGTATGCCGTAGCCTTGCCGAGTTCGGCGATTCTGTTGTTCAACCCTATCGCCATCATTATCAGCCCCATTCTGCTAACAGCGTGGGCAGTCGTCTTCTACAGCCGTTCGAGACCGATCGGTCTATGTATCGTCTGCGCGCTCGCCTTTCTGCACTTCTGTCTGTATTCCGTGTTTGTCCCTAACGTACATCAACAACGTGCGATAACGGTGCGCCCTGAATGCAACAACAATCTGAAGCAAATCATGTTAGCGGTGCACAATTACCACGAAGACTACGGTTGGTTTCCGCCTGCATTTGTCGCCGACGAAAATGGACGCCCGATGCACAGTTGGCGGGTGCTGCTTCTGCCATATATTGACGAACTGATATTCTATGACGACTATCGATTCGACGAACCGTGGGACAGTGAGGCAAACCGAAAACTGTTGCTGGGTACGCCCCAAGTTTATGCCTGTCCGTCTCACGGTAACTCGATGGACGGCGATGGTGTGACGAGTTACGTTGCCGTCGTTGGACCGCGCAGCGCCTTTCCGGATGATCGCGGCCGAACGCTCGAACAGTTTCCCGATGAAACGTCAACAACTGTGATGGTTATTGAGACCGATTCCGATTCCATCCCCTGGACCGAACCGCGCGATATCGAACTATCAGCCGCTGTTCGACTACTCGGCGCAACCGATGCGGACGCGATTGGAACGCATCAGCACAAGGAATTCTTCTTCGAATACCAGCCGGTGCGGCACGTTACCCTGGTTGACGGCAGAGTGGGCTCCGCGCCTGCGGGGCTGGATGCAGAGCTCGCCAGGCAATTGCTTACGGTAGATGACGGCAATCCGTCTGCTGTTCGGGACACGAGTCCGCTCGCGTCTCAACCGCATCGCAAACTGCAAGTCTTCAATGTTTTCCGCTTCGCACTCTTCACGTTTTTCGCAGTCCTGCCGTTACCCTGGGTTTGGCTGAATCCAAGGCCACGGGAAAAACGACCGTGTGCTGCGGATTGATGTGGGCTTACGGCCGAGCCGTTTTCTCAACCTGCGGCACGCACAGGCCTGTTTCTTCCACGACGGGCTGGCATTTCCCCCATTTGGAAATCCCCAATATTGCCCCGTTCCCGACGCGGTCAGCACTTGACACAACAGGGGCTTTTGAGTGTAATTGCAAATGGTCAGGCTGCGTAAAATAACGGGACTGCGAAAACCTTACCGCTTGGGACGAGTGGTGACCGTGTTCGTGGTCCAGAGTGAGGACCGGATCCTACCTCGTACACTCCCCCCAAGGACGTATTCTCGCTGGGTAATACGACACACCTTCACTGAGACTCTGTCGATGTTGTTTTGGGCGTTCTACGTGAACGCTGCTGATTGTGGATCGTTTTGCGATCCCCGCGTGACGGAGCGAACCCTGTTCGACTTGAGTTAACAAGATTCTGCTTGTGTAGTTCGGCGAGAGCGTGTTCAAATGTTTTCATGTTGTGTGGATCTGCCGGAATTCGGCGGTCGCTGCATCACCGAGCGTGCAAAACGGAGCCGGCTGAAGACGGCGGACACAGTTTTTGTCGAATTCACAGGTTCTTGAGTCAAGTCTGACCAAAACAGGGCAGATCGACCGATAAATAGAAACAGTACGGCTGGAAAACTGATAAGGGGGGCCGAGGCGTCTTTCGGCGTCAGTCACCCACTTTTGCATAGATAACAGGCCCGTTCATGTCGGCTGGGTATACAAATCGACGCGTTGTCATCACCGGTGTGGGTGTCGTTTCGCCCATTGGCATTGGCAACGACTCGTTTTGGTCATCGCTGATGGCCGGCCGCAGCGGTATCGACATTCTGCAATCGATTCCGCACGGTGGGCTGCCATCGAAGTTGGCCGCCGAAATCACCGATTTCGACCCGGCCGAATTCTTCGAAAACAAAAAACACCTCAAGGTGATGTCGCGCGACGCTCAACTGGGCGTCGCATCGGCAAGTCTGGCCGTTCGAGATGCCAAGCTGAAGAAGGGTGATATTGACCCCGAGCGGCTGGGAGTGGGATTCGGCGCCGGGCGGATGTTGACAACTCCTCAAGAGTTGGCCGAGGCCGTCGAGCATTGTTCGCCGAGCGACGACGAGTTTGAGTACAATCGCTTCGGCAACGACAGCATGGGTAACATCTGCCCGCTGTGGATGTTACGGCAACTGCCCAACATGGTGGCCTGCCACATCTCAATCGAACACGACGCGCGAGGACCAAACAACACCATCACCAGCCGCGAATCCTCTGCCCTTTTGGCACTTTCCGAAGCAATCGGCGTCATCGAGCGTGGGGCGGCCGATTGTATGGTGGTTGGTGCCTGCAGTTCGAGCATTCATCCGGTTGATATTGCACGATTGAACCTGTTCGAAGCCTTGTCGCGACGTGACGACAATCCCGATCGGGCCTGTCGGCCATTCGATTTCGAACGAGACGGGACGATTGTCGGCGAGGGTGCCGCGTCGTTCCTGGTGGAAGACTACGACCACGCGATTGCCCGCGGAGCGGACATCTACGCAGAGGTACTTGGTGTTGGCGCAGGTTGCGACGGCACCGGTTACTCGAACGGTGCCGGCGGAACGGGTTTGGTTCGAGCCATTCAAACCGCGCTTCGCAAGTCAGACATCGAGCCGAATGAATTGGGACACATTAACGCTCACGGCAAGAGTACGCAGCGCGACGATCTGGTGGAATCGCGAGCGTATCACCGGGCGTTTGGCGATGCGGGCAAGAAAATTCCCGTCACCGCGTTGAAGAGTTACTTTGGACATTTCGATGCCGGATCGGGAGCCGTCGAACTGGCCGGCAGCGTATTGGCGTTACGGCACGGGATGATTCCGCCGACGCTCAACTACGAAACACCCGACCCCCGCTGCCGATTGAAGGTGGTTCATCACGAGCCACATCGGCAGCGCGAACCAACGGCAATCAGCGTCAATCGCACGGCAATGGGACAAAGTGCCGCCGCCATCATTCGCGCCGTGTGAAGTTGTTGACGCGGGATTTTCGCCGAAACCACCGGGCCGATACTTCATATCACCGCCCGCTTCGCGTAGAATCGAGGCTGAGTTTGTCGAACTCCGTCGCGGGACGTCGTTTCTTGTCTTCCGAATGGGTCTCTTGTCAATCTTCAATTGACGTGTGCCACTGGCGTGTCGCCAGTGGAGTGAGGTCGGCACTGGCGACACGCCAGTGGCACC
>CAUZOL010000341.1:0-7594 GCA_963581435.1 Planctomycetota bacterium
CTTGCCGATCTTATCGTCCAACTGCGGATAGTAGGCGTTCCCCTCGCTAAAGACCGTGAAGAGACCCGGATCACCCGGCAGCCCGTCGGGATCGAGGCCATGAATCAACAGCGCGAACGACTTGTGTTTCGTGCGCGCCGCTTCGGCCAGCCACCCGGCTGCCTGACGGAATTTCTTTCGTTGATCGGGCACAATGCTGCTGACGATTCTGCGGAGATGATTGAGATACGTATCTCCAAGGACACGCCGCTGCACGGGAGTTACGTTGAATGCGGGGATGAACTTGTAATCGTGCAGCAGCGGAATATTCCAGACCTGCGGGCTTTCGTATGTAACCGAAAGCAGAATTCCGGGAATCTTGCCGCGCCGCATGAACGCGCTGATCAGTTCCGCCTCGAACGTCCACAGGTACAACCGATTCGCAATGCTTCGGCCAGAGCAGATCTTTTTCGGCCAGCCTGCAACTTCAATGATTCCGCCATCGGGAACATTGTGCGTGATGGAAATCAGGTTGTCCCGCCGACCGAACTCCCGTTCCAGTTTTTTTGAACTGCTTTCAGAACCGAAAAAGATGATCAGCGCCTCGTCACTCAGTAATTGCTTGACGGTCGAAATGAGATGGAGCTGCTCCTGTCGTTCGTTCTCAAAACCGAGCAGTACGACATCCTTGCTGGTGGCCTGGTTCACCGTAAAGTGTTCAACGAACTCTTTGGTTCGGTAATAGGGGATCTTGTCGCCGGCAGCCTTGACTGCGGCCGCGGCGGCTTTTTTCTCCGGTAAGTACTGCCGGGAAAAGGCAATGCCGCCGGCGCGCCAAACCGGTTCCAGCGAAAAACTGTGATCGCCGGCCGAAAGCAACTCTCCATCCTGGCGGACAATTCGCTCAGCGGCCGCGTCCGCCGCCTTCGCAATATCCGGCAGTGCCTTTCGAGTCGTTTCGATCTCGTTCAGTACGAAATTGACGAACCTGTCGCCAGCCTGCTCGACTTTGATCGGCTCCGCCCGCGCGCTTGTGTTAAGCCCAACGATGGCGACGACCAACAACGACAATTGTTTCAGGGAGTTACTCATTCGTTGAATCTCCAGAATGAAAATGAAAGTCGTCGCGATTTGACTCCAACCGACGCTTTACTCCGCAGATTGGAGCCCACATTGTGTTTGGCTCTATTCTGATTTGCTCGTTCTTAGTGGCAGTAACACACAGAGGATCTCGGTATCGCTGCGCGCGTAAACGCAATTGCCCGCATAGGCCGGGTGCGCCCATGTGCGCCCAATAATGTTTTCTCGTGACTCTTCGACATAACCGTTGGGATTCAAGCGTATCAATATCAGATCGCCATCGGAATTTAACACGATTGCACGGTCTTCGTCATTCAGCCAGACCATCGTGGCTTGTGGATTGCGCCCTTTGGGAGTCATGCGATTGTCGTCATCCCACAGCTTCTTCCCGGTTGCCAACTCGAAGCAAGTCAGCCCGTGGCGTTTGTCGATCAAATAGGCGTGGTGATCGCGGTGCAGCGGTTGTGACATCAAGCCGCGCAAATTTCGGCGTTCATGCCACACGACGTTCGCGGCGCCAGGTTGATCACCCAGGCGAATCGCTTTGCTTCCGTCGTAATAACTACTCACCAACACCAAATTGTCCACGAAGATCGGATGCGCGACCGAGGAGCCATAGTTCACTTCGAAAGGCACCGTCCACAGCAGTTTTCCCGTGACAGGATCCATCCCGCGCACATTCGTTGGCGTCCAGCCGATCAGTTGCCGGCGTTCATTATGTCGGACCAGGATCGGCGTCGCATAGCCAGCCGCATCCGGCAGGCTACGCCAGCGCTCTTCGCCGCTGGTCCGATCAAAGGCGATGTAACATCCATCCGGCTCAGCCCCCGGATGGACAATCACAGTGTCGTCAACGATCAACGGCGAGGCGCTCAAACCCCAAATCGGGACACGGGCACCGAACTTCGCAACAAGGTCTTTTGACCAGATAACTTTGCCATCATCTGCGTCGAAACAAAACAGATGGCCGACCGCGCCGAGTGTATAAACTCGACCATCGACAACGGTCGGTGTGGCGCGGGGGCCGTTGTCGTAACTGACGCCGCTGTAATCGGCCGAATAGTCATGCAACCAAAGTTGATCGCCGGTCACCCCGTCGAAACACAGAACGCGTTCAACGTCGGGATCGCGCTGACGGTCCATCACATAGACTCGACCACTCGAAACGGCGATGCCGCCGTAACCACCCCCGACCGGCCGACGCCAAACACGTTGGAGTCCGGCCTTTGGCCAGGCACTCGACAGTTTCGGTCCGCGCCACGTTCCATCTCCGCGCGGTCCTCGCCAGCGCGGCCAATCTTCACCCGACGTCGGCATCGGCTTCTCGTCCGACTTCGCCCCGGCATTCTCAGGCAACGTCTCTTGAGACATTCCGGCGGCGGCAATAACTGGATCAAGCGTCGCTCCCTCGGACGTCAATTCACACACAACGCGCATGCCCAGTGCATAGAATCTGCCCTCCGGCACATCGGCATAGCGAAACACGCTGCGACAGTCACGCCCGTCGCTGTACCAATCACCGCCGCGGATCACTCGGTACGATCCGCTGCGTGATCCTTGCGGATCAACTTTGGGGGAATCGCGGTAATAATCGCGGTCAAATCGGTCCATGCACCATTCGTGTAGATTGCCGTGCATGTCGTACAGGCCAAACGCATTGGGTTTGTAAGAGCCAACGGTTGCCGTCCGATTGAGAAACGGTCCGTTCTCCGCCTCACCGAACGGGTGATTGCCGTTGAAGTTGGCCTGCGTGGAAGCCAGCGAGTCGCCAAAATAAAAAATCGACTTCGTCCCCGCGCGGCAGGCGTACTCCCATTCTGCTTCCGTCGGCAGCCGATAGACTCGTCCCGCTTCTTTTTCCGCCGACAAGTTCGAGAGTCGCCGACAGAACTCAGCGGCCGCAAACCATGTGACGTTATCCACGGGAAGGGTTGAACAATTCAGATCGTCCGGCGCGTCCTTCAAAAGTCCCGCCCGCGAAAACGAGCTGGGATTACTGTCCATCAATCCTTCGAACTCGCGCTGCGTCACTTCGTAAACGCCCATGTAAAACGGCTTGCTGATCTGCACCGGGTGTTGGGGCAATTCGTCGTCGCGCACTCCGTCGTCGGTCTCCGCCGACCCCATAAGAAACTTGCCCGCTGGAATCCGCACGAATTTTATACCGATTGAGTTCGTGAACTCCTTCTCTGATTTCGTCGAAGGATTCCCCGCTTCCACCACTGCTGGATGATTTGAGTGATTCACCGAGACCGGTGCACGATCCTCGCCACAGCCTATGATGCAGAGCGCGGGCAAACCGAAAATGAGCTGCCGGTAGAAATTCACGATGCACCTACTCATTTCGTTGCTTACCCAGATCAGGCCGGAATTTGATCCCAAGGGGCACTTCTCAGATGGACCCCTTTCCGATCGCAGCGGCGGTCAACCGACTAAATGATACCCGCAGATGATACGAGGATCTACAATTGCGTGTCTGGGCAGTCGGAGAGCTTCGATAAACGTGCGACCCCCAATTCGAGAAGACGCGAACGCCGATCAAGCCCGATTCTGTTCGCGAAACTCGTCGAATGGCGGACAACAAAACAAAGGACCTTGCTACCGGACTCCGTAGGTGCCAAGGCAACTCATGCGACTATGAAGCCGTGCTTGAGTCAAAGGTGGTCTCGCCACTCTAATTACGTCGCTGATGAAGTCATTGGTCGGTCTCAGCAGATGATCGAGGTCGTGCCGTGCATCAGTGGATTCCAATAATACAGGATTCTTGAGTTTTCACCTCGACAAAAGAGATTTGTCGCAACCCGCCGGACTGGTTAGCATACACGCGACATAGGAGGTATCCATGCTATCGATTCTCGGTCGTTCACGGCGTGTTTGTAGTGGATTGACGCGGCGGCAGTTGCTTGAGGCGGGGGGTGCGGGGTTGTTGGGGGTGAGTTTGCCCCGCGTGCTTGCTGCAGAGGCCGCGCTGAAAACAGGCTCCGCGCGGGCGAAGTCGGTGATGTTTCTCTATCTGTTCGGCGGACCGAGTCAGTTAGAAACCTTCGACATGAAGCCCGGCGCGCCCAGTACGGTGCGCGGGCCCTTCCAGCCGATTACGTCCCGCACGCCGGGGTTACGGATTTGCGAACATCTCCCACGGCTGGCGGCGCAGTCCGACCGCTATTGTGTGGTCCGTACGTTGAACCATCCCCAGAACGACCACAACGCCTCGCATTACATTCAGACCGGCCACCCCATGCCGCTCGCCGAACGCGGCGCCGCAAACGTCAACGCGGCCCCCAACGACTGGCCCGCGATGGGGTCGGTCGTCGAATACCTCGACCAACACCATGCCGGAAACAAGCCGCGGGCGATTCCCAGCTACATCTACCTCCCGAACCGGCACGGGGAAATCCAGCGTGGTGGAATCTACAACCGGCTCGGACAATACGCCGGCTGGCTGGGGCCGCAGTACAACGCGCTGGCCACACGAATCCACAAACGCGATGCGAAAGACAACCCCTATTATCGCGACTGCACCGATGACGAACTGAAATTTCAGATTCAGGGACTCAAGCTCAACGCGAACATTACGCTGGATCGCCTCAATCGGCGGCAAAGTCTGCTCAAGCAGATCGAACACAAGTCGCGACATCTGGAGGAAGCGACGCAGGTCGCCGGGTATCAACGTGACCGCGTCACGGCGCTCAACTTCTTGACGTCGGGGCAACTCCGCGAAGCGCTCGACATCCGCCGCGAACCCGCGCGGCTGCGCGATCGGTACGGGCGGCATCTGTTCGGCCAATCGCTGCTGATGGGTCGGCGGATGATCGAAGCTGGCGCACGGTTTGTCACTGTCCTGTGGGACATGGCCGACGTCGTCCCCGAAGGCTGGGATTCGCATCAGGCACTCACACCCGGATTGAAGAATCACCTGTTGCCGGGTCTGGATCAAGGGTTGGCCGCGCTGCTCGACGACATGCACAACAGCGGGTTGCTTGAAGAAACGTTGGTCGTCTGCCTTGGGGAAATGGGACGTACACCGAAATTCCAGAACCGTGGCAACGCTGACGGCCGCGATCACTGGACGTACAACTTCCCCGTGCTGCTCGCGGGTGCCGGGGTCCGCGGCGGCAGTCTCTTCGGGAAATCCGACCGTCATGCCGCCTACCCGCTCGATCACCCCGTCAGCCCCGAAGACCTGACTTGCACGATCTTCGAGGCGTTGGGAATCAACCCGCACAGCTACATCCGCGACAAACAAAACCGTCCCACCGCCCTGGTCGACGGCGGTAAATCGCTGTCCGCGGTTTTCGCGTAGACAGTCGCCGCACAGTCCCATCTAAGGTCAGCAGCGTTCAGATCGCGTATGAGCGATCGGTGGGAGCTGTGCTGGTCCAGCGACTTTTGCGCTGCACCGATGGTGCCGAATATGGCCTCTATTCTCGGAGAATTCCGCATTTTTCCGGCATCAAGTCGAAACATCTCCTCGAGAACGTGATGCCGTCCTACTCCAGCCAAATTTCTTCTGTCGGAGCACCGACGCAGATTCGGCGCTGAACATGTCACCCACATCACGCCACGACAAATGGAAATTCTTCGAAATCGTACCGACTTTCATGATACCGTGTTTTGCCAGCATCAAGACGAGGCAGTCCGGGAGAACACGATGGCCACAGACGAAAAACCCAAGATTCCGTTAGCCGTTGCGTGCTCCTGCCGACATGCCCTCTGCCTGGCGGTCGCTTAACCACGGGCGAGTGCGAGAGCGAGCACGACGACCAGCACCGTACTGGCCGTCAGAATCATGTGGTTCAAAATTGTCTCCTTTCGTTGCTTGACCGGGCGCAAAAAAATACCCCGCGACACTCGTCGGTCAGACCGAGAATTGCAGGGTTTTCGACGCAGAATTGTCGGCGCTGTGGGCTATGCCCTGGGCACCAGTGTCTTTTGGCGCAGTTTTGGCTTTTATTTATCTGTCAGCACTCCCCTGTGCGGAAATACGGGGAGCTGGTGACGTCTCGGTAAAGTGCTTGCGTTGATGAATCGTGAGCGTCAAGATGGGGCCTGTGGTCCTCGTGTCTGGAATGGGATGGACAAGACAACCGGTGAGCCTGTGGAATTCAAGATCGAGCCTGCATCCGGGCAGGTTGGCCTTGCAACGGTCTGTGATGTTGGTGTCGCTGTTCGCTTCCCGGCCAATGTCTGGCGTTGGGCCTCGCCCTTGACCGTGGCATGTCGCGGGGAGTTGGCGACGGCGACGGTTTGAAACGATGCCTGGGAGGCGTGATCCGACTGTTGTCCCTTGTTCTTGAGAAAATCGGACAGCGCTGTTGCCGCCTCGCGCATTGACCCGTAACGGTCTTCGATCTGTTTGGCCATCATCTTCAGACAGATGACCTCCAGACGGGGATCGAGGTCCGGTCGAAACTTCGACGGCGGCGGCGGTTCTTGTGTGAGCACCTGCCCAAGTACTGCTGCGATCGGTCCGTCGAACGGAATCTCACCGGTCAGCAGTTCGTAGAGGATGACGCCCAGACTGTAAATGTCACAGCACGGCCCGATGGCATCGAAATCCCCCTTGATCTGTTCCGGTGGCATGTACGCAGGAGTACCGATCACGGCACCGCTCTTGGTAAGTCGCGCGTCGTCGCTGTTGTTGCGCCGAGCCAGACCAAAGTCCATCACGACCGGCTCACCCCGCTGGTTCATGGAGATGTTGGACGGCTTTAAGTCGCGATGCACGATCCCCTTCTCGTGCGCTTCGGCCATCCCGAGGGCCAATTTCTGTACAATGGCCACGGCCTCGTCGGCTGCAAGCGGTTCACCGGGGCGTACCAAGTCGGACAATGACCGCCCTTCGATAAAGGCCATTGTCAGATAATGAATGCCATCGACTTCGCCGACGTCGTGAACCGGACAGAGATTGGGATGGTTCAACGTGGCTGCCGCGCGTGCTTCGCGGTAGAACCTTTCAAGCAATTCGTGGTCATCGTCTGATTCAAATTGAGGAATTTTCAGAGCGACTTCTCGCTCTAACTGCGTGTCCATTGCCAGAAAGACGGTTCCCATTCATCCTTTGCCGAGGCGACGAATAATACGGTAGCGACCGAAAGTCCGGGAGATTTTGCCCGGCGTCTTCGTAGCGCGTGGCGCACTGTGAGTATCTTGATCGGGACGCGGTGTGTCGCTGCCTGCTGCGGAATGCGACGGTGACTTCGCCTGCTGGTTGACCGGCCGCTTTGCATTGTCGCTCACAATGATACTCCTAGCATCCGACATTTCCGCAGATGGATTCTGTTCGGATCGCACCGGCGGCCAATTGACCTGATGATATCCTCAGATTGTGTGTCGTTCAACGACTTGAAGTCATTGTCACCCGTCTCGCCGTTTGGGCCCGATTCTGTTCGCGAAACCCGTCGAATTGCGGACACACCGTTTAACGTTGAGTAGTTTATCGGATGTGCCGCAGTTGACGTAGCGTGGGCGCAGTCGGTTTGATTGGCACGTCCGATAAACGTGGGTTGAACTTAGCCGCGGCCTATGGGGATTG
>CAUZOL010000342.1:0-7584 GCA_963581435.1 Planctomycetota bacterium
AGTCCACACTGAAGGTAGGCATCAAGAACAAACGACTCACCGCCGGATGGGACGAGACTTATCTCAATAAAGTCCTATGCGCACCATGACTTTTGGTGCAATCGCCCTGACCACACAGCCGACCTTCCCAGCCAAGATCAAGTCGATCAGTTTTAAATAGCCCCTTCTCGCCTCATTTAATCCTGAACCATTTTCAGAAAGCAGCAGAATTTCATCTCTGCTATTTTGAAACTCCTTCTGGCAGTATTCCACGAGTCGATTTTCTTGACGGTTTAAGTTCCCTTCCTTTTTTTGTGCTTGCGTACTGACTCGCGAGTAACAGACCGTCAGTCTTTCTTCTTGCGGTTCTTCGTCTTCTCCATTCCACCGTCGAATCGACCGAACAGAAACGCGGCGATGGTTACCGAAAGTACGAGAGGCGTCCAAAACTCCTGCGTCTATCCAATTCCTCACAGTCTGGCATGACACACGAAGCATCTCACTTGCTTCACCCACTGATACCGCTCGGCCTTGCCCTGAAACTTCATCCCGATGAAAATTGTTCACAGCCATGACTCCTTGGTTAATTCAAGGATTTGTGGTCAGGGGCTGGATGGTGTTAGCGCACCTTTCAGTCCCGTTTTTGTATCGGGTTTCCTTTTCAATATGCCCGTTGAGAGCCTTTGTAAATAAAAGAACCCCGGTTTCTTTGAGAAACCGGGGTTCTGGATGTCGTCTCAATTCTCCCAAGCTACAACAGCTTCAGCACCGGTTCGCCGTCGTGGGCGACTTTGAAGGGGCGGCCGGTGGGGGAGAAGATTTCTTTGTCGAGCGGCAAGCCGAGAGCCGTGGCGATGGTGGCGTTGAAGTCGGCCGGCAGGACGCCGTCTTCGTCGACGCTGAAGCCCTCTTTGTCCGACTTGCCATAGAACTGGCCTCCCTTGATTCCGCCGCCCGCCAGGAATGCGGAGAAGACGCCGGGGTGATGGTCGCGTCCGGCGTTTTGGTTGATGACCGGCGTGCGGCCGAATTCGGTCGTCAACACAACCATCGTGTCGTCGAGCAGGCCCTTGTCCGCGAGGTCTTTCAGCAGATTTCCCACCGCCCGGTCCATGATGGCCGTTCGCGCCGGCAGCGACCGGTCGCCGTAGATGTCGCGGTGCATGTCCCAACTGCCGAAGCTGACTTCAACGCATCGCACGTTGTTTTCGATCAGCCTTCGGGCCAGCAGGCAACCCTGTCCGAAGCGGTCGCGTCCATATCGATCGCGATCTTCCTTCGACTCTTCGTTCAAGTCGAATGCTTTGAGTTCATTGCTCGTTAAGAGTTTCGTGGCTTGCGCATAGAAGTCGGTGTAATTTTTGACTTTCTGCGACTTAAATTTCTTGCGAAACTTGCTATCGAACTTGTCGATGAGCCCGAGCCGGTTCCTGAAGGAGTTGTCCTTCAGGTAGGCGGGGGCCTGTGTGTTCTCCAAACCGCGGTTCGGATCGCCGATGGGCAACGGGCTGAACGACGGATCGAAGAAGCCCGAACTCGGATGTCGGGCCGCCGCACTAATAAGTACCGTATCGGGCAGCGTTTTGTTTCTGCGTCCCTCGAATCGCTGAATCCACGGTCCCATGGTTGGGTGCCGGGTGGTGGCGATTTCCTTGTAACTGGTCCGCATCAAGTATTCGCCCGGGCCGTGTGCACCGGTTTCGGTGTACATCGAGCGGATGGCGGCAATCTTGTCGAATTGACCGGCCAGCGTCGGCAGGAATTCGCTGATTTGTTTGCCGGGGACGTTCGTTTTGATCGGCTTGGTTTCGCCCTGGTTTTCGTGTCCCGGTTTCAGGTCGAAGGTGTCCAGATGCGACATCGCCCCCGTCATGAACAGGTAGATCAAATTCTTCGCTTTGCCGCCCTTTGCTGCCGCGGCTGTCTTCTTTCTGGCAGGAGCCGCCGCGAGGGCCGTTTCCAATCCTGGTAACATGCTGACGCCCAACGCGGATTTTGCGGTGTATTCCAGAAATCGTCGGCGATCGATGCCGTCAAGTTTTGAAAGCAGTTCTCTCATTGTATTTTATCCTGTCATCTCGAAACGATGATGTTGTATGCCTAACCCAGATCGCGATCTTTCTCGCTGCCTGGCCTCAGCACTTATTGTAGGAACAGGAATTCGCGCGTGTTAACCAGCGACCAGACGACGTCGCCGTAGCCGGCGGCACCGCTTTTCTTGACTTCCTGCGTTGCGATGCTGGCTTCGTCTTTGTCTGGATAACGATTCAAAATCGTCAGGAAGACGACGTCGATTCCGTCTGCGATTGTCTTTTTTCGCATGATGTTGTTGTACAGCGTCGAGTTCTTTTCCAACATCATGTGTGTGACCGGGCCGTTGAACATAAACAGCACCTGCGGGACCGATCCGGTATCGGACGATGCCGAGATCAGCTCGCGATTCGATTGGCCGAACGTTCTCAGAAAATGGCTGGCGGGTACCGGTGAGGGCAATTCCGATGCCCGTCCCAACAGTTGGCCCTTGTATCGGTATTTCTTCTCACGCTTGCCTCGCGTGCGGTCCACTTGCTTGCGCGCTTCGTCATCGCCGGCCAACAGTTCCAGGGGCGAGACCTTATTCAGGTCGGCGGAGATGAGATTGGTACGGATGTTCGAGGGAAATTCGCGATACTCATCCGGCTTGACGACGGCCAGTGTGAGGAACGAATCCCACACCTGCTCGGCCGACATGCGGCGGAGAACGGGCCCCGGAAAGTGATACGCTTCGGCCAGCGGCGTGTCATCCAAGCTCGCCTCACGCTGGTACGTTTCGGTGTTGAAGACAATCCGCAGATATTCCTTCATGTCGAAGTTCAGCCGCGTCATCTCCGATTCCAGAAACCTCATCAACGCCGGGTTCTCGGCCACTGTGCTGTCCATGATGTCATCGACCGGCTCAATCTGTCCGCGACCGAACGCCTTTTTCCAGAGCCGATTGGCGATGGTCAACGCGAAACGCGGATTGTCTTTCGACGTCAGCCAGCGGGCGAACGCCTTCCGTGGAGCTTCGCCCTTTTTGATAACTGCTGGTTTGCCGAACAACGCTCTCGGTGCCACAACCTGTTTCGGTTTGGCGTTGTCGTAGGCGTAATCGTGGGGGAGTCGTATCTGACGCCTGACTTGATCGTTGACGATCATCATGTTGTAGCGAATCAGCCGCGTCATGCGGTAGTAGTTCCGCCGCTGGATCTTTTCATCCTGATCGATCTCGTAGTACTCTTCTTTCAGGCGGGTGTTTGGGGCATCCTTGCGAGTGAAATACCGCTTGTCGCGTCCGCCGGCGCGCGTGGTCGTGCCGAAGGTGAAGGCGGCCATCTCGTAAAATTCTTTTTGTGTCCAGCGGTCGAATGGATGATCGTGGCATTGGGCACAACCAATTCGTGTTCCCAGAAAGATGCGGACGGTGTTGTTCATGTTGTCGAGCGGCATGCCCGAGTCGCGCTGCAGATAACCGGTTGCCGGATCTTCCCAGATTCGCCCTTCGGCGGTCATCATTTCGGCGACCATTTTGTCCCAGGGCTTGTTCTCGGCCAGCGACTGTTTAATCCACTGCCGGTAGGGCTCGCCGCGGACGTTGTTGTTCAATCGATCGACGTAGCGTAAGGTGTCGGCCCAGTAGTTGAAGTAATGGCTGGCATAGCCATCGCTGTTGAGCAGACGGTCGATCAAGCGTTTTCGTTTGTCGGGGTGCTTGGAGACGAGGAAAATCCGCGACTGTTGGTACGAGGGAATGGTCCCGGTGATGTCCAGGTAGACCCGTCGCAGGAATTGCGCGTCGGTCGATTTGGGGTTAGGCTGCACCTTGTACTTTTTGTAGTTCGCTGCAACCAGCGAGTTGATTTTGTTGGCCGACTGCAGTGCCCGCGAGAGCTTACTCGGATCGACCTCTTTCGACTTCACCATGAAACGCGGCGGAAGTGGCTCGGGTTTCTTAACCGCAGCCTTTTTCTTAGCGGTGGGGCGGCGTTTTTTTGGAGCCGCTTCCGAATGAGGCAGCATGGCCGAGCCGGCAATCATCAGCGCCAACACACCACACAACCCGCCGACAATCCAGCGTCGAGATACCCATCCTGCGCATCGCACCGGTTGAACAGACATTGTGGAACTCCCAGATTTGGTTCAAATTCAACAACACAAGGCCCGCTCACATTCGACGCTCGGCCCCGCGTGTCACGGGTAGTCTATCAGACAGGACGAAGTGATGTATGGTATGTTACAGGATCGACGCAGGAAGTCAAAGCGATTTCGGCAGATAAGGCAAGGCATGCCGGTAGATTGCGAACAGCCATCAACCCTTGCAAGACGGCCGTTCGATAAACGATAATCAGCGGGACGGCGATCCCCCCAGAACATCCCCTACCCTACCTCGACGCCGACTTGTCTTACCTGAGTCGCAACCCGCCTGAAAAATCCGATTGGGAGCTTTCGATGGTTAGTGAGCTTCGCTTGCGAATCTCTGTTTTCGCGTCACTGCTTGCCCTGTTTTCCGCGACGGGCTATGCCGACGAACCGAAGTCGCTGACGTACGAGAAGCACGTGCGGCCGATTTTTCGCGCACACTGCTTCGACTGCCACGGCGCGACAGCCGAACTCCAGGGGGGGCTCGACTTGCGGTTGGTGCGGAGCATGACCAAAGGGGGCGAAAGCGGCCCGGCGATCGTACCCGGTCAACCGGCCGACAGCTTTCTATTGGAACGCGTGACCAGTGGCGAAATGCCGCCGGGCGATGACAAACGGCTCTCGGTGAAAGAAATTGCGATCCTTAAACAATGGCTCGCCGACGGGGCCAAGACCGCGCGACCCGAGCCGGAATCCATTGGGCCCGGTTTGGGGATCACGCCGGAAGAACGCGCCTATTGGGCGTTCCAGCCCATCAAACGTCCACAGCCGCAGCAGTTCCCGGCGGCAGCACGGGCGCGTTCGCCCATCGATGCGCTGCTGTTGAATGCGATGCCGGATGGCTTGTCGTTTGCGCCCGATGCTGCACGCATGGCGTTGGTCAAACGGGCCTATTTTGATCTCATCGGTTTACCGCCGACCGAGAAGGAATTGGCACTGGGGTTGAACGACACCGCGGCCGACTGGTATGAAAAACTGATCGACCGGCTGCTTGATTCACCGCACTACGGCGAACGCTGGGGCCGCCATTGGCTGGACGTCGCCGGGTATGCCGACTCGGAAGGTCACACCACCAAAGACGAGATCCGTCCGTGGGCCTGGAAATATCGTGACTATGTGATCGCTTCGCTGAACAAGGACAAACCGTTCGATCGGTTCGTCGTTGAGCAGCTGGCCGGCGACGAGTTGGTTGGCGCACGCACGGGCGACTTGACGCCGGAGCAGTTGGAACTCTTCGCAGCCACCGGATTTTTGCGGATGGCAGCCGACGGGACCGGTAGCGGTGCCAACAATCCCGAGGGCCGCAACAAGGTGATGGCCGACACGATCAAAATCGTCAGTTCGTCGTTGTTGGGGATGAGCGTCGCCTGTGCGCAATGTCACGATCATCGTTACGATCCCATTCCGCAGACCGACTATTACGCGTTACGAGCGGTGCTGGAGCCGGCACTCAACTGGCAGAAGTGGCAGACGCCAGCGCAACGTCGCGTCTCGCTTTACACCGCAGCCGACCGAAAGAAGGCCGCTGAGGTTGAAGCGGCGGCGCAGAAGATTGCAGTGGAGAAAGGCAAGCAGCAAGCCATTTACATGGCGCAAGCGATCGAGACGGAATTGAAGAAATACGAGCAACCCCTGCGCGACCAATTGCATGAGGCATACAAGACCGCCGGGAACAAACGGACCGACGTGCAGAAGCAACTGCTGAAGAAGCACCCCAGTATCAACATCACGCCCGGAAATCTGTATCAGTATATTCCGAAGTCGAGGGAAGACCTGAAGAAGTTCGATACGAAGATTGCCGAAACACGTACCGGAAAACCGAAGGAAGAATTCTTGCGTGTGCTGCTCGAACAGCCGGGACAGGCCGTCGATACAAAACTGTTTCACCGCGGCGACCACAAACAGCCCAAACAGGTGGTGCAACCGGGTGGGCTGTCGGTCATCTCGTCCGTTGGAGGGCGGCAGGAGTTTTCCGCCAACGATCCGGATCGGCCCACCACCGGACGGCGGCTCGCGTTTGCACGCTGGCTAACCAACGGTGAGAACCCGCTCGTTGCGCGGGTTATTGCCAACCGCATCTGGCTGCATCATTTCGGCCGTGGCATTGTCGGCACACCGGGCGACTTCGGACGGCTCGGCACAACGCCCTCAAACCCCGAATTGCTCGACTGGTTGGCCGACGAAATCATGCAACAGGGCTGGAGCATGAAAGCAATGCATCGCACCATCATGCTCTCGACCGCCTATCGACAGTCGTCGGTTCGCGGTGAGAAAAGCAAAGCCCTCGACCCCGACAACTTCTATTATTCACGAAAACCAATGATGCGGCTGGAAGCCGAAACGATCCGCGATCGCATGCTGGCGGTGGCCGGCGTACTCGACCGCACGATTTTCGGCCCGCCCTTGGCAATTAAAGAAGACGACGCCGGCATGGTTGTCGTCAATGGCGAGCAGAAGCGCCGCAGCATTTACGTTCAGGTCCGGCGGAGTCAGCCGGTCGGCATGCTGCAGGCATTCGATGCGCCGGTGATGGAAATCAACTGCGACATTCGCACCGCCTCAACCGTCGCCACGCAATCACTCATGCTGCTCAATGGGCAGTTTATCCTCACGCAGGCAAAAGCGCTGGCCGGTCGCGTTACCAAAGAGGCCACGCCGCTTTCTTCCGAAGATTCCGCCGCGTTGCCGCCGCTTCCCCCAGCGGCGAAGCCCATCTGGCAGTTCGGACATGGCGGCTTCGATGTCGAGAAGAAATCCGTGCAATTCACCCCCCTGCCCCACTTCAGTGGATCAGCGTGGCAAGGCGGAGCGAAACTGCCCGATCCCAAAACCGGCTGGGCCATTTTGCACGCGAATGGAGGGCACCCGGGAAGTAGTCCCGATAACAACGCCATTCGCCGCTGGATCGCACCGTTTTCAGGAACACTTGCGATCAGCGGCAAGTTATCGCACGGAAGTGAAAACGGAGACGGTGTCCGCAGCCGCATTGTTTCCAGCCGCAGCGGACTCGCCGGAGAGTGGAAAGTTCACAACAACGGCGTCGATACGAATGTCGCCAGCATTGCAGTCGAAGCCGGTGACACCATCGATTTCGTCACCGATGGCATCACCAACGTTACGTCTGATTCTTTCACCTGGACGGTTGATTTAACTCTTAGCGGTAAGAATGCAACGGCAGCAAAATGGGCGTCGAATTCCGGTTTTCACGGTCCAGTTGAAGCCGAGAATTACGCCGCTCTGCCCGCGCAGGCGGCCCGTGCCTGGCAACTCGCCTACTGCCGAAAACCAAACGCCGACGAATTGAAAATCACAATTGATTTCTTGTCGCGTCAACTCGGTCAACTGGCCAAACAGAAGAATCAACTGCCGAAAGGCACAACTGTCAGCCAGCAGGCACTGACGAACTTCTGCCAGGCGCTGATGAGTTCCAATGAGTTTCTCTACAAC
>CAUZOL010000343.1:0-7549 GCA_963581435.1 Planctomycetota bacterium
TTCCTCCATCATCACATCTGCGGTTCACGGCTTCACAGGGAAAACTCGACTGGAATCTCGCTGAATCTCAGAATCTCGCACGGGAAAGTGGCGAGAACTCGCGCAGAAAACTCCAGAATGTCGTGACGGACAGCACCGCGTTGGATCTTCGCCGACCATTAGAATTGCCAGATCTTCGATCGCGCCCACAACATCAGCCGGAATTTCACTGAACGTGGATGAGTCTCAGCACGAATACCTGATCTCCACCGCCGACAACGCGTACATCAAGGACTTCTTCGACCGCCAGGGGCGCTACTACCGGCTGTTGTTCGAGTGGGAAGATCATGATCACTATGTTACGATCAGCACAACGCGCCAGCACCACGAGATCCTGACCACATTGGCGGAGAAGAGTTGGTCTGCGGCGAGGAAAGCGTTGTCGCATCACATCCTCGACAATCACCCGATTCTGGGCCAGGTCGAAGGTTTTCCGGGACGAGGAGACAAGGAGATGGCGAGGAAGGGAGATGGCTTGAAATGATTGAGCGGCACGAAACCAGCCACCTGTTTGACGTCATTTCCGTTCGGGGACCAGCAATGATTCTTCTACAGAAACTGCTCCGCCGCAGCCTTGTGCTGCTTGTTCTTTCCGGCGTGATTGCAGCGCAGACGGCTGGTGCTCAGGGTAAATCGAAAACGGATGAGCCGCGTGGTAAGGGCGTCAACTATCTGACGGACATCAAGCCGCTGCTGCTTGAAAAGTGTTTTGCATGCCACAGCGCGCTCAAGCAGGAAGGCGGACTGCGGCTGGATGCGGCGAGCCTTATTCAGAAGGGCGGTGACAGCGGGCCGGCTTACATCACCGGCTCTGCCGCAAAGAGCCTGATCCTGGAACGAGTCACCGACGACGACGACGACAACCGGATGCCGCCGGCGGAGGACGGCGCGCGACTGACGGCGGAAGAGGTCGCCAAGCTGACCGCCTGGATCAAATCCGGAGCCGCTGCGCCGGACGAAGCGATTCCCGAGCATCCTTCGCGGCACTGGTCCTTTCTGCCGCCAGTCAAAGCGGATGTGCCAATCGTTTCGGCTGCGTGGATTCGCAGCGACATCGACCGGTTCCTCGCCGCCGAACATCAGCGCGTCGGAGTCAGCGCGGTCGGCAAGACCTCGCGTTCGATGCTTCTACGGCGCGCGTCCCTCGCACTGACCGGCCTCCCGCCGACTCCGGCCGAACGACGGGCGTATCTCGACGACAAATCGGAAGCGGCTTTCGAGAACGCGGTCGACCGTCTGCTGGAGAGTCCTCGTTACGGCGAGCGGTGGGCCCGGCACTTTATGGACATTTGGCGGTACAGCGATCCGTCCGGCTACGGCAAAGAAATTCGTGACGGACGCGAGCACATCTGGCGGTGGCGGGACTGGATCGTCGAGTCGCTCAACGCCGACAAAGGTTACGACCAAATGATCGTCGAGATGCTCGCGGCGGATGAAGCCTCGCCGGAGGATCAGCCGTCCCTACGGGCGACCGGATTCCTCGCGCGGAACTGGTACAAGTTCAACCGAAACGTCTGGCTCGACAATATTGTTGAGCATTCATCGAAGGCGTTTCTCGGCCTCACCGTGAACTGTTCCCGTTGCCACGATCACAAGTACGACCCGTTCGAGCAGACGGGCTACTACCGCATGCGGGCGATTTTTGAGACACACGACGTTCGCGACGATCCGCTGCAACTGGCATCGGCCGGCCCGGCAAACGGAATGCTCGTTCGCACCTACGATGCTCATCTGGATCGAAAGACGTTTACGTTTCTGCAAGGCAATAAGGATCGTCCAAGCGAAACTCCGCTGCTTCCCGGGCTGCCGAAGATACTCGGCGAACTGTCGGTCGAATCCGTTTCATTTCCCGTCACCGCGTGGTATCCGGCATTGCGACAGGAAAATCGCGATGCGGCGCTGAAGGCCGCGCGAGCGGAAATCGCTGCTTCCGATACCGGGCTCAAAAACTCGCGGGCGGCGCTGGCTGCGTCGCGTAAGAGGCTCGCAGAGTTCCAGGAGCCGAAGCCTGGGACCAGTGATTCTCCAAAGAAGGCAATCCCCACAACGTCCGCTGGTCCCGGCACTCCCGTGTTGAGCGATGATTTCTCGAAACTGAATGCTGATCAGTGGAAAGTCGAAGGCGGGAAGTGGTCGGCAAGGGATGGGCGAGTCGTCCAGTCAATCGGCGCGACGAAGCAGCACCGTCTGGTTTCGTCGATCAATCACCCGCGCGACTTTCGAGCGAAGCTGCGGCTGCGGATTACCGGAGGCGAGACGTACAGGTCCGTCGGCCTTGGCTTCGACGTCGATGGGCAGGCGATGAATTCCGTTTACCTGTCCGTATCCGGGCCGAAGGTGCAGTTCAGCAGCCAGGGCAGCAACGGAGTCTGGCAGTACCCGGCTGGCGGGAAGGCGCCGCACGCGATCAAGGTCGGGCAGGATTATGTGCTTGAGTTGGCCGTGAAGGACCAGTTGTTGAACGTACTGATCGATGGCGAGCTGAAAGTGGCTTACAACCTGCCGAAACGCAAAGCCGGCCGTATCTCGGTCTGGACTTTCTCCGCGACGGCCGAATTCGATCAGCTCGACGTGACGACGCTGCCGCCGGAAACGCAGCTTGGGACTGCAGCAGGAGGCTCGACAACGCCGCCGAAGTTGCTCACGAGAAACGATTTGCAGCTGGCTTTGAGTGTCTCCGCCGCGTCTGAGCAAGTCGCCGCCGCGCATCGACTCAGTGCGCAGTCCGCTTCCGCGGCGCTGGAAGCTCGAACGATTGCCGAGACGGTGAAGTACGGTCTTGCCGAGGGTGACGCGAAGGCACTTGCAATGGCTGCCGGACGAGCTAGCCGACAGCATGCAGTGAAGCAGCTTGCCGAGCAGATCGCACAGGCGGAGTTGAAGATCGTGCAGGCACGCCAGAAACAGGAGACCACGGCAAAGGCTGCACGCGCGAAGGCGACTGGTGAACTGCAGGCCGCGAAAAAGCAGCTTGCAGATCTCCAGAAGAAGTTGGCGACCGCGGAAGGGCAACTCGACAACGGCTCAAACCAGTACGCGGCCCTCGGCCCGCAGTATCCCAGAACGAGTTCCGGCCGGCGGCTGGCCTTTGCCAGGTGGATTACCGACCGGAAGAATCCGCTGGCGGCACGAGTTCTCGTCAATCATGTCTGGCTCCGGCACTTCGGCGCGCCACTTCTGGAACGCACATTCGATTTCGGATTGCGATCCGAGAAACCGCGTCACGCGGCGCTGCTCGACTGGCTGGCTGTGCGGTTTATGGAAAACGGCTGGAGCCTGAAGGCGCTTCACAAGCAAATCGTCATGTCCGGCGTCTATCGACTGAATTCTTCATCGAGCGAAGCATCGACCGCGACGCGAGCGGCCGATCCCGACAACCAGACGCTGTGGCGAATGAATACTCGCCGGATGGAAGCCGAAGTCGTGCGGGACAGCGTGCTGTCGGTGGGAGGCAGCCTCGACCTGGCAATGGGTGGCCCGCCCATCGAGCACACACTGGGGCAGACAGTACTTCGCCGCAGCCTGTACTTCCGCCAGGACAAAGAGAGACAGATGACGTTTCTCAGTCTGTTCGACGGAGCGAAGGTCAACGAGTGCTACCAGCGAAAAGCGACGATTGCTCCGCAACAGGCCCTCGCGATGTTCAATAGCCAGATGGCCGCCAGACAGGCTCGGAAGATCGCGGAGTCTCACCGCACACTTACCGGCAGCGAGTTCGTCAAAGCGTTGTTCGAACACGTTCTCGGCCGCGAGCCTGCTCCGAAAGAACAGGTCGAGTGCACTCAGTTTCTCGCCGAGTTCAAAGGCAGCGCTGAGGCTCGATGTCAGCTCGCGCTGGTGCTGCTGAACCACAACGATTTCGTGATGATCCGATGACGAGGACCCAATGAAAAACTTCGCGAAACCTCGACGACAATTCCTCTCCGACCTGGGAACCGGCTTCGCCTCGCTGGCTCTGGGAGCGATGCTCCAGCGCGACGGCTTCGGATCCGACACCAACTGGGCTCCGCCGGATGGCCTCTCCCATTTTGCTCCTAAAGCAAAAAGCGTGATCTGGCTGTTCATGGCTGGAGGCGTTAGTCAGGTCGAGACGTTTGATCCGAAGCCTGAGCTGACAAAGCATGGCGGCAAGACGATTCCCAACACGCCGTTCGCCAGCGTGCTGGAATCGCCCTACATCAAAAACCGCATCGAGCTGGTGAAGGGCGACGCCAACGGGAAGATTTACGACAAGCTGTATCCGCTGCAGGTCAGTTATCGAAAACACGGCGAAAGCGGCATCGAGGTCAGTGACTGGTTGCCGCACCTGTCCGAGTGTGTTGACGATATGGCGATCGTCCGGTCGATGTGGACGACGGCGAGCAACCACGACGCTCAGCTCCAGTTTCATACTGGGCGAAACCGCTTCGACGGATTCTTCCCCACGATTGGAGCCTGGGTGCACTACGGTCTCGGTTCACTGAACGACAACCTGCCACAGTTCATCGTCATGGGGAACAAGATCGGAGACTGCTGCGGCGGAAAGGCGACGGAAGGAGCCGATTATCTCGGCCCCGAACACGACGGAGTCACGCTGTCGGTCGACCCAAAGAACCCATTGCCTTTTGCGATTCCTGCCGAAGGTGCTGGCTCGGCTGAGCGTTTGAAAGCGCAACAACTGCTCAGTCGGCTCAATCGACTGACGGCGAACGAGTTCCCGGACGATCCGGCATTGGCTGCACGCATCAAGTCGTACGAGCTGGCGTTTCGAATGCAGACGACGGTGCCGGATGTCGTGAACTCGGCGGGCGAGACGGCGGCAACGCACCAGCTTTACGGGACAACCGGCGGTCCGACGCAGTCGTTTGGCCAGCTCTGCCTAACCGCTCGACGACTGGTCGAACGCGGCGTGCGGTTTGTGCAGATTTATCACGGTGGTGGTGGCGCGGGGGCTTGGGATGCTCACAGCAACCTGCAAACAAATCACGCCAAGAATTGCCAGCAGATCGACCAGCCCATCGCGGGTCTCCTGAAGGATCTCAAGCAGCGCGGTCTCCTCGACGAAACGCTCGTGGTCTGGGGCTCGGAATTCGGACGGACTCCCGGCGGTCAGGGTTCGAACGGGCGAGGTCACCACAACTTCGGCTTTTCCGTCTGGATGGCTGGAGGCGGAATCAAAGGCGGGACAGTCCACGGAGCCACCGACGAACTCGGCTTCCACGCCGTTGAGGATCGCCACTACGTCACCGATATTCATGCGACCGTCATGAAGCAGCTCGGCCTCGATCCGCGCCGTCTCGCAGTCCCTGGCCGGAAGCGGCTGGAAGTCGATTATGGTCACCCAATCGAAGAAATCATCGCGTAGAGCGTCCCCGATTTCCACGTCCCAATTGACCGGGGAACAAATCCTTGCCGGGGAAAAACCCAATGAGTCACACTGCATCACGACGTGAATTCTTGAAATCTGTTGGCCTCGCCACGTCCGCGTTGGGTCTGGGAGGCGCGGCACTTGCTCAGGAAAAGGGGCAATCGCCGAAGGATGCCAGGGGCAATGGGGCTCAACTCCAGGAACATCCTTACGAGCTGATGATCTGCGACTACGTGCGCTTCAAGCTATCTAAAGTAGACAAGCGTGGAAAAATCATCTGGGAGCACTCTCCGGAAGGAAAAGTATGGGACTTTGTTATTACGGACGACAACAAGCTCATTTATCCGATCATCACCGACAAGCAGGAAGTCCGTTGCATTGATTTTCAAAAAAATCTGAAATGGTCCTGGCCCTATGCCAATGAGTTCAGAGAGATCATCAATATCACAATGCATCAATCACAACTGATTGTGAGTGGCCAGAAGCCGCCCCAAGCCATCCTGATGAATTTGGAAGGAACGATTCAGAAAAAGCTGCCAATTCCCGCCAGGTACAAGCATCATCATGGCCAGTTGGGGAACATGTATCACGTCGGAAAAAATCACTATCTGGCCCAGCTTTGGGGTGAAGGAACGGCTCTTGAAGTCGATGAAAAGGGTAAAGAAGTATGGCGATATCAAGTGCCAAAAGCAGGAAAGGGTCGCTATCCGGCAGGGACAGTTCAGGATCTTCTACGATTAGACAACGGCAACACCCTGCTGGCCTGCGGCACACAAGCTCGTTTACTGGAAGTGAATCGTTCCGGTAGGATCATCTGGGAGTTCACTGGGAGTAAGCAACCCGAACTCAATTTTACCAATGCCTGTAATCTCCAAAAGCTGAAAGACGGCTCCATTTTGGTCACCAACTTTCTGCGTGGCAATTCAGGTCGCGGCGCACATGCCTTTATTTTGTCTAAAGAGAAGGAGATCACCTGGACGTTTACCGACCACAAGCATTTCACTGCCACAAGTCAAGTGTGGGCGATCGAGCAATAAGCACAGCCAGAGCACACGCTATCAAGACGGCTGACACATTCGTTCGCCACCGACCCGTAGGGTAAAAAAACTGTGCGCCGTGAAAGCCGGCGATTTCCAGTGGGTGCAAATCCCACCCGGCGGCGGGTCGCTCCAGCCGGAAGCAGTCGGAGCGACGGAGGAGGTAACGAATCCGTCGAAGCCTTTGATGTAACGGATCGCCTTGGGCGATTCAGCGAGCAGGTAGGTCGAAACGTGAGTGAACGCTGAGCAGGCCTCGAAAGACCGAATCGCGGGAGCCGACCTGTCAGTTTTTCAGGGAAGGCCGCCGTCGAGTGGGGAAGAAGCGATAGATGCACCCACTCGGTCCCGCCGGGGTAGTGGCGTCGGCATGTCTGCGAGAGGAAATCGACCGTAACACGGGAAACCCCTGCGGTGAGAGGTCGTGGTTCTCAACCAGAACTCCGCGAGGAGCAGGCTGGGCCGCGTGGGGTGGCGGACAGGCTCGTAGTACCGTTGAGACCGGGTAACTCCGGTGGAGGGAAGGGGCCTGACTTCTGGCGCGTTACTGGAAGCGACCAAGAGTCCGGAGATTGGCTTTGCCTATCAACTCCATTGAGTGATTCAGCGGTCACGGAAGGAACTTTATTCATCCGCGAAGACAGTGTTGCTCTCGGAGTCACGACCGAGATCAAGGCAGCGTGTTGTGTGCTGATGAGTGAAGCCAGTCGGAGAGCCGGATGCGGGAAATCCGCAAGTCCGGTTCGATGAGGGGGAGAGTGGAAACGGAGTATGGTGGAGATACTGAGGCACCGGCAACCGAAAGGGTCGGCAACAGATAGGCTCCATCTAACCCACCGCGCCACCTCCCTACTCTACCAGCCGTGCTGTCTGTCACGACATTCTGGAGTTTTCTGCGCGAGTTCTCGCCACTTGAGGTCTGCGGCGATGAGAACAACCGTGCGCCGTTGAGCGGGGAACTCCCAATTGGATTACACGTTCCACTGCACCTGTCGATCAGACAAGCTCACGCAGGCGATGGTCGTATTTCTTCTGAATGCGAGTTGTGGAAGTCATTCCTCCATCATCACATCTGCGGTTCACGGCTTCACAGGGAAAACTCGACTGGAATCTCGCTGAATCTCAG
>CAUZOL010000344.1:0-7531 GCA_963581435.1 Planctomycetota bacterium
CATTCATCCAACAATTCTTACTTGCGTGCTTCGTATTCCGCTTCCATGCGAACGCTCCCTCCGTAAAACATCCTCTCATCAAACACCACGGAAGGTGCTAATAGAACTCTACTTACATCGAGTCAATAGAAATCAAACAGTCGAATTAGGCGTTTCTCTTTAGCAGAATTCTTTGCGTCTACCGTCAACCGTTGATAAACTCACCAGTGCATCAAAACGGTCGGTTCCAAGCCCCATCGGAGATCCCCTCATGCGGACGCGACTGACAGCGGTTCTGGCAGCATCGTTTATGTGGGCAACAGTCGCGGCATCGGCAGCCGACGAAACGTTACCCACCGTTCCCGATGGCTTCACCATCGAGAAGGCGGCCGCTTCGCCGCTGGTGAAACATCCGCTGATGGCCGGCTTCGACGACCGTGGTCGGTTGTTTGTCGCCGAAGCGGCCGGTAAAAATCTGCGGGCCGACGACCTGCTGAAGGAACTACCCAACTTCGTCAGGATGCTGGAAGACACCAACGGCGACGGAGTGTTCGACAAGAGCACGATCTTCGCCGACAAGATGACATTGCCGATGGGGGCCTTGTGGTATCGTGGTGCGCTGTACGTTGCCGCCCCGCCGAGCATCTGGAAGTTGGACGACACCGACGACGACGGCGTCGCCGACAAGCGGACCGAACTGGTCGATAAGTTTGGTTTCAGCGGCAACGCTGCCAGCGTGCATGGCTGCTTTCTTGGACCGTGCGGACGCATCTATTGGTGCGACGGGCGTCACGGTTTCGAATTCGCCGACGGGCGGAAAGGAAAGGCGTCGGGCATTTTCTCCTGTCGCCCCGATGGAAGCGACGTGCAGGTCTTCGCCGCCGGCGGAATGGACAACCCGGTCGAGGTCGATTTTCTGCCAACCGGAGAAATGTTCGGCACGGCCAACATTATGCTCAATCCGCGCGGCGACACGTTAGTGCATTGGATGGACGGCGGCGCCTATCCGCGACACGATCAGGGAAACGTGACGGCCGAACTGAAGAAGACCGGCGGCTTGCTACCCCCCATGACCAACCTCGGCCACGTCGCCGTCTCCGGCATGATGCGATACCGCAGCGACCAGTTCGGCCCGCAGTTTCAGAACAACATCTTCATCAGCATTTTCAATACGCACAAGATCATCCGATCGGTGCTGCAACGTTCCGGTTCGACGTTTCAAAGCCGGGAAGAAGATTTTCTGGTCTCAAAAAACAACGACTTCCACCCGACCGACGTGCTGGAAGACGCCGACGGCAGTTTGTTGGTGATCGACACCGGCGGCTGGTTCCGTATCGGCTGCCCAACATCACAGGTGGCTAAACCACAAATTCATGGGGCGATCTACCGCATTCGCCGCACGGGAGCGCACACGATTAACGATCCCCACGGGTTGAAGTTGCAATTGGAAAAGCAGTCGCCCGAATCACTGGTGAAACATTTGAATGACTCACGCCCGGTTGTCAGAAACCGGGCTGTCGATCTATTGGCATTGGCCGAAAAAGCGGCGGTCCCGGCACTCGCGACGGCATTGAATTCCGACAATGAAACGACCCGCCGCAATGTGGTTTGGGCCGCATCGCGAATGCGGAGCGCTGCTGTTGCCTCCCTTTTGCGAACTGGACTGACAGACAAAGCAGAGAGTGTCAAGTTGGCGGCGGCTCGTTCAATCGGCGCGGTCGGCAGCGCCGACTCGGCATCCCTGGGCCTGCTGGCACAACTGGCGGTTTCCGGCTCACCAGCGCTCAGGCGAGAGGCAGCGACGGCGTTGGGCCATGTCGGTATCAAAGGTCGGGCGCTGAATGCCAATGACGCAAAAACCGTACTGGATTCATTGTTCGGCGGAATTCGCAGTAGCATCGCCGATCGCTACCTGGAACACGCCCTGATTTACGCAATCATCCGCATTGATGACAGCGCTGGAACAGCCGCATTTCTGCGAGATCCCAATCCACAGGTCCGAAGAGCAGCGCTGATCGCGCTCGACCAGATGGATGGCGGCAACCTCACCCGTGAACAAGTCGTGCCGTTGCTCGACACAGACGACCCGGCGCTCCAACAGGAAACTTTGCGAATCATCGGCAGTCGCGAAGGATGGGCGACTGAAACGCTTTCACTGTTGCGCGGTTGGCTGCAAGAGAACAAGCTATCGCCGGAGCGTGAATCCGCGTTACGCGGATTTCTGTTGGCACAAAGTAAGGACCGTGGCATTCAACGGCTGATTGCCGACGCGCTCAATCGACCCGGAGCGCCGTTAGCGCTACGGTTGCTACTGTTGGACGTGATCTACCGCGCACCGGTGACCGAACTCTCCGACATTGTGGTTGCCGCACTGCAGCGAGCAATTTTACTCGGGTCACCCGAAGTCAGGCTACAGACGATTCGCGTCATTCACGATCGCGGGCTGGAGAGTTTCGACCGGCAACTGCGCCGAATGGCAGGCGAACCGCAACAGTTGGTCGATGTCCGCGTTGAAGCACTGGCGACGGTTGCGTCGCGCATTGACGCGCTGTCCGACACGGAATTCACGTTTCTCCTCGCACGGCTGGATGAAGATGTCGAACCGCTGTCGCGATTGGCGGCGGCTCAGGCACTGGCCGATGCGCCACTCGATTCCGCGCAACTACTGAAAGTCAGCGGCACATTCGAGACAGCCGGCCCACTGACAGTACCCGTATTGGTGCGATCTTTCGGACGTTCCACTTCAGAACAAGTCGGCCTCGCGCTCGTCGAATCGCTGAACCGATCGTCTGCATCGGCAAATATCTCGGCCGATGAATTGTCAAAGCTGCTCGGCAAATATCCGCCCAAAGTGCAGACTGCCGGCGGCGAATTGCTGAAGAAGCTCGGTGTCAATCTCGCCGAACAAAAAACACGGCTGACGGAATTGGCCCCGCTGGGAGCCGGTGGCGATGCCGAACACGGGCGAAAGATATTCTTCGGCAAGAAGGCGGCGTGCGCCAACTGCCACACTGTCGCCGCCCTGGGGGGCAAAGTCGGCCCCGATCTGTCGGCCATCGGCAAGATTCGTAACGGCGGCGACTTGATCGAGGCCATCGCCTTTCCCAGTTCCAGCTTCGCCCGCGGCTTTCGCAGTTACACCATTCTGACCGAGCAGGGAAAAGTTCACACCGGCATCATCAGTCGGCAGTCGGCCGACACCGTGTACCTGCGGACCGCCGAGCTGGCCGAAATCCGCATCGCGCGCGACACCATTGAAGAGATGCGGGAAGCGAAAACATCCGTCATGCCCAAGGGGTTGGACAAAACGCTTTCGGCCGACGAGCTACGCGATCTGATCGCATATTTGCGTTCGCGAAAGTGAGGTCACGCCCTGCAAGCGGGGCGGCTAAATAGTTCGTTTCGCGCGTTGAGGCGTTTTCGCGAGCCAGTGCGGTGCCGAGACTGCGTTTGGCCTTGTGCCGTCGATGATGGCCGGCGCAAGACTGGCCGGCATGTTCGCCGGCTCGTCTTTCACGCGGCGAATGTCGGCCCCCAGGCTGTTCAGCTTGGCTTCCAGCCGATCATAGCCACGATCGAGATGATAAATGCGGCGAATGACCGACTCGCCTTGGGCCGCCAGCGCCGAAATGACCAACGCCGCGCTCGCCCGCAAATCACTGGCCATCACACAGGCACCGCTGCGTTGCGCCACGCCGCTGACGATTGCGCTGTATCCCTCACGGCGGATCCGTGCTCCCATCCGCACGAGTTCGGCCGCGTGCATGAAGCGGTCGGGGAACACCTTGTCGGTGACAACACTGATGCCCTCTGCCCCGCACAACAACGCCGTCAATTGCGCCTGCACATCGGTCGGTATGCCGGGGTACGGCAACGCGATGACGTCGGCTGGGCGGAGGGACGACGGAACGCTAATTTCTATTGTGGAATGTTTGGGAGCAATCGCGGCAGAGACTTCGCAATTCACCCCCACTTCGCGCAGCTTCTCAATTACCGCCGTCATGTGCGCGGGGCAAACGTTTTCAATCTCGACACTGCCCCCGGCTGCTGCGGCGGCGATCATCAGCGTGGCAGCTTCGATCCGATCGGGGATGACGGTGTGCTCGGCACCGGTGAGTCGTTCGACGCCTTCGATCCGCAAGAACGGAGTTCCCAAACCGGTGATGCGGGCTCCCATGCGGTTCAGGAAATTTCCCAGATCAACCACTTCCGGTTCGCAGGCGGCCGCTTCGATGGTGGTCACGCCATCGGCTAGTACCGCTGCTGACATCACATTGGCCGTGCCGGTAACTGTGCTGCCGAACGGGCCACCAAGATAGATGTCGGCTCCGCGCAGCTGGTCCGCTTCGGCGATGACGTAACCGCGTTCGATGCGGATGTCGGCTCCCAGCGCCCGTAATCCTTTCAGATGCAAATCGATCGGACGGTCGCCGATGTTGCAGCCACCGGGAAGCGAAACGCACGCCTTGCCGCGACGGGCGAGCATCGGCCCGAGCACGCAAACTCCGGCCCGCATTCGCCGCACAAGTTCGTAGTCGGCCACGAATCGTTCGTGTTCGACGACTTCCAGCCGCAATCCCCCGTCCTGCTGCCGTCGTACGTCAACGCCCAACGTCTCCAACAGTAGCGATAGCGTCGAGACATCGACCAGATCCGGGACGTCGTACAACACCGTTGGCCCATCGGCGGCGAGCGCGGCGGCCATTATCGGCAGCGCCGAATTCTTCGCCCCACCAACCACAACCCGCCCCTCAAGAGGCGTCCTGCCTCTCACAACCAACATGTCCATCCGTGGATCTCCGGGTATTTTCGATACGGGTCGGGGGCAGAATAACAGGTCACGCCATTCAGTGGTACGTCAGTTGGGACAGCGTTACCTGTGTCCCAGCGAAACCGCCGTCAATCACCGAACGAAGGACAGGCGGCCTTAACATCAATCCACAAACCGGGTAGCACATCGTGAGCTACGTGCAATCCAATCTTCTTCAGCGACTCATCAAATCCAACTCCCTCGACCACCGCAATCGCTGCCGCGCGGCTCAGGCCGGCACTGCAAAAAACCAGCGCCGGAGTCCCGTCCTTGATGATGCCTGACGTTGTCTCGATCGCCAACCGCAAGAGTTTCGAGGAATTGCCCGTTCCATCGACGATCGGAAATCGCAGATAGACGATATCCCGCGGCACCTCAATGGGCAGCTCGTTGCACGCGAGATCGATGACGGCTGTCACTCCAAGATTCAGAACGTTTCGCACGTCGCGGGCATCGCCCACGTTTCCAATCCATAACCGCGAGGGAATGATTTCGTGCATGACGTGCCACCCTTTAAAAAATTCCAAACCGTTTCCGGCAGACGTTTTTGCGGCCGATATCGATCACCTGTGAAATCTGGTCGCGCTCGAAGCGTTCGAATAACGCATCGGCACCGCGTTTCAGCTTGAAGTTCGTTTCCTCGGCATACAACGGCACGATGGAGAAAAAGTTGATCGTCTTCTCATCGTTGATTTCCAGACGCCAGAATTCTTCGTTCTCCATTTCCGGGACGGCCAGCATCGCACAGACAAAGCCGGTTTCTCCGGAATAGGGATCGGGAGGATCTCCATTGGGAACGGTGTGGTCCAATGCCAACCACGTCTCGTATTCGTGCGGCAGGCGGGAGAGCATTTTCATCAGGCGGATTGGCCAGTAGTTCGTTTCGTTTTCAAAATCGCTTTCTTCCATCGGCCAATCGCTGAGCAGGTAGATCATCAGTTCGGCATACTCGAACGCTTCGGCACCTGCCGGCACGGTCATCGGCCGGTCGCTCATGCCACTGGTGATGAGCGTATAGAACGGTCTCTCTTCGGTCGGCAGAACACGGTGAACATCGACGTGTATCAGATCCGAGACCATTTCGTGATAGACGATATCGATCTCGCCGATATGCTGCTCGATGTGCTCACTGATGCCTTCAATCGCCTCTTCATCGCCTGTGGCGACTTCAAAGTCGCGCTCGCGCGATTTGTGCCGCAAGATTTCACCGCCCGATGGCAACTGCTCGACATCGGGCGGAGCTGGCGCGAGTATGGCGGCCCCGCACTTCTTGCATTTCGCTTTCTTGCCCGCCTTGTCATCAGGCACGCGATAACTCTGCCCGCATTCTTCACAGTGAAAGGAGATGGTCATGTTCGCGGCCCGAGCGGTGGAGTCGTTGACACAGAGAGTCGATGCGATGCCAACATGATACTCCGGCGAAAGCCGGTTGACTATAATGAATGTACCGAACGGGACGCCGAATCGCTGCGACGCGAGGTGGAGTCAAATAGCAGCGTGACAAGGAACGAACACGTGATACAATTGCCGTTTGGTTTTACCTGTGCTGGAGTGTGGTTGGGTGGTAGATTGGAAATCTCTTCGATTCGAGTCCTGCGTGATGCAGGCGGCATTGAGCATGCTGCTGTTGGCCTGTTTTGGGACGGTTGCCGTCGGCAGCGAAAAGGCGAAGGCAGCGGACGGCCACGGCGTTTCGACAACGCATGCTGATCCCGATGTTGAGGCGGAAAAGGAACGCGCTGTTACGGCTGGCGTGTTGCTACTGGTGCTGGTGATTGGCGTGGTTGCCGCACTGTTGGTTGTTGTTGTGCTGTGGGGAAGGCGTGTGCGGCGGACGGTTCGTAAGCCGACGACTCGCATCGTACCCGGGGACGCGTTGTGGTTTCTGAAACCGAACAAGAACAAACCGGCAACCCGACCGGCGGTGACTCCCCAAGCGGACGCACTGCCGACGGACGACACCGATCTGCCGGGCGACCTATGAGATTATTTCGCCTGCGGAAGGAGAGTCGGCTGCGAAAATCGGCTGAGTTCGATCGCGTTTACGCCCTGCGTCAACGGGCCGGCGACGGACACCTGCTGATGTTCGCCGCCCCCAACGATTGCGAACAAACACGGGTCGGCCTCAGCGTGTCGAAGAAGCACGGCAACGCCGTCTGCCGAAACCGGTTGAAGCGACTGATCCGCGAGGCGTTCCGATTGTCGCAGCACGATCTGCCAACGGGGTTGGATATGGTGCTCATCCCCCGGCAGAAATCGGGGGCGACATTGGACGACTACCGGCACTCGCTGGTTCGGCTTGCGAAGAAGCTGAGTCGGCGGTTTGCTGAAAGAGAGCAAAAAACCACGGAACCACGGAGACACGGAGAAGACGACAAATAGCTGCGAGTCGATGACTCGCTGGCTGCGGTGCGTTTCACCGCAGCTGATTTGTTTTCACGACGAGTTGCTACTTTTGAGTTTGAGAAAACACCGTTGCCTGCGAATGTTGTGATGACTTTACTTCGATGGATCTGGATGTTGCCGGCCGCGTGCCTGATTGGCATGGTTCGTGGTTACCAGTGGTCGCTTGGGTTGCTGATCGGCGGGCGTTGCCGGTTTCACCCGAGCTGCAGCGCGTATTTCATTTTGGCGGTGAAGAAATACGGAGCTGTTTCGGGAAGCGTGCGCGGTATCGCCCGCATTTGCCGCTGTCACCCGTTTCATCCCGGCGGCTACGATCCGCCGTGACGAGGTGGGAAT
>CAUZOL010000345.1:0-7453 GCA_963581435.1 Planctomycetota bacterium
CCGCGACTTCATCCGCGAAGATGTCTTGTGCACTCTGGTAGTCACCGAGGCTTAGCGCGTCGTAACCGACACGCTGATTCCAACGCTCCAAGCGCTGCAGGCCGGGTACTCGCCCTAACCAGGGTGACACATACCGCGACCACGATTTGCTGCGCGGTTCCCACCCTCGATTACGTTTGGGAAATTCACTGGGGCAATCGGTCGGATCGATGTCCAGGTACTCACACAGTTCCCGAATTGTTTCGCCGGGTTTGTTGATCCACTCTTCAAAGATCAACACCTTGAGTTGTTGCCGCGGGAATAATTCCAACCATCGTCGCAAATGAAAGGCATACTGATTGTGGTAAATCCAACACGTTCGGGTCTTCTCCGGCAATCGCAGACCACGTTGCTCTTCTCCCAGAGCGGCTAAGAACGAGGTTGCCTTTTCGCGTCCGAGACGACGATTGCGACAATATTGCGAATAGGCGCGATCGACCGGATTTCGAAGTGAGATGATCGTCTTGACGGCCGGAAGCGCAGCGGCGAGTCGGCTTCCCGCGTCGTCTTCCAGACAGTAACGATGATTCCCCTGCAGATCGAAGGTCATCCCTCGCAACCAATACGCGGGCGTCGCTTCGCCAATTGCCGATTGACCGGACCAACCGTGAAAGTGACGACGGTATGCGTCAGATTGTCCGCAAAAGTTCGCATCTCGGTCAAAAAAGTTCGCATCTCGTTCAAAGAAGTGCAGTTCTTTCAAAGCGGGTGCGAAGACATTGGGATGCGCGCGCAAGTATTCATGCAGAGAACTTGTCCCGCTGCGGGAAGCTCCCGCAATGATAAAATTGGGCAGCGGTCCGTTTGTAGTATCGTCACACTGCCAAGGAGCTTCCTTGACGCGGCATGCAGTCTGTTGGACACAGGATACACTCGAATTCATAGCCGCCCACTACGCCGGTTGAATCTGCATTGGCACACACAACGGAATACATCCGCCGACTCGCGAGCAGGCTTATACCGGAGCACGAGATTGGGGGGCAAGTGCAATCGCCGCCCCTGTTCGTCCCGGTTGCAGCACAGGGAGAAGTGTTCATTTGATCAGGCCCCTGGGCGCGGGTACGGCAGGTGTCTGTTCCCGTGGTTGTGATTTCCTGCCAAACGGGGACGGAGGGCTCAACGTGACCCAGACAAGTGCTGCCTGGATAGGAACGCGCGCGGTCCGCGAGATGGCAGCTCCCACAACGCCCCACGCTTGGGTCATGAAGGCGAGCATGGCCGTGTTAAGGACGGTCACGACGAACTGAAAGATGAGTGCTGCACGGGTACGACCAGTCGATAGCAAATAGGGGTGAAACCAAACCAGTGATCGCCCCAGCCCATTCCACACCAGAATCTGCACTAACAGCGTTGCCGCTGCATATTCCGCACCCAAGGCCCAAGGCACGCACCAAGGTGCCGCAACGGTTGCCAACAGGCAGATCGGAAAAAAACCGAGCGCAATCAGTCGGGTGAGCTGCCAGGGCAGGCGCCGTAGTTGATCCGGATTCCCACCAGCAGCCAGTTTTGACATTTCCGGGAAAATTGCCTGCCTGAGTGCTGCAGCAGGCATCGCCAGCAACTGCGTTGCTTTCATCGCCACCTGGTAGATCCCCACATCCGACATCGTTCCGAACCAGCCGACGACGATGAGATCAATCTTGTTCGCAAACCGCGAAGTCGCGTTCAAATTTGTCATCACCAGGAACGACAAGAAGTCACGCCAGTGTCCCTGTAACGCCGACCAGCGTGGAGTCCGCAAGATGTGCAACTGAAGTTGATGGCTGGCTTTGTAGGCTGCGGCTGAAAAGATGACGCAATTAATTGCCGTCGTCACCAAATGGACGACCAGCAGTCGTTGGATGGTTGCGCCACTGAGGCAAATGGCGGCAACGAGAAGTAGTTGCACAACGGATATGAAGGCAATCTGTTTCGCCAATTGGCCAAATCGGTCGGCCAGCCGTAGCAGTGCCTTCGCAATCTCGAAGGGAATACGCAGTACAACGAGGAAGCTGGCGAGTCGAATCCAGGAGGCAGACGCTGCACCGTGAAAGATCGTTCGTTCCGCCCAATCCGCACTGAACCAGACGATGGCGGCCGCAATTAACCCGGTTGCCAGTTCGATCCAGAGACAGAACCGCAAAACGGCATCGGCCGCTTCATGCTCGTCGCGACCGGTGAATTGCGGGATGAATTTTGTGATTGCTTCCCATACGCGACAATCAAAAATCCGATAGACCATGAGCGCGTAGGCGATCGCGACTCCCATCACACCATAATCGGACGCGCCTAATGAACGTGCGACGATGACGCCCTGGATCAGGGTCGCGATCCCCACAACGATCTGCGAAGAGAACAGCAACCCAGCGTTCCGCAGGATTTTTTTGACTGGAGTCATTCAGCACAACTTCATTCAAACTTCGTCGTGGAAACGCAGGACGAGCCGTATTTCAGTTCTGACTCAAGCCGCATTCAAAAACTCTTCGTAGGACGTGCCGTTGAGACTCTGTACGACTTGTTCATAGTTATCGACCATTTCTCGAATTGATTCCGGACTCGTTCGTACCAGTGAAGCGGAGACTTCGGCTCCGGGAAGATCCAGGAACTGGAAAACTTGATCGAGTGTGATTTGATGCCTCGATGGATCCATGAGGTCCTGTTCGTAAACAATACGGTGCAACGGCAGGCCGGACAGGCATTCGGTTTCCGTTCGCAGAGTCTCGCTGCGGAGAACCAACTGCCGGTGCAGTTCGTCGCAATCAACTCTCACTTTGGCCGGAGTCACCGGCGTGTCCCTTGTCGCGTGCCATTGTCGGCGTTGATGCGCAAGCATGGAAGAAATACACACACGTAACACGTTGGTGCGAACCAAATGAATCAGTCGCCAACCACGACGATGCATCTCCTGAAGAAACAGCTGAGGGTCCAGCTTCTGTAACTGGACAAGATGCCCGACAGAAATTTTGCAGCCGTAGCGGTGTTCGCGGCGCTGCACCGCATGACCTCGAATGTACAAGTCCGGGTTCAAGAGTCGACAGGCTGAGCGTCGTCCCATGATCTCTCCATCGCAGTGAAGATCGGGATGACGGTTTAGCAAGTCGATTAGCAGATGACTGCCGCGGCGGGCACCGGCGAGTACAAAAAACCTCAGTTGGTCATCTCGCGGCCGAACACCCCCTGCGTGAGCGTACATCGAGAGTTCGCGTGCCCGGTTGAGAACGGCTCTGGCAGCGTTTCGTAACTTTTGCATGTGGCTGTGGTGCATGTGGATGTGGATGTGGGTTATGTTCCGATTGCGTGTTGGATCCCCTGAAGTACATGTCGTACCCGATGGGGCCAGTTAAATTGATTCTGAATCGATTCTCTGGCGCGATGCCCCAGTTCTTCACGCAGGCGGGGGTCGACCAACCGCTGTAGCCTCTCGGTCCAGGCATCGACATCGTCCGGCGGTGCCAACAACGCATTCTCGCCATCCAGTAAGACTTCTCGCAGCACTGGAATATCCGAGGCGACGACGGGCTTGCCGGCAGCCAGATACTCAAACAGTTTGAGCGGAGATGTCCAGGCAGCGATGTTGGCCCCTCCTGCTGAGGAGACGCTTTTCTGGCAGGGAATAATCAGCACATCCATCTCCTGCTGCCAAGCTGCGACTCGCCCCGGATGAACGTGGCCGTGCATCATCAGATTGCGACATCCCCCGGCTTCAGCCTGCCAATGTTTCAGCTCGGCCTTCTCTCCCCCCACAACGTGAAAGTCAAAAGACGACAATCGGGACGCAAGCCGCGCCACCATCTCCATGCCCTTGCCCGGATAGAGATGACCGGTGTATCCAACTTGCAGCCTGGCTCCATGTGGCTTCACGTCACCGGATGCGGTCTGCGGGGCAAGTACGGCGGCGTTCGGGCAGACAAGAACGCGTTGTCTGGATAGTGCCGGATGTCGGCGTAAGTACTCGGAGCGAAGCGCTGCCGAAATGGTGATGAGTTGCGAGAATGTCGATCGCCGCAAGAGCCAGCTTTCGATCAGCCTTCCCGTTCGCTGCGCCGGTACGTGAGTTTCATAGATCACGGGCACCTTCAGAAAGGATGCCATCGCCAGACCCGGCAAGTGCCTGCCATAGACGATGTCGAATGGTGGTCGGCTGCGAATTAACGACACCGCTTGCCACCCGTATCGCCATTGCCGCAAACGAGGTGTTCCGGAGACGGCGAGGCGAAGGATCTCAAAGTTGTGTCGCACGCCGTAAGTCTCATAGACGTCTTGCCCGTGTTCGTCCGCGGCGATTCCATCCTGTGCGATCAAGGTCACTTCGTGTCCCTCATCGGCGAATGCTTCGCACATCCGCATCACCTGGATGCTGTTGGCAGACATCGAGGGAATCGTCGAACCCGATAAGTAGGCAATTCGCATCACGCAATCCTTGGTCATCCGAGTCAAGCAGCAATCGATTGAACCCAGTCGCGGTCCGGTTCGTAACCGAATTTGACCAGCACATCCCCTGCATAATCGTCGAAAATCTGTGCGGCCTCACGATCGAAGTGATTCCGCCAATCTCCAGCGATACCTTTGCGCATGAAAACTCCTTGCGCTTCGACCCCTCTTGCGCGGCCTGTCCGCGTCTTGAAATCGTTGTCGTGGAGTACCTGCCTGATGCGATCGTAGTCGGCGGGGCGCCCGAGCAACGTTTCGACGGCTTTGCCGAAAGTTTCTTCGCTGTTTTCGAGAAGATCTTCGTATCGAATCATGCTGTATTCGCGATCCACCGCATGAAACACGTGGTCACGATAGGGGATGGATGCACGCTTGTTGTTCTGGCAGTACGACAGGAAGGCCGGTAGATGATTTCGAATGCGATCGGCAGCAAGTTCCTCGCCCAGAGATGCTTCGATCGCGGCGCGGTTACGAGGATTGCCTCTCACTAATGACATGTAGTGCGAGATGACAATGTCGCGTCCGTCACGCACCACGTAAATGGTTCTTTTTCGCACGGATTCGCCGGGCAGAAAACGGTGAGCTTTGATCACACACGAACCCAAGCACGGCCAATATCTTTTTGACGGTTTCAGTCGGGGAAGATCAAGGTATTCGGACAACAGTTGAAACGTCCACGACGTTCCGCTCTTGGGGTGGCCCAAAACAAAGTAGCGCCGCTTGCCAGGAAACGGCAACGCGCCCAATGCAACAGATGACCAATACATAAATCGAGTCTTGTTCATTCCGGCATCTCGGTTAAATGGCTTCGGAGTAAAGTTGCTGTAGCACGACTTCTTGAAATCGCCGACTCTCGGGCAAGTACGATGGTGGTGGCGAAAAGCCCTGCTTGCTGCGATGCAGAATGTCGTGCGGTAGCTGACGTCGATAGGCCCGCTTGAGCAAGCCCTTCAGTAGTCCGTCGTGATACCGCATCGATTCGGGCAATCGGAAAGCGAATTCGATCAGCTTGCGGCTGAGGAACGGCACGCGCACTTCCAACGAGTGAAGCATGCTGGCCCGATCGACCTTGGTCAGGACGGCATCGGGCAAGAATGTATGAAAGTCAAGAAACTGCATCCGCGTGAGCAGCGGCAAATCGGTTCGCCAGTATCTCCGGAAGTGCCAGTAGTCGTCGTAGTCTTTCTCAATCTCCAAAGTTTGGGCGTACTGAACTTTTTCTCCGCGGGTCATTCCCCCCAGCTGCTGTGTGTAGAGTCCGAGTTCGTCTCCAAGGACTGCTGCGACAAGTCCCACAGCGCGGCGTGACAAGGTTCCCGGAGTCAAAGTCGCCTTCAGCCGTTCGGCCCAAATCGATCGTGAACGTCTTCTCGCCAACCCCCAACGTTTGAACGCCTTGAATCGACTGTACCACCGATATCCGCCAAACAACTCATCGCCGCCGTCACCCGATAACGCCACCGTGACCGACTGCCTCGCGTACTTTGACAAATACGAAGTGGGAAAAGCCGAGTGATCTGCAAATGGTTCGTCGTACCAGTTTCGGAGTTGTGAAAAATGCTCGGCCATATCGTCTTTGCAATACGCCGTCTCCTTGTGTTGCGTGCAAAACGTTGCGGCGACGGAACGCGCAAAGCGAGTCTCTGTGTGTTCGGGAACCTCAAAGCCGACGGAAAACGTCTGCAAGGCAGTGTCGCGTTTCACTGCGGCTGAGACGATCACACTGGAATCGATGCCTCCACTCAGGAAGCAACCGACCGGGACATCGGCGACCATTTGTTGTGAGACGGATACGTCAATGGTGTCAACGAGTTCCTGGCAGGCCAGATCCAACGAAAGTGTTGTATCGACATCGCCAACGGGAAGCTGCCAATACGGTCGAATGTGACGTATCGAGTGACTTGCAATGTCCAACTCCAGCACACTCGCGGCCGGCAGTTTGGAGACGTTGCGGTAGAGCGTTTTGGGGGTCGGGATGTAGCGGTACGTCAAAAAATCGTAAATGGATGTCTTGTCGAAAACGAGATTCTGTTTGCCGCAAAGCCGTTCGATGGCTTTCAGTTCCGACGCGAATGCAAACTGCTTTCCGTCGAAAAAGTAATACAAGGGCTTAACGCCCACGCGATCTCGGTAGAGCTTCAGTGTGCCCGGCTGCCGATCGTAAATGGCGATGGCGAACATGCCATCGAGTCGGTCGATAAACTTGTCACCCCACTCTAAGTAGGCGTTCAGAACAACTTCGGTATCGGACTGCGTGCGAAATCTTCGCCCCTTGCTAATCAGTTCCCGACGCAATTCTTGATAGCCATAAATCTCACCGTTGAAAACGATCCAGACGGCCTCGTCGTCGGATGACATCGGTTGATCGGAAATTGGATGAGGATCAATGATCGAGAGTCTGGCAAAACCAAGCGTCAGTTCGCCAAGTTGCACAACACGTTGCGAATCGGGACCGCGATGTCGCAACGAATCGACGGCACTGTGGTAATCCCATTGCGGATTGGTACCGCCGACTAGGCCGCACATCGCTTGTTACCATCCTGTGGCGGCAAACCCGTCACGGCATCCTGCTGTGGGAAGCAGTTGGATGCGGCGTCGCTGTTGACGGCTTCTTCGAAGAAGTCCATCCATTGCGCGACGATACTCGCGGCGTTGTACTTTCGCCGAATTCTTTCCGCCGCTGCAATTGACATTTCGCGGTGGCGATCAGGATTGCACAAGATCTGTTCGGCGGCATCGGCAATGGCCGTGGGCTGACCGGTTTCCGTCAACAGTCCAGTCGATCCGTGTTCGATAATCTCAGAAGGTCCGAAGCCACAGTTGGTTGCGACGGCCGGAATCCCGAGCGCTTGCGCTTCCAGCAAAACGTTGGGCAGTCCTTCATAATCGCTGGTGGAAATCACAAGCGCTGCTGCTTTAAGAATGGGGAATGGATTCTCACAGAACCCCAGTAACTTCACCGAATCGGACAATTTGTGTCGCGCGATCAACCGTTCCACCTCGC
>CAUZOL010000346.1:0-7440 GCA_963581435.1 Planctomycetota bacterium
CGTGGCCACCGAATCCTTCGGTCCGCTCAATTCGCTCGCACGCCAACCCGCGAATACAACCGTCGAGCCGCTTCACGCTGCGCATACGAATCGTCAAAATGGACATCCACCATTGAACTCAGGCTTGGCCTCGTCGAGGTATGTCCCATCGCGGATGCAGAAACGCCAATGGTGAATCCGACAGCGGACGGTCTCGTCTTCGATCAGCCCATGGGCGAGTGATGCGCCCGCGTGCGGGCACTCATTATCAAGTGCATGGAATTCCCCGTTAATGTGAAACACGCCGACCATCACACCATCGACGACGAACATGCGAGCTTCGCCCTCGGTGATGTCGCTGACTTTGCAGATAGTGTGGAAGTCTGGCATGGAGTCGAAGACCTCAACTAAACGGCCGGACGATCTGTCCGCTTTGCTGCCCGACAACTGGCTCAGGACACATCCCGATACACGACGTCGCTGTTCGCGATGAGAATTGCTGAAATCCGTGGCACGACCTAGTATGATTGCCTACGCTGAACGGTTACTTTCCAACCGTCTTCACCAGCTTCCACACGTCACTCTGCATGTTATTGCCGGCCACCATCCAGAGCGCGTTGTCGTGTACGTAGACACTAGCCGCGTGGCGAGTGTTCCAGGGAGTGCCGGGCAATTCGTACCAGTTCACGCCGTCGGCTGAATGCCAGACGTCGTTGCGATTGCCACGGCCATACCGGCGTGATCGTCAAGCTGCCCGGCTGGAAATACCCGGCTGTGTTCGACACGCATTCCGGCCAGGCTCGCTTCGACAACTACAACGGTCGCTGGGGCAAGCAGGCACAACTGGACCGCTTCCTTCAAGGTTATGCAGTCGAGAAAGCGAAACTCGAATCTCGCAGGAAGGGTCACACGGTCACCGAGCAGTCGCTCGTCGATGGTTCCATCAGATTGACTGTCACGGTGGGAGGTGCCGCATGAGCAAGATCATCGAAATCATCGTCTCGCCCGCAGGGCAAACGCAGGTCCAGACCAAAGGCTTTGTCGGCAGCGAATGCCGTCAGGCCAGTCAGTTCATCGAACAGGCACGCACTGATGCAAACTTCGTCCGTGAGCCCAGGCATTGGCTGGCCGAAATAGATCTTCGTGAAGTTGGAATCCGGGCGGCGCGGTGAAATCTCTAAGCGTCGTGTGTAGTCCTCATGAGTCTCCCGCCGGGGGCACGACACTGTTTTCGCGAACGAGGTGCCGGCCAGAACAGCAGCTGCGGAAGAGCTCATGACGAAGCTGGCCATCTCGGGATCATGCGAGGATGTCGTGGACGACGCTGCCGTGCACGTCGGTCAGACGGAAATCGCGGCCGCTGTAGCGGTATGTGAGGCGTTCGTGGTCGAGGCCCACCAGGTGCAGGATTGTGGCATGCAGGTCGTGGATGTGGACTTTGTTCTCGATGCCGTAGAAGCCGAATTCGTCTGTGGCTCCGTAGGTGACTCCGCTCTTCACGCCGCCGCCGGCTAGCCACATGGTGAAGGCGTGGGGATGGTGATCGCGGCCGGCTCCCTGGGCAGTGGGAGTGCGGCCGAATTCGCCGCCCCACACCACCAGCGTTTCGTCAAGCAGCCCACGCGATTTAAGATCGGTCAGCAGCGCAGCCACCGGCTGATCACACGTGGCTGCCACTTTTTCGTGGTCTCGAACATTCCCGTGGCTGTCCCATTTGCCACTCACGTTGGCAACCACGTACCGCACGCCGCGTTCGACCAGCCGTCGGGCCAGCAGGCACTGGCGGCCGTAGTCCTGCGTCGTTTCCTGATCAAGACCATAAAGCCTGTGCATGGCCTGCGACTCGCGCGACAGGTCGAAAGCTTCCGGTGCCTGCGTCTGCATGCGAAATGCCAGTTCGTACGCGGCGATGCGCGCGTCCAGGCGACTGTCATTCTCGCGTCCGCGCCGATGCAGTTCGCTGAGACGACGGATCGCGACCAGTCGCTGAGACTGGATCTGTTTCGGTACGGGCATCGCCAGATTGTCGATCGGATATTCAACGTCTGAGATCGACACGCCTTCATACGCCGCCGGCAGAAACGAAGAGCTGTAAGGCACCTTGCCCGGCAGGTCGTTCTGCGTACCGAGCGAGACAAATCCGGGCAGGTTGTCCGCCTCAGAACCAAGTCCGTACAGCAGCCAGGCTCCCACGCTGGGACGCGGCAGAACGCCATCACCTGTCGTCAACTGGCGAATCGCTCCGCTGTGCTCGATGTGGTCGCAATGCATCGACCGAACGACGCACAGATCGTCGGCGCAACGCGTGAGGTGTGGCAGCAGTTCGCTGATCACGATCCCCGCTTCGCCGTGCTGCCGAAACCGGTACGGCGACGGTCTACAGTTCGGCGTGGCGTCCCGCGTGATGCGAGGCAGCTCGATCGGGATCTTTTTACCGTCATAGTCAGCGAGCTTCGGCTTCGGATCGAACAGGTCGACCTGCGATGGGCCTCCACCCATAAACAGGAAGATAACACTCCTGGCCCGCGGCTCATGATGCGGCCATTTCGCCGCCAGCGGATTCGTGCTGGCCGCCTCCGATTCCTGAGCGAGCAATGCGGTCAGCGACAGGAACGGAAACCCGGCTGACGCATTACTCAGAAGACTGCGGCGTGAGATCGTCGAATGATGCATCGTCTCGTTCACCAGTGCATTCTCTCATCTTTGGGCGGCTCTGCCATTGGGAAATGCATCTCCCGGCTTAGTGAAAGCGGAACGAATACAGATCGGCATCCTTCAGCACGAATCGGAGTCGCACGGGAGTGCCCTCCACCTGTTTCACGCTCTCGCCGTTTTTCCATGCGACAGTGCGCTGGATTTCGTCGCCGAAGATCTCGTGGCAGTCAGCCAGTGTGTGACCGGGAATCGGCTTTCCTTCGGCGTCCTGGATTTCGACATGGATGCTGCCGGCCGCTGAGGTGGAGTAGTTGATTTCCAGTTGGCTGCCTTTGAAAACGATCGGTTTGGTGACGAACTCACCGCCGCTCAGAGGTGCCTGGGCGGAGACGAAGCCGTCAACGCGGATCGAGTAGCGGCGGAAGTTCTGGCTCTTGCCCGTCCAGTAGCCTTCGATGGCGTAGATCGAAAGCTCGTCGGGCGACTGCGGCAGGTCGGACTTTGTTGGGAGGATGCCCCACGAGATGATGTTGTCGCCATAGACCCACGAGTTGGTTCGTGACGGGCCGGGACGAATGATCGCTTCGCCCCAGCGTTTGAATGTCAGGCCGTCGCGGCTGGTCATCATCAGGGCGTCTGTGACCACGCTGCCGTAACGCGGGGATGCTTTGGCACGTGCCTTTCGTTCTTCGAGGCCCGGCAGTTTTCCGGTTGAATCGACCCAACCTCGGTCGATGTAACGTTTCGGGAAGCCGATGAAGATGTGCGGAGCACGCGCGTACGGCGCGATCTGGTTCGTGTAAAGATGTTCGTGCGGGGCACCGGGATACTCCAGCCATTCCGCCTTGCTCCATGTGATGAAGTCGGGCGAGGTCGTGGTCTTGATGCCGCGAATTCCGCCGCCGCCGGGCGAGCCGTCGTGGAAGTCGCGAAAGTAGGCTCGGTATTCGCCGCGAACCGAATCCCAGAACGCGAGGTTCTCGGAATCGAAGTACCCGTCGGTGATGATCAGCTTGTTGCCGAGCCGTGAGAAACGGAACCCGTCCGGCGATTTGAGCGCGAACAGTCCGAGTTCGCCTTTGACGGGCGATCGAACGATGGCTTTGTATCGAGCATCCGGCGGGCAGTCCGGGTTTGTGTCTTTGAGAATCGTGGTATGTCCGGGATCGATCTGAACGCCTGGAACGGTGTCGCCACCCAGGACGATGTTGTTTTGCTTCGATCCCTCAAACTCGACGAGACCCAGTTTCGGCTTCGTAAAATGAATGCCATCGACACTCTCGGCGTAGCAAAGGTGTCGTCCGTGTGGTTCCTCGACCCGCCCCTCACGATTCACGTAATGGTTGGCGGTGAAATACATGCGGTATCGATCGCCGTCCTTGAACAGCGAACTGTAGGCACACGCATTGCCCTCCCACGGTGCATCGGTGACCAGAGCCACGTTGCGTCGCACAGGCTTGTGCAACTGAAGTCGCAACGAATCGCTCATCGACTCGATGAGGTAGTCGTCGATCAGCAGCTCCCGCCGAGAGCCGATGTCGATCGGTTCGTCTGCACACAGCGGTGAAATGGCCAGCAGGCTAATCAGCATCGCAGCATTCAGTTTCATCGCTCTCGTACTCCATGCTGTCTCAGACACTCGGTCCTGAAACCAGTTTGAAAATGGGACTGATTATCGCGTTGACTCTCGCGACCGATGAGCTTGCCTGTCTCGTTTCGTGCAGCGGCTCCCTGGCCGTGATGAGGTGCATGAGTTCGCGCAGTTCGGACCAGGCGCGGCGAAGTTTCGGCACTGTCAGTATAACCCCGCTTCCGACACATCCCATTGCCGGAGCGGCGTCGCTGCGCTCCTTGATCCGGCCTACTTCTATTGTTCACTCAATCGACGTACAGAAACTCGTTGCTACAGATCAGCGCCAGGCACAGGTCTTCCCACGGACCCGTCTGCACATCGACTCCCTTTTCACCGGCCACAACCAGTTTTTGTCGAGTCTCCTGCGACTGGCGAATGATCTGCGCAGAGACGCTTTCTTCTTCATCGGTGGCGGGTCGGCCGAACAGTCGCTGATAAAGAGACGCAATTCGTTGTCGTTCGTTGTCGGATTCTGTGATTGTCTTCTTTGCCAGAGTTGCCGCCGTGCTCAGGACGGCCTTATTGTTGAGCATGAACAGCGCCTGTGGCGCGGACGTGGAATCCTGGCGGTGCGGCACAAGCAGATCCGGATTGGCTCCGTCGAACAGGTCCAGGGTTGTCTGTGGCTTGTCGCGAGTGAACTCACCAAACAGCGTGCGACCAGAGAGAACCAGTTTCCACCCGGGTGCGTCCTGGCCGCTGCGTTTCACGCGGTCGCTGTGCCAGGCGAGCGTATCCATTAACGCCTCGGCGTCCAGTCGTTTGCGGTTCATGCGTCCGAACCAGCGGTTGTCCGGATCGCGGGAAACGTTCTCCGATGTTGAGAGACTCGCCTGCTGATACGCGCGCGAGATCATGATTTCGCGCATCAGTGATTTGACCGACCAGCCATCTTGCACGAGGCGAACTGCCAGATAGTCGAGCAACTCCGGATGCGTTGGCGGCTGCCCAAGTCGGCCAAAATTGCTGGGAGTGGCGACGATTCCTCTTCCAAACAGATGCTGCCAGATGCGGTTCGCCATGACGCGTGCGGTCAGAGGATGATCGGAGCGGGTCAGCCAGCGTGCGAGTCCCAGCCGACCGCTACCAGTGATCTTGAGTTTCTCGCCGTCGATCGCGAACACGCGCGGGATCGCTCTTGGCACGGTCTCTCCCAGCGAAAGATGGTCGCCGCGGATGAACACGGGCAGGTCGCCAGGCTCTTTGTGTCGAGTCCCAGGAACGGGGCCTTCACCCATCACCATGCGCAATGGGAATTGGCCGAGCTTCTTCCGGAGAAAATCCCGATCAGCCACGAGCCTTGAATGCTGCTTCAACTCGTCGGGATTCTCGTCCCAGCCCTTCTTTTTCTGGTCGGCGACGAGGTCCGACTCCTTCCGACGCAGTTCCTTGATTCGGATTTCGACATCAGCTCTGTCGCTGTCTGTTTTCGGTTCGAGCAGCATTTGAGTCTTCAGGTCGCGTCGGACCTGCATCAGTTCAAGAGCATTTTCATGTTTCTTTTCAATCGCCGCGATCTCCGAGTCCAGCATCGCGATCTGCTGCTCGTCTGGTTCAGATTCCTGCTGCTCGGTCTTTGTTCGGAACGCCCGCATCTGGATACGATTCCGCTCGCGGGCACTCTTGCCTTTGAACGTGAAGATGTGGCTGCTGTAGAAGATGCCCGCCAGCGCGTAATAGTCACTCTGCGTGATCGGATCGAACTTGTGGTCGTGGCAGCGGGCACAGGACACGGTCAGGCCAAGAAACGTGCGGCCGAGAACGTCCAGTTGTTCGTCCACAAAGTCCGCGACGACCTTTTCCTTGTCGTTGCCCTCGACCAGATGAGCCAGTCCCCAGATTCCCGTCGCAGTGAGGCCGTCTGTATTAATCAACTCCGGATCGTCGAGCGAAATCAGATCGCCGGCGACCTGCAGCCGCACGAACTGATCGTACGGCAGGTCCTCGTTAAATGACTTCACCACCCAGTCGCGGTACGGACCGATTGAGAACGTCCCGTTGTTGTTGGCCGCACACGTGGGATCGTCCTGCGCGTAGCGGACGTTATCGAGCCAGTGTCGGGCCCAGCGAATTCCGAATTCGGGCGACTTCAGCATGCGGTCCACGACGCGTTTGAAAGCACCAGGGTCGGTGTCCGCAAGGAATGCCTCGATCTCTTCGCGTGTCGGAGGAAGACCAAGCAGATCGTAGGCCGCTCGACGAATCAGCGTCCTCTTGTCAGCCGGTGGGGTGGGACGCAGACCATTGGCTTCGAGGGTCGCGAGCACCAACCGGTCGATATCGCCGCGTGACCAGTCCGTGTCGGCAACGTCAGGCCGTTGAGGCAACTTCGGCGTCTGATACACCCACGACCTGCGTGCCGCCTCAATATCGACCGCAGTGCCTGCCGCTGCTCTGCCATCACGAGGATCCGGTGCGCCGATCTGAACCCACTTCACGAAGTCAGTAATGACGTTGTCCGGCAGCTTCCCCTTCGGCGGCATCTTGATCGACTGGTGCCGGATCGCCGCAATCAAGTGACTGTCTTCTGGCTTTCCGGGAACAACCGCCGGACCGCTGTCGCCACCTTTGCGCAGTGCCGCGCGCGTATCCAGCAGCAAGCCGCCCTTCAGCGTCTTCTTCGACGCAGCGTCTGCCGAGTGACATGAGTAACACCGATCAACCAGCACAGGCCGAATTCTCTGCTCAAAGAATTCCACGCCATCGTCGGCACCAGCGCACACGGACGCGCTCAGGACTACCGTCACCAGCCAGCACGCACCAATGACATCGCCGGAGATAGTGAAACGCATGTGGATGCAACCGGAAAGCAGGTTCAGGAGTCAATGAGACAGCTCAGTATACGATGGCGAGTCCATTGGGTAAAGCTTTCGCTCTCATGCCAATCTTCCTGCTGACGCGTTCACGGTGCTGGGAAATGGAATCACCCATCTTGAGTTGGTATTCTGGTTTCATGTCAAAATTACTCAGATACTCTCTCAGATCAAACAGGGTGATTCGCGCGCAGCCGAGCAACTGCTGCCACTCGTCTACGATGAACTGAGGAAGAGCTATTGTCAATTGTTGTGTTATGAAAATGTTTCTAAGCGGCGAATTCCTGCAGAATTCCGTCTTGGAAGGAACGTCCTTCGACGACGAGCGTCATCTTTTCGTGGCTGCGTAAGCGGTTCCAT
>CAUZOL010000347.1:0-7417 GCA_963581435.1 Planctomycetota bacterium
GGAACGGGGAAACCTCACTTTTCAGCTGGTAGACGAATATCTGCCGGACGAAGGAGGTGACTCGAGAATGGTCGATCACATCGTCCTGGCGCTGGAAGCGACCGGCCTGGATGTCATCGACGACCCGCCGCCGAAGCCAAAACCCAAACCAACGCCGGAAGAGTCGTCCAACAGCACCTCGCCGGCAATGCAGTCGCTGATTGCGCCAGACACATCCGTGTTGTCGTCGCGCGATCCGATTCGCATGTACCTCAGCCAGATGGGAAACATTCCCTTGTTGTCGCGGCAACGGGAAATCTTCCTGGCAAAACAAATTGAACTGACGCGGAAGAGATTTCGCCGCACGGTTCTCGAAGCGCACTTTTCCCTCCAGAACACTGTCGAAACACTGGAACGCGTTTTCGCCGGCGAGTTGCCCTTCGAGCGGACACTTCGCACCTCAGAAACTGAAGACGCGCAGAAGGAACAGATTCTCGGCCGCATGCCGCACAATCTGAGAACGTTGAATCATCTGATGCAGGAGAACACTGCCGACTATGAAGTCGTGCAGACTTCGTCGTCGGCGCGAAAGCAAGCCGACGCGGCCGCGCGAATGTTGGTGCGACGTCGCAAGATGTGTACGCTGGCCGAAGAACTCAGCCTGCGGACTCACCGACTGCAGCCAATTATGAAACGGTACCTGCAGATCGTTGATCGTGTGCAGGATATCGTTGGGCAGATTGCCCAGTTGAAAAGGCGAAAGTCGCGATCCAGCGAAGTCCAGGCGATGGAGCGTGAGCTGCAGGACCTTTCAGCGATGACGCTGGAATCGCCGAAGCAACTCAAGGCACGGGCCGAAGAAATCCGTCGCCGATTCGATGCCTGGACCGAGGCGAAACAACAACTCTCCGGCGGTAACCTGCGGCTGGTGGTTTCCATCGCCAAGAAGTACCGCAACCGTGGACTCAGTTTTCTCGACCTCATTCAGGAAGGCAACGCCGGACTGATGCGGGGTGTGGAAAAATACGAATATCGCCGAGGATACAAATTCTCGACATATGCCACCTGGTGGATTCGTCAAGCCATTACGCGTGCCGTCGCCGACCATGCCCGCACGATTCGTATTCCCGTCCACATGTTCCAGAGCATTTCGACTCTGAAAGCCAAGAGCGAACAGATTCGGCAGGAAACCGGTCGCGACCCCAGTATGGAAGAGTTGGCCAAGGCGGTCGGCTTGGGCGTCGAAGAGACCGAACGGATTATGAAGACGTGGAAGCATCCTATTAGCCTCGACACGCCGGTTGGCGAGAGCGAGGACAGCAGCTTCGGCGATTTTCTGGAAGACGGCACGGAAAACACACCGGCCGATTCCGCCATGCGGCAAATGTTGCGAGACAAAATCGACCACGTTCTCAAAAGCCTCACCTATCGCGAGCGGGAAATCATCAAGCTGCGATACGGTTTGGGTGACGGCTACAGCTACACGCTGGAAGAAACGGGCCGCATCTTCAAAGTGACCCGCGAACGCATCCGCCAGATCGAATCGAAGGCGTTGAAAAAACTGCAACATCACACCCGCAGCAACCATTTGCGTGGCTTCGTCGAGGCGATGCTACCGAACAGTGCGGATGGCGAAGAGGCAGGACTCGCAGCCCCCGTGGGTGCTGGAGCGGAGTGAGCGGATACAGTACACGACTTTTGTGTTCTGTGTGCCGTTCGATCCACTGAGGATCATCGCAATCGTTCGGAGCAATTAGCGTTCTCACGGAGTGTGGCATGGGTTTGTTTGACGGAAAAAAGGGTCTGGTTTTTGGCATTGCCAACGATCGTTCCATCGCTGCGGCCATTGCTAGGGAACTGCACGCGCAGGGGGCTGAGATGGGGTTCACTCATCTGCCCGATACCGATCCCAGCCGGCCAAAATCGGAAAAGCGATTGGGAAAAGTCGTCGGCGATTGGAATCCGAAGCTCATCATGCCCTGCGATGTGCAGGACGAGTCCAGCCTCGATGCGGTATTCTCCGCAGCCGCCGAGACCTTTGGCAGCATCGATTTTCTGGTCCATTCCATCGCCTACGCGCCACTGGAAGATTTGCAGAAGCCGGTATACGGGGTGAGCCGAGCGGGCTTCAACATGTCGATGGAAATCAGCGTATTCAGCCTGATTGATCTGGTGAACCGCGCGAAGCCGCTGATGTCTGACGGCGGATCGATTTTGACGATGACCTACCTCGGCGGCGAGACCGTCATCCCCGGCTACAATCTGATGGGCCTTTGCAAGGCGGCTCTCGAGTCGTCGGTGAAGTACCTCGCACATGAATTGGGGCAGTCTCGCATTCGCGTTAATGCCGTTAGTGCTGGGCCGCTGAGAACTTTGGCTGCCAGCGCGGTGGGCGATTTTCAGAAAATGACCAAGTTGTACGAAGCGTTTTCTCCCATGCGGCGCAACGTCGAATTCGACGAAGTGGGTAAGACGGGCATGTTTTTGTTAAGCGACCTGTCCACTGGAATTACCGGTGAGAACGTCCACGTCGATTGCGGTTACCACGTCATGGGTGGCCCGCCGCTCGATGCCGAAGAATAACAGCCGCCCCAAGCCCACGGGCTGCGTCCCGTGGGACACACTCGATTGATATCGGATTCGCACTCCATGACGACCGCGGCCATCCCAATTGGCATCGCGGTCGTTGAAAACGCCGGGCAGTATCTCGTCGGTGTCCGTGGTCCGAATTCCCCGCTCGCCGGTCTGGCTGAATTTCCCGGCGGAAAGTGTCTTCCCGGCGAGACGCCGCACGATTGTGCCGTCCGCGAATGCCGGGAAGAGACCGGTCTGGCGGTTGTGCCGATTCGCCTGCTCGTCAACCAGCAGTTCGAGTACGAACACGACACGGTCGATCTGCACTTTTGGATCTGCCGACCGGCCAATGCCGACAGCGTTGCTGCCGATCATCGGGGATTTCGGTGGGTCGATGCTTCTCTGCTGGCGTCACTGAAGTTTCCGGCGGGCAACGCACCGGTGATTTCGCTACTCACAGTCTGTTAGCGCCGCATGTCGGAACGGAACTGCGAAACTCTCAGTGTTCTTTTGACGCAAAGACGCCAAGGTGCAAAGGTACGCAAAGAAAATGAGAAGAAGAACGAGAGCGTAGAAGGCTGAAGCGCCAGCACAGGGGCTTTTTGAATTCGTCCTTCGCTTGCGCTTCAGGCTTCTATCTGACAAATATTGGAGAATTGATTCGCACTGTGTGCCGTGCGAACGACGCCCATTCGTCTTCACTTTGCGGTTCTTTGCGCCCTCTGCATCTTTGCGTTAAAATCGAGCGCAAAATACGTCGAGCGAAACGGATCTTGTGCAAAGAAACGGTCCGTCGTAGTATTACGCGCCGCGTCACATGGGTTGGTGGCGCAGTTCACTGTCGAACGGAATCGGCGACATGTCTGCGGAAGCAAACGAAACGGGGGAAACTCCGATCGACAATGTGGAGGGGACTGCGCCCGATCGCGCCGATGAGAATCCCCCGAGTCCTCCAGATGACGACATCTCGCCCGGTACGGAAGACGACTGGCCAAGCGACAAGATTGAGTTGGCCTACCGGCAGGCGCTGGAAGCCGTTGAAGCCGTCGAGACCGAGATGGAGCTACAAGGTGGTTTCGGCGAGAGTTCCGATGACACGGATGCCTCTTCGGATGATTCCGAAGCGCCAACGGACAGCGTCGGTATTGTCGAAGCTGTCGATTCACAGTCTGGTCCTGCACATCCCGGTGTGACACCGCGGCAGATCATTGAGGCGGCGTTGTTCGTTGGCGGAACACCGTTGACAATCAAACGCATCGGCATGTTGCTGCGAAACGAATTCGATCAGGATTTTGTCGAGCAGACAATCGATGCGCTCAATTCGACGTACACCGAGGAACGACGGCCGTACGAAATCACGTTCGGCGAGGGTGGCTACCGGATGGTGTTGCGTTCGGAATTTGAACGGCTACGCAATCGTGCCTACGGTTTCGGGCCGAAAGAAGTGAAACTGTCGCAGGACGCGCTGGAAGTGTTGGCGTTGGTTGCCTATCGGCAGCCGGTTTCGGCCGCGGAAATTGAGGATGCCGGCAAGAGCAATCCCGGCAGCACCCTGCGTCTGCTGGTTCGTCGTCAATTGTTTGCCATCGAACGAACCGGGAAGAAACGCGGGGATGTGAAGTACCGCACGACGCCGCGATTTCTGGAGTTGTTCGGTCTGAGAGATCTCGACGAGCTGCCTCAATCGGACGGCGATCTGAATTTCAAATAATCACCGGCTACGACACCCACGACTGTCCCGCATCGTCGATTGCTGCCGATTGCGAAATGTGAGGTCGCGGTGGTGTGCCGGCCGTCGCTTTGCCGTCCTGTGCCGATTCGAGTTGTTCGGCCACCTCGAGCCAGGTGTCTCGATGCAGTTTCAATACCTTGAGGGCATCACGAAGTTTCGCGACGTCTTGATTCAGGTCGGCTTCGACCAGATTGCGAAATGCGAAGAGGAACAACGACTTCAGCCGACCAACCAGCTCCGGGGCTTCCTCTTCATTCAGTCCGGTGATCAATTCTCCCACGAACCCACGGCTGTCGCATAGCGATCGATGGGTCGTCTCGAAATCGTCGTCCGCCAACGCCTGCTCGGCGCGAAGCGCGTGCCGAATGGCAGCTTCGACAACCATCAAGTGCAGGCGATAGGGCGACGCGGTCATCACCTGCGATTCCAGGTATTCATCTTGGCCGTGCATCTGTCTGTTCCTGTTGATTGTTATGCCGTGTTGTGAATTTTTACAGTGTGGAGAAACTCAGAATCTTTGAGGGCCAGCCGACGCTGTCGGTATCAGCGTTTTAGAGAATGCCCTTGCCAACTGCGTTGATCGACAGTGACGAAATCGCGCCGAGTGTCTGCGACTGAGAATTCAATCGGCCCAACACCCGTTCCAAATTAATGAACTCCTGCAACAATCGGTCGCGTTTACCCAGTAGTAATTCGTCGAGTTGTGCTGCCCGGTCTTCCAACGAATCGACCGACGCCTGGAGCGCATTTTCGGTGACGGCAAAACTGCCGCTGAGGGGATCGGTGAACGACTCCAACGTTGAATCCAAAGCGGCACCAAATCCATTGCTGTCGCTAAGAAAGAACTTGGATACCGCCTGTGGGTCGGCATCGATGGCTGCACGAAACTGAGCCGTGTCGAATGTGATTGTGCTGTTCTCACCAAACCGGATTCCCAGGTCGCTCAGCGAGCGAATGGTGTCGGTCGATCCCAGAAACTGCCGATTGACAAGCGACTGCAATCGGCCCGATGCACGCAAGACCACTCCGGAACCTTGCAGAATACCGCGCCGGTTGCCTTCCAGGTCGAAAGCTGTTGCCGACGCTGCGGCACCGGTGAAGGTGTTGAAGCCTGAGACAAAGCTTTGCAGTGCTCTTTCAATCGGGCTGTCGTCGCGGGAGACGGTCACCGTCGCCGATGTTGACGACGAGGACAGGACTTCGACATCGACTCCGACGGCTGCCCCTTCGAAGAGATTCGATTCTGAGCTGACGAGAAATCCTGTCGCGGCATCTGGACCGACGCGCAACAACGCATCCTGTCCTTCCGTCAGCGTGGTCAAGCTGATTCCCAGGCCACCGTCGTCCACAACGAAGCGACCGGAGTTTCCCTCGTTGGCGGCAGTCAAAACAAGCCGCGTTGAGTTAAAGGCCGACCCGTCATCGACCAGCGACGCGGTGACGATTCCACCGGCATCGTTAATTTGCTGGACGATGTCATCGAGTGTGTCGTCGGCTGCGACATCGATGACCATGGTCAAACGGCTGGTAACGCGTTGCTTACCGTCGCTGCCAACGGTGCTGTCGCCCAGCAGCCGCAACTCCGAAGCGATCGTGTCTCCTACTTCTTCCACCTTGAGAGTTCCGGCACCGCCGGCATCATCAATCAAGACAAAACCGTCGCCTGTTTCATTCAGTTCGGCACGGACATCGACTTCGCTTGCGGCATTGATTCGCTGCAACACGTCGCCAATGGTTTTCACCGAATCGCTGATCACAACCGACGCTTGGCCACCGGCGGAATCTGTAATCAAGAACGAACCCGTGCTGAGTTCACCGGATTGCGGCAGGTAGTCGTTAATGTCGGTCGACTCATTCGCGAACCGCAGCGACAAAGATCCTAAGTTGATCGAATCCGCTGGTGTATCAACCACGATGTTGAGTTGATCTGCCAGCGTACTTGCACCGACGTCGGCGATGATTAGATTGCTGGCTGCAGCTCCTGACGTATCGCTGATAAGTATACCGGTGCCGATGTCGTTGATGCGCGCGGTCAATTGAAGTGCCGTCCCGCCATTCTCTGCAGAATTGATCGCATCGATGACTTCGTCCAGCGATTCGGCGGACGAGAGATCGATCGTCGTCGATAGTCCGGTTCGGTCAGTCAGGCTGATCTGCCCGGTCTGATCGATTCCCTGTCCTCCACGCAAATTCGTCAGCAGCACGGAGTTCAATCCGGCCAACAGATCGCGACCGGTAATTTGTGTGCCGACCGCAGCCGATTCGAGGCCAATCTGTCGAACGACGGAAGCACCGTTGATGTCTTCGATGCTGAACGCACTGGTTCCGCCGCCGCCCGATTGGTCATCCAATTCGAGGTGTCCGTCAACGAGCGAGGCCACAACTTTGCCACCGTTGTTCTCGTCGTTGTTGATGGCGTCGATCAATCCGCCGAGCGTTGTGGTGCCGTCGAGTGTAATATCCAGAACTGTGTCGTCGGTCAAGGTGATGCGAATGTCGGGTGCACCCTCAAAGAACTGCGGAGCGTTGCCGTCGTTGATCTGATTGAGCGTGAACCCTGTGTTCAGCGAATAGACGTCGTTGCCGGTGAGGACATCACCGGTGACCGATCCAAGGATGCCCAAGTCTCCGGCAGTCTGACCACCATCGACCTCGCTGACGATCAGATCGAAGCTTGTCGAACCGGAGGTATCTGTCAGGACCAAGTGTCCCCCCAAGGTCGAGGCAACCACGGAAACGTCGTCGCTGTTGTTGATTTGAGTGACGACATCGTCGATTGTGAATGCGTCGGAGAGGTCGATGTCTGCGGTGGCGCCGCTGCGATCAGCAATTTGCAGCAGGCCGTGCTGGATGCCGTTTCCACCATTCAGTGCGTCGAGTTCTGTGGGGTTCTTGAGCAGCCCTCCTCCGAGAATGCTGATGCTGCCGACCCCGAATGTCTGCTGCGCCGAATCGCCGAATCCCTGCGAGCGCGCCAGATGACCGGCTGCCTTTTGAACTGGCTGAAATTGATAGGTCGCTTCGACAGTGGATGTCCATTTTGACGATTCGTATGCGCAGCGTGAAGCGGCTCGACGGTTGTTTTCGCGGGTTGGCGTGCGAGCGAATTGAGCGGACCGAAGGATTCGGTGG
>CAUZOL010000348.1:0-7218 GCA_963581435.1 Planctomycetota bacterium
TGGAACCGCTTACGCAGCCACGAAAAGATGACGCTCGTCGTCGAAGGACGTTCCTTCCAAGACGGAATTCTGCAGGAATTCGCCGCTTAGAAACATTTTCATAACACAACAATTGACAATAGCTCTGACTTTGGCAACTTGCATAGTAACCCGAAGCGTAAGCGAGGACCGAATGCGTTCCCTCGTTTACGCTTCGGGTTACTACTGAAGAAACCAGTGATTTCGAACTCATCCAAACTGAGCCACTACCCGCATTTGGGTGCGTGTGTTTTCAGACGGTCTCTGCTGCCGACAGGCTCGATTCAAACAGGCGACGTCGGCGGAGAAATTCGTGTTCCTCGGTCGCCGAGAGGTCGATGAGTTGCTGGGGCTGTAGGCCAATCTGGTAAAAGCCGTACCCCATCGGCGTGCAGTGTTCCAGGCGGCAGACGACGAACTTTGTGGAAACCTCACCGTCCAACGCAATCATCGCCAGTTCGTCGGCCAACGGCTGCGTGTGCAGCACCGACAAGCCTTCCTTGCTGATGTCTTTGGTGAGGATGGGAACGGCCGAGGGAAACTGCGGTTCGTGCGAATCGGAGTCGAGAGGAATCAGCCACACCACTTCACAGAACGAACCGCGCGTCGCTTTCCGCTCACTGTCGCCGATTTGCGGCACAGAGTTGCGGTTGACGTAGCCGGCGAACAGCGTTCGCACTTCGTCATGTTTTTTACGAACCAGGAATCCGAACATGGTCTCATGTGGGTTGGGGGATTGAAACCTCTCGAATGTAAAGATAGGTCGTATTCGGCGTGGTGTCGAATCGCCACATGTTGAGAAAACACAACGCGTCATCAAAACGGCAGGTTGGGCCGGTCGAAGTGATTATGACGATCGGTTTACTTCAGTGATTCCAGAAATGCCAGCAGGTCGCGGAACTCACCGACGGTCAATCGGTCGATCAGTTTGTCCGGCATGATCGACTTCTTCTGCGGCTGGCGTACTTCAATCTCTGCCGTCGGCAAATCGAGCGTCACACCTTCGGCGGTGCCGATGGTTTGCTTCTTGTCGCGCGTGTCGCCCAGAATAATCCCGTTGTGGACCTTCCCCGACGTCATGACGAAGGTCCAGTTGGTGAACTGCGGCGCGATTTCCTTCGACGGTTCCAGAATCGATTCCGCCAATCGCTTGCGGTTCAGCGCACCGCCGATACGCGACAAGTCCGGCCCAATGTTGCCGCCACGACCATTGACGGTGTGACATTTGGAACAGCCTGCGCCGTTCGGGTGAAAGAAGACTCGCCTGCCGGACTCCGCGGCATCCAGCCCCATGTTTTTCTTAGTTCCGTCGTAAGAGGTTTTCGTTTTCTGGGCAAGAGACACCCATTTTTCGGTTGTCGATGGACGTTTCTTCCACGAGCGTTCGAGATTTGCCATGTACTGCGAATCTGCCGGAAGGAGGATGTGAAGGTGTTCGTGAACGTCTTCCCACCAATCAGGATGACCCGTACCCATGCTGACGCTGTCCAGAATTGCTGACCGAACTTTCTTGTTTGTCTTCGCGACTGTCCGGAGTGATCGAATGACCTCAATTCGGATTTCAAGACTTTCGTCGAGGAGCGATAGCAAAGCACTCGTGGCGTCTTTGTCGGGCGTGTTCTGGTTTGCTGCGTTCGCGAGACCGAGAATCGATTCCAGCATCAGTCGGCGATGGTTGAAGTATTCACGCATGACAACTTCGCCGTCCTTTTCATCGCGTGCTTTTCTCCACGGTCGTTCCGACTTGGCCACTTTGATGAGGAGTTTCGTTGCGTGCGGTGAGGATGCGAATTGAAGCGTTCTGACTGTTTCCAGACGCAGTGGGTAGTTCTTACTGGCCAACAATTCCGACATCAGCTCTTTTGTCAGTGCCGGATCGTTCTCATCGACCAATCGCAAAGCCTGCGCCCGCACGGCGGGGGATCGTTTTTCGTCCTTCACCAACGGCAACACATATTTGCCCGCCGGCGTCTTGTCAAAATCCTTGGGGTCTTTCCCATCCAGCATTTCCAACGCCGCAAGCGTCGCGAGAAACAGATCGGTCGTCATCGACTTGCTGTCGAGGATCGCTTCCACCTGCGGCCGGAGGTCCTTGAGGTTCTCTTCGGCGACCCATTGGACGGCGGCACGGCGGACTGACGGTGAGGAGTCATCAAGCCCAAGTTTCGCAAACTCATCTCCCTTGGGGTGCATTCTTCTTGCGACGAGCAGCCACGCCAAGTGGTGTCGCGCCGAGTCCGAAAACTCAAGAAGAAGCTCGTCATCTTTGAGCAACTGTCTTAGGCTCTCGGCCGCTATCAAGGACTTGGGAGCAGCCTCGATCATCGCGCTTAACAGGTAGGGATCGTTGGTCTCAATCGCCGCCATATAGTAAAGCCCCCCAAACTTGTTCAGATATGCGTGAGGGAGTTCGTTGAGCATCCTTCTATAGAGGTCGGGCGGAAGCCCGCGAAATCCGACTTTGGACATTTTCGGGGGAGGCCCACAGTTCTTGAGAAAACTGTGGTGATCATACACGACCGCTCGAAACGGAAACTCGAGAGGAAACTGCGATGTACCCAGTAGCCGAAGAGCCGCGAATCCGACGTCATCATCGCGACAGGCGATCCTTGCGGGCCCCGGTTTCAGGGGCGATTTCAGTCGCATGAAATCAAAATTCTCCACTTCGACCGGTACGTGCGCAGCCGCCCAGAGTGCTTCTATTCGTTGCCGAACTGGCTCTGTTTTTTTACCAAGAAGGGATACGAGTGTTTCACGACCTGCTTTGGTAGATGACATGGCACGCGCTGCCACGCGCCGCACTTCTAACCGCGGTGATTTCAAGAATTCTCTCAAATCACCATTCGAGACCTTCGACGTGATCATCCCCACATCAACCACCTCCCGTTTCACTTCCTCCTTCATCGAGATTCGCCAGACGCGGCCGTGTCCGTGGAGTTTGTAGTCGCGTTTGACCCAGTCGGTGCAGAACAGGCTGCCGTCGGGGGCGACGGCGATTCCGACCGGACGAAACTCTTCGCCGCCCTGGATGATTGTTTCGGGCAGTGATTCGAATGAGGCGCCGCGTGGTTTCAGGCGGAAGCGGTCGATGCGGTGGTCGCCCCAACTGCCGACGAGCAGGTTGCCGAGGTAGTCTTTGGGGAAGCCGTCGGATTCGTAGGCGACGATGCCCGAGGGGGCTTCGCCGGTGCCGGAGACCATGGGCAGCGTGCCGGGGATTTCGCCGTTCCAGGCGGTGAAGGGATGCAAACCCTTGCGGCCGTTGCGGAAGTGGAAGCCGTAATCGCCCCCTTCAATAATGTGTAACAGTCGGCAGGGCGGACGGCTGTCGGGATCGTTATCGACGGTGAACAGCCGGCCGAAGGCATCGACGCAACTGGCGTGCGGGTTCCAGAAGCCGGTCGCCCATTGTTTCAGTTTCGACCCATCGGGCCGGCAACGATAAATGTTGCCCCCTTCCGCACCGCCGGAAAGCGTGACGCCATCGCTGCCGATGACTTTGTAGTCGGCACCCAGGTTTTCGCCGAATCCGAAATACATCCAGCCCATAGCATCGAAGGCGAAGCCGGCCAATCCGTTGTGTGGATAATCGCCCTTCGTTTCGAGTTGGATGATGCGTGTTTTCTTGTCCGCCTTGAGGTCGCCGTCGGTGTCGGTGAACAGCCAGATGGCGCGGCGGGTGGCGATGAAGACGTCAGAACGCGCTCCCCGCTGGGTCGCGGCTAAACGGGGATTCAGCCAGACGGGTTTGACGGCGATACTCATTGTGTGTTTGAGGCCGTCGGTGAAGAGGGTGATTTTGTCGGCTTTGTGATCGCCGGTGGTGTCTTGCATCACGAGGATGCGGTCGCTGGGGTGGCCTTTGTAGCCGGCGGGTGGAAAATGGGTGTTGCTTTCGATGGCCCAGACGCGGCCCGCGTGATCGACGTCGATGCCGGTCGGTGTGACGATATCGGGATGCTCGGCGAACAGCTCGATTTTCAATCGCGAATCAATGGCGCGGGGTAATTCGTCGGCGGCGAATGTCGTTTGCACGCCAGCGACGACGGAAATGATTGCGACGACGGTTCGGGCTGTTGCGGTCGGCATGCGTGGGATTCCTGTTGATCCACTGAGGAGATCCCATCCGGCGCGGCGGGTGGGCTTTGTGCGCCAATTGGTGCGGGTGCAGGTTCGCATATCGATGGAGAGAAGTCTATCGCGTGGGTCGATTCTTGATATTCTCGCGGTTGATGTTCAGGATAGGCGGTAACGACGCGATTCAAATAATCTGAAACGGGAGAATTGCCATGAGCGGACAGGTGGAAGCGAAGATTGAACAGCTGGGACATCGACTGCCGGCGGCCCCCGAAGCGGTGGGGTTCTACGTGCCGGTTTTGAAAACCGGCAATCTGGTTGTCACCAGCGGACAGTTGCCGTTCATGGGGAAAGAGCTGGTTTTCAAAGGCAAGGTGGGTTCGGAAATTCACGAGGAAGACGGCATCAACGCCGCCCGCATTTGCACGCTCAATGCGCTAGCGCAAATAAAAGCGTGCGTGGGGGATTTGGATAAGGTGACGCGGATTGTGCGACTGGAGGGATTTGTGCAGTCGGCTGAAAAATTCCGCAACCAGCCGCACATTCTCAACGGTGCATCGCAGTTTCTGGCCGACGTTTTTGGCGAGAAGGGTCGACACACGCGGACGGCGATCGGCGTGAGCGAAATGCCGCTGAACGCGGCGGTACAGATCGCGTTGTGGGCGGAGGTGGAAGAATAGTGGCGAGCGGTCGGCGTAAGCCGGCTGATGATTCGCTACTTGACGTGGATTGGAACTAATGTGGATCGGAATCAGGGGGCTTACGCCCCCCGCTCGCCTGACTATTTGCTAGCGGATGCCTCGGGAGCTTTGTAGCCGGGGGCGGCGACAAAGTTCGCGGTCGTTTTGGCGTCGTCGAGATTCCAGATGCGAATTTCGCCGTCGTAGCTGCCGGTGGCAACTCGCTTGCTCGCGGTGTGCGGGGCAACCGAATAGACCCAATCGCTGTGTCCGGTGAAGGTCTTGAGGGCTTTGCCGTCGGCAACGTTGTGCGAGCGGGCCGTCTTGTCGGCGCTGGCACTGTAAACCTGCCCTTCCTTGGTGACGGTGATGCGGAAGACTTCGTCGCCGAAGCCGCCGATTGCGCGGACCTGTTTGGCATCGCCAATGTTCCAAGTGCGAATCTGCTTGTCGCGTCCGCAGGTGACAACCTGTTTGCCGTCGGGACTGAAGCCGACGCCGAACACGGGTTGTCCGTGACCGTTGAATGTGACCAGCGAATCGCCGGTTTTGGCATCAAACACCTTCGACGTTTTGTCGCGACTGGCCGATGCGAGTTTCGCGCCATCGGGTGACCAGGCGATGGCCATCACCCAGTCGGCGTGGTCTTCGATGATCATTTCTTCTTTGCGTGACGCGATGTCGATGATGCGAATACTGCGGTCGGCACCGGCACAGGCCAGACGTTTTCCGTCAGGGCTGAAGGCAACGGAGAACACCGAGTCGCCCGATGTTACCAGATCGGCCAGCAGTGCACCGTCGGCCGCATTGAACAGTTTCACTTCACCCATTTGCGCCGGTGTTCCGGCGGCGATGGCGATGGTCTTTCCGTCGGCACTGTATTCAATGTCGTAGACGCGTTCGGCGACGTTGGTAATGCGGCGGATGATTTGGCCGTCGGCGGGATTCCACAGCACGATTTCGTGGTAGCCGGACGATGCCAGTTGAGTGCCATCGGGGCTGAATTGCAAAGCGGTGACCGGGATCGGGACGCGGTAGGCTTCCGGCGGCAGTGGCTGCGGTAGCTTGGGCATGATGGTGATGAGTTGTGCGTTCGGACCGGCACCCGCGTTAAGTTGTGCGCCGGTGTCGATCCATTTTTTGATTGAGGCCATCTGTTCTTTGGTCAGCGGGTCGGCATCTTCTGGCATCGAGCCATCTTCGACCATTGCGAACAACGATGAGAGATCTCCCTCGCCGGGATCGACTACTGCACCGTTTTCGCCGCCCTTCATTAACGCGGCATAGGTTTCCAGGTTGAGCCGACCTTTGGCCGTTCGCGCGTTATGGCAGGCGAGGCATCGCTTGGCGAAAATGGGAGCGATGGTGTCGGAGAAGGAGACGAATTTTCCGGCTTCGGTCAAAACGTGTTCGAGGCCCTTTTGTTTTCCGATGGCGGCCGCTGTGGCGACGGCGAGTTGATCCTCGGCTTTCTTGACTTCCACCTGAAACGCTGCGATCTGTGCTTCGGCTTGTTTGGTTGCGGCGGGAGCACCGTCAACCGTTTTCTTGGCGGTTGCCATATCCGTTTGTGTTGTCTTCACGGCGGCTTGCGAATCGGTGAGTGCTTTGGCAGCTGCGACGGCTTTGACCTGTGCGGCCTTGGCGGCAGCGGCGGCGGCCTGAGATTTTGCCAACGCTGCTTTGGCGGCTGCGTCGGCATCTTTCGCCAGTTTTGCGGCAGCGGCGTTGGCTGCATCTTGCGCCGTTTTTGCGGCAGCGGCTTTCGTTGCGGCGTCTTGTTGTGTCTTCAGTTTTGCCGTTGCTGCTTTCAGTGTCGCTTGTGCTTTGGCGACGTCGGCTTTGAGTTTCGACAATGTATCGGTGAGGCCTTTGGCTTTTTGACGAACGCCGTCGGATACTTTTTGGGCGGCGGTCTGTTGGGCTTTGGCTGCCTCGGCCTGTTTTCGCAGTTCTGCTTCCTGTGCATCGTCCGCTGAAGCCGTTTGTGCGGCTGCAAGCAGCAAGCTGGCTGCCAGACACCATGACGTGGAAACTTTGATGGTCCGTCGCATGATTCGCCCTTCCAAGATTTCTCGCACGAGCCGATTTGTCACGTTGCCGCCAAGCACCCGTTTTGACTTCGACAGCCGTCGAAAAAAACAATTCGCAGCGGCAAACCTTACCGGTTGTAACGGTTGTGAAGTTCGCTTTGCTGTTGGCTGCGAATGTCAAGGCGGGGCAGTGGGAGGCGTGAGATCGACGCGTTGCCGACATATTTCTCAACTACGTATAGCTTCCCTGTTTGCGGGGCCGATGTCAAGCAGCGGCGAGCGCGAGACAGGGCGGCTCATTGGTTCTGTTTGCCGAGCATGGCGAAGAGTGGTTGGGGATTCCAGCCGTTTTCGCGTAAGGCTGCGGCGAGATTATCAACCTTGCGGCTGCGTAGCCAGTTTATCACCAG
>CAUZOL010000349.1:0-7202 GCA_963581435.1 Planctomycetota bacterium
GTTTTTTCATCCGGGGAAAGTTCAGAGACATTCGGCAAACATTCGACCATCTGGTAAACTCCTTACCAGACGCTCCTACCGAAATCACCAAATCCAGTCCATACCAATCGCCGGTGAGTAGTAACAAATTAACATTTGGGTCGAGAGCTGGCGAGAGAGTCAGATATTGATTTGAACCAGCCGTTGTTCAATTTTTTCGATGCTAACGAATTCGCCGTTTCCTGCGCCGGGACACTCTTTCTGCGTTTCTGTCCAGTCTTGCTCGGTCGCCAGGTTTGACTGCCAAAACGGCCAGGTGCGACATTGCGTCGGACGAACCGGGTAGATGGAACAACGGCGTGTCTTGCCGTCGAAGAAGGTGCAGTCGCCGTTGGCGAACTCGGTGAGTGTGACACGGTTACGCCACGGCCGGGTGTGCATCAGCCGCACTTCGCCGACCGACTTTCCCAGATGCTCGGCGATTCGCTCGATCTCTTCGTCATCAACCCAGACCGCGCCGGGTGCGCCAGTACAGCAATTTCCGCATCCGGTGCAGGTGAAGTTGAGGCCGTCTTTATACCACGGCTCGGGGGTTTCTTCGCTCATTCATCGAGTGTATGCGAGGCGACGAATTGCGGCAAGAATGGGGAATGTCCAGATGTCGCACCGTAAACCTGGTGGCCACAGTAAAATTATTTAGCCGTGGGGCTCGCCCCGCATGTTCGGAGTGTGAGATTCGTCGGTCCACGCCCCGCAAGCGGGGCGGCTAATTGGAAACGTCATGTGCACATAACAGTCGAATTGCCCTGGGGCTGGTGATCAGCCCGTTTCTTTCGGCGGCAGGTCCCTTAGCGAGCGGTAGAGATGGCGGGTGTCTCTCAGTGACCTCATCAACGTTGCGCTCAGTTGGCCGGACTGGCCGATTTCCTCTCGCAAAGCGGCCAACGCTTGCACCTGGATCGTCCGCAGCCGGGGCAGATTATCGGCCATGTCGCGATTAATGCGGCAATCGACGGCGTTGGCGATGAACTGCAACACCTGCCGGTTCGAGTCATCGCCCAACAAAATCGTGCGTTGCCCGTTCAGATCGTTGAGCGCGGCGAGAGTCTTTCCGCAAATGTCCCACTCTTCTCGATAGGCGGCCACCAGAAAGAGGTCCATTTGCTGCGCGACTTCACTTGCCAGATTCATCCGCCGCGACCAGAGGTCGGGATTATGAGGCTTTCCGCCGCCGATACGAAACAGACGGTAAGCGACACCGATCAAGACAATCGCAACCAGCACTGTGATTGTGATGCGTCCCACATCGCGGAGGCGGACTCCGGTGCGGTCTTGGTGCCGGGGAGGCCGGGTGCCGCCGCGATACGCTTCGCTGTCCCCGTGAACGACGCTGCCCGATTCGTCGAAATAGAAATAGCCTGACCCGATCACCGCACTGCCTGACTCGGGCAACGGGGGTGATTCAATCACCGTGCTGCCAGCTTCGGGGGTCAGAAAGAGATTGCCAAATGGACTTGCTGTTTCGCCCGCTGGGCCGGGGTCGCTTTGGATGCTGCGGAAGGGAATCGTTGTTGAACCGGCAGTGTCCTGTGCGACTCCTGCCGAACATCCCGCCAGCAGCAACAGCAATACAGCTACGGCGGGACGTGTGCGTCGCCGATCCATAATGGTCGATGAGTCCAATTGAGAAGCCATCAGTTCAAATTGCACGATTTGCCCCCATGAAATCAAGAGAGTTCTTCAGGACGAGAAGTTCCCTCTTTTCGGCGGGATTCGATGGGAATGGCTCGATACAAGCGAAGCAGGATCAGCAACAAAATCAATCCGCCCAGTGAAACCGCCGCCAACATCGCCAAGCTGGGAATGTGTCCAAAGATGTCGCGGGCCGGTTCCCACAACCACCGCCAACTGCAAAGCACCAGAAACGTCGATAGGCAAAGATACGGACCGAAGGCGATGAAGGTCCTGCCGCTGAACAGTTTCACCGCGAAGCCGGCAACGATTCCACACAGCGGAGCCAGCAACACCACAAAGCAAACCGGCTGCCAGCCGATGAAGCTGCCAACCATCGCCATTAGCGTCACATCGCCAAAACCGACTGCTTCACGGCCAAGCAACAGCGACGAAACCCCTCGCATCAGCCAGATAATTCCAGCGCCAACCACTAACCCGGTGACGCTCCAGACCAATCCGTGCCAATGATGATGCAGCCGAATCCATTCGGGGATGTATGCCCCTTGTTGAAGCTGTCCATCAATGAGCATGCCGTCCTGGTTCCAGTCGAACCACAAATGCACCATCTGCAGATCGCCGGAAATCCCAGCACCGAGGACCGCGACAATGACGCCGAGAATCGGAATCTCATCGGGAATCAAATAGTCGATCAAATCGGTCGTGGTGGCGGCAATGAGCAGGCTGATGAGAAAAAGGTGATAGAAAACCCGCCCGTACCGCCAAACTTTGTCCGGCTCAACCATTTCGACCCGCTGGCAATCCAACAGCAGCACGGCAGCAACGTACAGGGCAAATAACAAAGCCGTTCCGATTTCAAGCAACAGCGCATGTTGCCGCGAAAGCCGATGCGCCGAGTCGCCACGGCGCAGCGAACCAAACACCGGCAGCGCGCTCAACAACCGATGGCCGTCATGCCCCACCCCATCACCTGTAGGGATCGGGCTCCGCCCCGATCCGCCGTCGCTCGCGCGATCCGGAACGCCACCCGCCAGTTCACGCCGAAAGCGATCGGCATACGCAACGATCAAACGACCAACGCAAAGGCCGAGTGCGCCGAGTCCGCCGAACAGCAGAATCGTGATCTCCGTGGGAATTTTCGTGAACAGGAAAGCCATCCAGACAATTTAGCAGGCGGGGTGACGGAGAGGGAGAGAGATTGAGATTGGGAGGGTGGGAGATAAGGAGAGGGGGAGCAAACCATTTAGCCGCCCCGCTCGCGGGGCGTGGACTTTGTTGAATAATCTTTTGGAAAATCGGTTGGTTTTTGCAACAATGTTCAAATAATCCTGTTTCCTTGTGACACAGTGTCACGAAAAACTCTGTTGAGCGGACTGCAGTTCCATTCATGCTAAGCCCCATCTACTAGGAGCAGATTCGTGTTCAATCCTCTGGATGCGTCGAATCACGTGGCTGAAACTTCGACAGCGCGCTATACGTGGATGTGGCGGCGCGGCGTTACTGTCGTCATCCTTGCCTTGATGCTGCTTGCTGGTGTGAGCTATTGGACATGGCAACAAAATACCAGATGGCAGAACAGTGCTGCTGCGATCAATGGTGCCGGGGGAAAAGTGTTTGCCCGGCCCTTTGAGGAGAAGGCCAGGCGTTTGCTTGGTGATGATCGACATTCCTTCGGCGAAGCTGAAGACGAGTCATATCCTCCAAACAATGTCTCAGTGACATTCGACGATTCGTCCAGCGTCACCCCCAAGATTCTTAACGACGCCGCCAATTTGCCGGGACTCGATTCTCTCAGCCTGAGCGACAAGAGCTTCGCGCCGGAGGACCTCGCCGCGCTGCAGGCCGCGACAAACCTCCATTCGTTGTTTCTCTACGATACCTCGACAAATGACGCATCGCTGGTGTATCTGAAGGAACTCAAGCAACTGGAAATGCTGGGGTTGGCTCGAACTCAAGTCACTGATCGTGGTCTGGCCGAACTGGTCCATCTGCCGCGGCTAACGTATCTATCGCTCAACGGCCTTCCGATCACCGACGAGGGTGTCAAGCACTTGTGTCAGATGTCGGCACTAACGGAGTTGGAAGTCCTGCAAACCGACATTTCCAAAAAGGGACTCCAGCGACTGCGGATCGCACTCCCCAACTGCAAGATCATCCCTTGAATCACCCTACGGTTTCTCTCTGCCGAAACTCACCAGTTCGTAAACGCACCGTCGGGGTGACTCAACCGTGGGGTATGCCCTTCTGGAAATGCGGGGTAAGCGGAAAGTGCCTGGGCGTTGAATTCAATGCCCAGGCCGTTGCCTTCTGGTGGCAATAAGTGTCCGTTCTCGAATGGCACTTGCAGTGGAAAAAGTTCCGGCAGGACGGTTCCCGGTGGGCGGGCGAGTTCCTGGACGGCGAAGTTGCTGACGGCTAGATCGAGATGCAGGCTGGCGGCCGTCGCGACCGGTCCCAGTGGGTTGTGAAATGCGACCTTGATGTAATGCGTTTCGCACCAGCCAGCGATTTTGAGCGATTCGGTGATGCCGCCCACATTGCAAACGTCGATGCGGGCGAAGTCGATCAAGTCTTCTTCCACTTGCTGGCGGAATTCCCATTTGCTGGCATATTGTTCGCCGGCGGCCAACGGCACGTTCACATGGCGGCTGAGCTTGCGGAAGCTGTCGAAGTTCTCCATGCGGATTGGATCTTCGACAAAGTACGGACGGTAAGGTTCCAGACCGCGACAAAGCAAAATCGCCTCGGTCGGATCGAGGCGGGTGTGGGCATCGACGATGAGTTCCATGTCGTCGCCGACCGCTTCGCGCAATGCAGCGAAATCTTTGATGCAACGGCGTGTGGCTGCGACGGGTTCGAAAGTGACACCATCGGGTTCGACGCGCGGATCGAAACGGGCGAACTTCCAGCCTTCCTGTTGCTTGGCGAGCGCCTGTTCGACGAGTTCTTCGGTCGAATTGCCGCGAATGTGCGGGTAGCAAACCACGCGGTCGCGGACCTGGCCGCCCAGCAGTTGATACAAGGGTACGCCGAGCGCCTTGGCTTTGATGTCCCACAAGGCGATGTCGATTGCGCTCAGTGCAGCGCAGCCAATGCGACCAGCGGGGAAGAATCCGCCGCGGAACATGAGTTGCCAAAGATGTTCGGTGCGGAACGGGTCCTGCCCGATGAGCATCGGAGTCAAGCTTGTGACATAACCGACGGTCGCCGGCTCCTGCCAGGTGATGCCCGCTTCACCAACACCGCTGATGCCTTCGTCGGTTTCGACGACGACGAAGAGGAAATTCCGCTCGTGTCCGACAACGTGAGGAGTGACGGCTGTGATTTTCATGTGATTGACTTCTTGAGAATGAGAATAAGAAAACGTGCGAGCAGCGAATTGTGACCGTCAACACGGTTGCGTTTTATGTTGCAATTGTTGAGAGTACACAACCGGTTGCCAGTGTTCCATTCTCCAGGCGACTGACTTTTCTATTTCAACCTTCAAGAACCTTACAAAAATAGCTTCCACCTGTGTGCGCGAGGAGACTTCGATGAACGGGCTGAGTTTTCGCTGGTTGTCGGCGTTGGTCGTTGTTGGTTTGTTGGCAGTTCCGGTCTTCTCGCAAGATCCGGAGACGGAACCTGAAACAACACCCGCATCAACACCCGCATCAACACCCGCATCAACACCTGAAACAACACCTGAAACAACACCTAATCCGGCAGGTGCCGCGGTGGTTGCCCCGGCGGCGCCGGACGAAGAGATCGAGCCGATTAGCGCTGTCGGCTTAAACGGAGCCGACACGGCGTGGATGCTCGTTGCCTCGGCATTGGTGTTGATGATGACAGCCCCGGGATTGGCGTTGTTCTATGGCGGACTGGTTCGCAAAAAGAACATTCTCGGCGTGATGATGCAGTGCTTCTTTATGATGGGGCTGATGTCGGTCGTCTGGGCGTTGTGGGGATTCAGTTTCGCGTTTGGCGACGATGCGCTGGGGGGATTCATCGGCAACACCAAGTACCTGTTCCTGAACGGTGTCATGCCTTCCTGGAGCGGATCGCAATCACACGTCCCAATGGAAGGATCGATTCCCCGAGCGCTGTTCATGGTGTTCCAGGGAATGTTCTTCATCATTACGCCGGCTTTGATTTGTGGAGCGTTTGCCGAGCGGATGAAATTCAGCACGATGTGCGTGTTTCTCGTGTTGTGGGGAACGCTGATTTATTGTCCGCTGGCCCATTGGGTGTGGGGCGGGGGCTGGTTGGGCGGGGATAGCCAGTATGCTGCGCTCGATTTTGCCGGCGGTCTGGTGGTGCATTTGAGTTCGGGCGTCTCGGCGCTGCTTGTGGCAATATTGATTGGCAAACGGCTGGGTCACGGACAAGAGCCGATGCCGCCGCATAACCTCACCTACACCTGCATTGGCGCGGCGCTGTTGTGGGTTGGCTGGTTCGGCTTCAACGCCGGTAGTGCGTTGGCGGCCGACGCGTCCGCAGTCAACGCGTTTGTCACAACACATCTGGCAGCTTCGATGGGCGTGCTTGCCTGGGCAGGACTGGAATGGATCACACGCGGCAAGCCGAGCATATTGGGAGCCTGTTCCGGCGCGGTCGCCGGACTGGTCTGCATCACTCCGGCTTGTGGCTTCGTGACGCCGATGGCGGCACTCTTGCTGGGGCTGGCCGGAGGCGTGGTCTGTTTTCTGGCCTGCACCACTCTCAAGTCGAAATTCGGCTACGACGATTCACTGGACGCGTTTGGTGTTCACGGAGTTGGCGGGGCGGTGGGTGCCATTCTGACCGGCGTGTTTGCCACCCAGGCCGTGACCGGCAGTCCCACTGCTGTGGGCCTGATCGACGGCAACGCCGTCCAATTGGGCAATCAGGTGATCAGCGTGCTGGCTGGCGGTGCGTTTGCACTGGTGGGAACGTTGATTCTGCTCAAAGTGCTGGACATTGTGATGGGACTTCGTGTTTCACAGGAAGATGAAGTGAAGGGTCTCGATCTGAGTCAGCACGGCGAGGAAGGGTACATCTTCCTTTAATCCGCGTTGGTCATCGCGACAATTCGCAAGTTTTTTCCACGTCCCGCAAGCGGGACGGCGAAATGTCGGGTGGGCATCACATTTTCACCAGTGTGGTGGCGATGCGGGCAGGTTGACCGTTACGCTGGAGCGGGAGAGACGCGGGCTGCTACAATTACGGCGTCCCGTTCGTTGTTCCCGGAGTTAAGCGATGGCGTACCGTCTGGATGATCTGGTCATCAGCGGCGAGTTGATCAATACAACGAATTACTCGACGCATGGCTGGTTGCGATTGCGCGGGCAGGAACAACCGCTGTCGCTGCAATTGACGGGAAATTGCCACCCCGACCTGATGGGAAAGCACATTCGCTTTGAGGCACGCGACGCCGGCAAGCGGGAAGCGCACGACGACGACATCGATTTTGATATCAGCGGGATTGCCTGGCAGCAAGTTGGACCGACGGGCGACATGACCGCCGACCGCAAAGTGAAGGTCAGCGACTATTCGCCCGAGGAGATGTACGA
>CAUZOL010000350.1:0-7194 GCA_963581435.1 Planctomycetota bacterium
ACGTTCCTTCCAAGACGGAATTCTGCAGGAATTCGCCGCTTAGAAACATTTTCATAACACAACAATTGACAATAGCTCGTGCAACGCGTGGAATGTGTGAGTGGTGACTCGTTTCGTGAGATTCGCGTGGCGCGTCGCCTCACGTAATGCCCGTGAATACGTTGGTTAAAACGTGCACTCTGAAGCCCGCGCAGACGAGACTTGTTCAATCGAGCTTGAGTTCGCGAAAAGGTATGGCTTTCGCTGCTCCGCAATTGCCCCAGCCCTTCGTACTCCCCATACGAAAGTAACGACTCAAGGCAACCTTTCTTGATAACGTCTTTAAGTACGTGGACCTCAAACCCAAGCGTTTTTCGCTCTGGTATCCAAGGCAACATCGTGTAGCGGTCAAGACTGCGCGTACTTGCTACAATGGTTGGAGACAGAAACACCGTCGTACTCATGCATTGGGAGGGTACGCCTCAACCCAACATAACTCGTCCTCGCCGCGGCCTCGCCCAGCTTGCCGCGAACGGTGGTGTTCCGCTAAAAGAGTGGCCCATGAGAAAACTTAAGATGAGTCTCCTGCCGAATACCGATCGCGAAAACCGTGTTCTTTTCGTGGGCTGTGTGGTTCTCCTCGCATTGTCGGCACCTTCGTTTGCCGCGGAGCCAAACGCGGCGGACATCACCTTCTTTGAAAAGAAGATCCGCCCCGTGTTGGTCGAGCACTGCTACCAATGTCACTCGGAGGGTGCCCAGAAAAACCGCAAGCTCAAAGGCGAACTTCTGCTCGACACGCGCGGGGGGTTGCTCAAAGGCGGAGAAAGCGGTGCAGCGATTGTCCCCAGGAAGACTGATGAAGGACTGTTGCTCTCTGCTTTACGGTATGACGACCTGGAGATGCCCCCCAAAGGGAAGCTGCCGGCGGCGGTGATCGCAGACTTTGAAAAGTGGATTCGATTGGGAGCACCGGACCCACGCAACGATGCATCGAACTCGCCACCGGCAATCGATTGGGAAAAGGCTCGACAGTTTTGGGCGTTTCAGCAACCAACCAGACATGCCGCTCCCAAGGTGAAAGACGCGAACTGGCCAAAGAACGACATCGATCGTTTCGTCCTGGTCGAACTGGAAAAGCGGCGTCTCAAACCAGTCCGCTCGGCAAGCAAACGCGAACTGATTCGCCGCGCAACATTCGATTTGACGGGACTGCCGCCAACGATTGAGGAGACCGAATCGTTTGAAAAGGACGTCTCGCCACAGGCGTTCGAGAACGTCGTGGATCGGCTCCTCAAATCGTCACATTATGGCGAGCGCTGGGGGCGGTATTGGCTCGATGTCGCTCGCTACGCCGACGACAAAGCGTTGGCCTTCGCCAATCCCTGGCCGCATGCCTGGCGGTATCGCGATTGGGTGGTGCAGGCGCTGAACGACGATATGCCCTACGACCGTTTTGTCCGTTTGCAGTTGGCCGGCGATTTGTTGACCGAGCCGAAGACCGACTACACGCAGCGACTGGCGGGTCTTGGTTTTCAGGGACTGGGTGCGTTATACCACAAAGGTTCGGTTGCCGAGCAGGTGAAGGCGGACGAACTGGACGATCGAATCGACACGCTGTCGCGGGGCCTGTTGGGGCTGACCGTTGGCTGTGCCCGCTGCCACGACCATAAGTACGATCCGATTCCGACGCGCGACTATTACTCGCTGGCCAGTGCATACAACGGCGCGCAGTGGAACGAAATTGCGATGGCATCGCCGGAAGTGATCGCCCGTTACAATGAAGGTCAGCGTCGGATCAAAGAACAAGACGAGACGATTCGCCAATGGCTCCGCGACATCGGCCGACGCCACGCCCAGGAGCAATTCAGCAAGATCAGCCAGTACATGCAGGTCGCCTGGCGAATGAACGTGTTGCAGGCCAAGAGCGTGAAAACATCGGACGAAGAAATCGCGAGACGAGAGAAGCTCCATCCGTTCTTTGTCAATCGCTTCAGCAAATTCCTCAAGCCGCAGAGCAAGGGCGAAGCCGTCAAACGCTTTCCACAGTTGAAGGAATGGCACGCACACGACGCCAAAGACCAGACGATCGCCAAATACGAGGACGCACGTGTCCCAGACGCCATCATCAAGATGGCTGACCAATTACAGAAGTTGGCCGAAACGTCGCTACAAGAACGCCAAAAACTGAACAGTGAATACGAGAAGGCCATCGCTCAGGCCAAGAGTGACGAAGAAAAGAAAGCCGTCAAACGCCAGCCGCTCGCGAAACAACACGAGCAATTCCTCAAGAACATCTGGCTCGATGGTGCTGGGCCGCTGCATGCCGACGAAGGCAACACCGAACGCCAACTGCTGAGCGACCAAGAGAAACCGCAGCTTGTGGCAATGCGGGCAGAACTCGGCACGCGTAAACAATCCGCTCCATCGAAGTATCCGATCGTGCACGGCGTCTCCGGCGGCGGGACGGCGATGCCAATCTATATCCGTGGCAATGTCAAGCGGAAGGGAGACACCGCGCCGGCTGGTTTCTTACAAATACTACGCCTCGCAGGCGAACCGTCCAGCGAGAAATTTACCCGGTTGGATCTGGCGAACGCCATTTGCTCGCCAAAAAATCCGCTCACCGCGCGGGTGATTGTCAACCGCGTCTGGCAACACCACTTTGGCCGTGGCATTGTGGCGACGGCAAGCAACTTCGGCCTGACTGGCGATCGGCCAACGCATCCTGAATTACTCGACACACTCGCGGTACGGTTCATGGAGTCGGGCTGGTCGTTGAAATGGTTGCACCGCGAGTTGATGCTGTCGTCGGTGTATCAGTTGAGTGCCGATCGGGACGCGCACAACGTGGTGGAAGATCCGGGCAATTCGCTGTTGTGGCGTTTCGCGCCGCGGCGGCTTGGCGTCGAAGCGTGGCGCGACGCGATTCTGGCGGTCTCCGGTAGGCTGAATCGCACAATCGGTGGACCGGCTGCTGGTTTGACCGACGCGAATCACGTTCGCCGCACGCTGTATGGGATGGTCAGCCGCCGCGATCCGAACAAAATGTTAATCGCCTTTGACTTTCCCGACGCGAATGTCTCCAGCGCACGCCGCGACGTGACGACCGTCCCGCAGCAGCAGTTGTTTGTGCTCAACAGCGACTTCATGATCCAGTCGGCCACGGCATTATCCGCTCGCCTGGAAAAAGCCGCCTCAACCGACGAGCAACGCATCGCGTTGGCATACCGCTGGGCGTTCGCACGCGCTCCAACGGCCGGCGAGGTGCAATTTGATTTGGAATTCCTGCGAATCGCGGCCGAAAATCGAGGCGAGGACAAGCTATCTGCCTGGGGACAGCTCGCGCAAGCGATTTTGGCGACGAACGAATTTACGTGGATCGACTGACAAAGGCATTTGCTATGTTCACACGACGGAAAATGCTGGCCAGCATGGGTACGGGCTTGGGATCCGTTGGTCTGGCTTCCGTACTCGCCGACGAGTTGGCCGCCGCGCCGGTTGCCTCGACTCTCCCGGGCGATCCGCTTGCGCTCAAACCGCCGCACTTCGCGCCCCGCGCGAAACGGATCATCCATCTCTACATGAATGGCGGACCATCGCAAGTCGATACGTTCGATCACAAACCGGCGCTGGCGACGCATAAAGGCCAGCGACCGATGATCACCAAAGACCTCAAGACGGAGAACGGCACCGGCGGCATGATGCCCTCGCCGTTCAAATTTGAGCGCCGCGGCGAATCGGGATTGCCAATCAGCGAACTCTATCAGGAGACCGGCCGCTTCGCCGACGACATGTGCGTGATCAACGGCATGTACACCGACATCCCCAATCACGAACCATCGATGTTCATGATGAATAGCGGACACGTGCAGGCGGTTCGTCCCAGCTATGGATCGTGGTTGCTGTACGGACTGGGAACGGAAAGTCAAAACCTGCCCGGCTATGTCGTGCTGTGTCCGGGATTGCCGGTCAACGGTGCGGCGAACTGGAGCAATCGTTTTCTGCCCGGCGTGTATCAAGGCACGCACATGAATTTGCCGACGAACTTCAACCCCAAACAAGTGATTCCCCACCTAGCCAACAAGCAGCTCTCCAGCACTTCGCAACGACGGCAACTCGATCTCATCCAGCAGATGAACACGCAGCATGCCTCCCGCCGCGGCGGCGAGAGTTTGCTGGAAGCGAGAATTGCGTCGCTGGAAATGGCCTTCCGCATGCAGACTGCCGCTCCCGAAGCATTCGACTGGCAGAGCGAAACGGAGTCGGTGAAATCCGAATACCACGGCACCGACGGCAAAATGAGCGACTTCGGCATGAACTGCCTGCTCGCCCGTCGGATGGTGGAACGTGGTGTGCGCGTGGTACAAATTTACTACGGCAACAGCCAGCCCTGGGACACACACAGCAATAACGACGGGGCGCTCCGGCAGCTTTGCGGGAAGACCGATCGTCCCATCGCCGCGCTGTTGGGCGACTTGAAACGAACCGGCCTGTTGGACGAGACGATCGTGCTGTGGGGTGGGGAGTTTGGACGCACGCCGGCTTCGCAGGGCAGCAATGGGCGAGACCACAATCACTGGGGTTTTTCGGTTTGGCTTGCCGGCGGCGGAATCAAGGGCGGCATGACCTACGGTGCCACCGACGAATTCGGATATCGTGCCGTCGAAAACCGCACTCACCCGCACGACCTTCACGCCACAATGCTGCATCTGGTGGGCATCGACCACGAACGGCTGACCTACCGCTACGCCGGCCGCGATTTCCGGCTGACCGACGTATCGGGCAATGTCATCCACGACATCATCGCCTGAGGCAGGTCGGTCGCACGCAGCCGACGCGATTCGCATCCCGTCCAGGCTGAATACCACGCTGGTGACAAATCCGGTCTGTCCGTTGAACGCGATTCTCTCCTAGCCGATCTGGGTACGCCGCAATTGACGGACTGGAAGGGTGATCGCCTACCTGTTGGGCGGTTCCCTGCTTGCCGCGTCACCTGGGATGATTAATTGGGCGTCGGTTTCATCGACCAATCGTCGAAAGGTCAATTCCCAACCTGCTTCAGTCGCCCACCGACGAGTCCGACCTCAGTGCAGGCTACTCCGGCGTCATCGACCGATGCACCGGAATTGCACAGGCGGACCGAGGTAGAAAACGTTGGTTAAAACGTGCATGCCGAAGCCCACTCAGACGGGAATTGTCTCATCGAGCTTGAATTCGCGATAACGTCTGAGTTTGGCTGGCGCGTACAGAGACCGCTAAAAGGGTGGTTTTAAGCGGCAGCGGGTAAGCCGGACTATCAACGAAATCCGCTGTATTGACGTGTGAGGGTGCAACGCAATCTTTATGCGTACGCCAAAGTCGCTAGTCGCATCTGGTAGGAGGTTGAATTGCTACATGCGGATGGAGATTACGTCTGCGCGCAAGCGAAATCGGTCGAATAACGGCAAGTCTCAGCAAACAAATCGGTCTTCCAACGGCTTTTTGACACATCAAAACTCCAGCCGAAACCCCATCGATTGCCGCCGGCGTATTCGACTGTTTCGTACCTCGGTCATTCACACCGCCGTGGCTTGAGACATTTCCTTCGAAACAGCGGTTGCATCGACCAGCGCGAGTTGGCTGATTTTCGTCACCGCACTCTTCCCACTTTTCCGAACCGTTTTTGGGCGAAGTGTGCAGCAATCTGCCGAGTTGGCGCCCAGGCATGAACCACTTGTCTGATTTGCCGGCGTCATGGTGGTGAATGGACGAGTTGGCTTGAGGCCGGTTTCATCCTCGAATTCCCGCTGGGCGGCTTCGAGCAAATCCTCGTCTCGTTCGATCTCGCCGTTCGGGATCGACCATGATCCCTCGTCCTTGTTCTGGAAGAATGCCCGCCTAGCAGCACTTGGACAGTGCCCCTGCGAATCCGGTGCCTTCTAGTTGTTTTTGCCGCGGATTCCACTATGCCAGGAACTGGCTGATCGGACCTCGCTGATCGATGTTCTTGAGTCCGACGTCCAGGGCTCCGTAGTGTTCGACCGGGTTGCCGTAAGCGTTGAGTAGCGTCGTGTACCAGTTGCCCAACGTCTTGTGGCCTTCCTGGCCGTAGTTGGGCAGACGGATGTAGCGACGGCCGAGGTTGAGCTTTGCGTTGTCTCCGGCCATGACAATGAATGGGTACTCCGTGCCGTGAGAGTGGTGAGTTTCACCGCCGTCCGGGAAGTAGAAAATCATGGTGTTGTCGAACATCGTGCCGCCGGCCTCGGGCACGCTCTTGAGTCGCGTGACAATACGGTCGATCAGCGTCATGTGATGACGACGGCAACGTGCTCGGATCTCTTCGGCCGCGAGACCGCCGATTGACTTGCCGTGTCCCACGTCGTGCATGTTGACTTTCTGGCCTTCGATCGCGGGAATGCCCGTGTAGGAGTGGCCGAGTTCGTCGACGGTGAACGCCACAACGTTGGTCAACCCTGAGATTAACGTGCCAAGCAGCACTTCCGTGTGCCCAACCTGACGGTCGAACGTGTTGACATCGACGTCCAGGTATTTCGGATCGAGTTCGGGGACGTGCTGGCGGATAACATCGGCCATCGCGTCGATCTTAAGGTTACGCTGGCGGATGGCTTCGACCGAGTCGGAGTAATTCGTAATTTTGGCTTTCTCGACGCCCTTGAGACCATGAGCCGCATGGTTCTCATTCCTGGCAACGAACTCCAGCAACTTGCGGTCGAGCTCGTATTGGGTCTGAGCGGTCTTATCGGTGGCGACGGACTTGAAAAGCTCCGCTAGCGCGACTCGGGGTGAGCCGTACGCGTAATTTGGTTGCTGCGGACTGCGGGCCGAGAATCCCTTGGCGATGCCGTCCAGTGCACCACGGGCATTGCCTCCGCCCAGCGGGAAGCACGCCAACTCGATGTGCTCAACCGGAGACGGGAAAAGCTTTGCGAGTTCAAAGTCGACGGTCGCCCACTTGATCGAGCTGACGCGCTCGTTGGCTTTAAACACGCCGAGGGATGAGCACCAAGAATGATGTCCCACTGTGCACATTTTTCCCGACAGCCCCTGAAGAACGGTCATGTTGTTGACATGACTGGCCAGCGGGCTCATCCAGGGCGATTGCACCAAAAGTCATGGTGCGCATAGGACTTTATTGAGATAAGTCTCGTCCCATCCGGCGGTGAGTCGTTTGTTCTTGATTCCTACCTTCAGTGTGGACTCGTTCTTCAA
>CAUZOL010000351.1:0-7162 GCA_963581435.1 Planctomycetota bacterium
GACCATCTGGTAAACTCCTTACCAGACGCTCCTACCGAAATCACCAAATCCAGTCCATACCAATCGCCGGTGAGTAGTAACTCGGAGTCTTTCTAAAGGTTCTCATCTCAAACATCACAAGATTGCTCGATTTGGTGTTGACTCAATCGCAGAATTCTACAAAATCCGCATTCTCACATCTCCCTTGCCGCTCTCAATTCCGGCAAGACCCCTCCCTACCGCATCCCAGAATTCCACAAAGCAGGTTCTATCGTGAACGCATCATTTGTATGCCTGTTGGCCGCGTTGTCTGCGCAGCCACAGATCGACGATTCGGTTTCCGTGTACAAGCCGTCGGCCGATTTTCAGTCGGTCATTCGTGGCCAGACTCCCGGATACGATGAAGTCCCGTCGTCGAGTCAGTCTGTCGCACCGCCAACGTACGTTGTGCCGCAAAACAGTGGAATATTGAATCCGTTTCGGCCGGCACCGTTGATGCAGGACCCATTCCTGGGGCAACCGGGATTCGGAATGCAGGCGCCATCCAATTTTGCATTTGGTGCAAATGGCCCCCAACCATACAAGTATGGCTGGACCGTGCGTCAAGAAATTGGCTTTCTTCCCAAAGAACCGACCGAAGGCAATCTCGGCAACTTCGGTGTGACTGAGTTCGACACCGAACTGGAATACACGACTGCACTTCCGACCGGCTGGATATTTTCCTTCACGCAGCAGTATGACCTGCGGCTGTGGGACGGCCCGCTGAGTAAAACCCCTGCGGCGATCGGTTTGCCTGGCAACGTGCATCGTTTCGGCTGGGATTTTGAACTCTCGACGCCGGCCAACGGTCCGTGGAGCGTGCAGCTTGGTTTCAACCCGTCACTCAACTCCGACTTCGAACGCCATCCCACATCAGACGCCTGGAACTGGGACGGTCGAGGAATCGCCTTTTATCGTGCTTCGCCGCACTGGATGGTCGCGTTAGGTGTCGGTTATTGGGACCGCGTCAACGATAAAATCATTCCGTACGCCGGTGCTGTCTGGACTCCCGATGACCGCTGGGAGTGGCGGTTGGTCTTCCCCAAGCCCCGCGTCAGCTACTTCATTGGCGCACCGTTTGGGGCCCCCAAATGGATTTATGTCTCCGGCGAATACCACGTCGAAGCATACGAAATCGAGGTCCAACGCGGTGTCGGCGGCAACGTGCAAAACAAGATCGAGCTGGAAGACTGGCGCGTTGTACTCGGTACCCGCGAGGAAGCCGGACGCTTCTCCAGCTTTCTCGAAGCAGGTTGGGTGTTCGGTCGTAAGGTCGATATCCGGCGCACGGGCGGTTTCAACATCTCGTCCGGCTTCATCGTCCGCGGTGGAGTGCAGTTCTAAGTCCAACGGGCGAGGAACACAATCATCGTCGCGATCAATCTTTGCCCGACAATTGTGATAGCACATATGTCAGTCGGTCGTCTTCGATGTGGTGGTTCGTGTTCCACGGTTGTGGAAATAAAATCGCCTGTCCGCCGTGTTTGCGAAACGCGTCGATGTTCGAGTCGCGATCGTCGATCAGTACGACATCGGGCTTGGCCAGCAAGTGCTTCGACGGGCCGATGAGAAAGTCGCGAAACGATCCCCCCAGATGCCGCTGCATCCAGCGCACCTTGCCTGCAAGGCAACTGGGATCGAGGCTGGGACTGGTGGCAATGGTGATCGGCGCGATCTCGCGCAGCCGATCAATCAACTTGAACGTCCACGGATAAATCTCCAGCGATTCCCAGAACGCGCCACCCTGCCGATCGATCGCCCCCCAGAACTTGCCACGGCTGATGTCCAGAACCTTCGGCATGTTCCATTCACCCGCCGGCCAACAATCGAGCAACTCATCGCGTTCATACAGCGCCAGCGCCGCCCGCACAAAATCGGCCAGCACGCCGTCGAGATCAACAAAGATGTGTCGCGGTTTTGTCATTTATGGGTCGAGGGTCAAGAGTCTAGAGACGAGAGCGTGTCTTTCCGGCTCTTGACACTCAGCTCTCGACTTTCCGTCAATCATCCCGTTTGCCGAATCGCAGCGGTAACAGCATCGGGACGCGTTTCTGGTATTCCCGATAGGGCTCGCCGATGGCAGTCACCAGATCGCGTTCTTCCAATTGCAGGGCCACCAGCACATACGCCGTCACCACCAACGCAAACAACAGATGCCCCGCCGTCATCACCGGCGTTGCCCAGAAGGCGATGAGAAACCCCGTCATAATGGGATGCCGAATGTATCGATACAGCATTACCTGTTTGAACTCCAACGGCGCGGCTTCACGGCCGGCAAAGTGTAGGTAGGTCGGCGTCAATCCGAATAAGTCAAAGTGATCGATCATGAACGTGGCCGCCAGCACAATCAGCCAGCCGATACCGGAGATTGCCAGCATCGCCGCAAACCCGGCCTGATTGTCGATCCGCCAGACCTCTTGCGGGATCGGCCGCCACTGCCAGAACATCAGGATCAGAATCAGCGAAGTTGCCAGCACGAACGTGCTTCGCTCCACCGGCTTGGGAACAAACTGCGTCCACCACTCCTTAAACGCCGGCCGCGCCATAATGCTGTGTTGAACGCCGAACAGCCCCAGGATGGCGACGTTAATCACAACCGCCATCCACAAGTCGCCCTGCGCGCCGGTGTCGATGTTCTTGGGGATCAGCGTCTGAATCAAATCCGCCTGCACGGCATCTCCGGCGATGAATCCAATCGCGTACAGAAACGTCACCAGAAACAGCGCGTACGTCACCACGCCATAAACCAAAACGCCTACTCGACCGGCCATGTTGTGCGACCTCGTGTCGGCTGGGGTGATGTTCAACAACGCTCCGGCAGAAATTCTAGCAACATGCACAAACATCGGCGAGAGACCGCAGACATCGATGTTCTCTGGGAGGGCGAGGCTCCCGCCGAGCCGCGTGTCCCAAAAAGTCTTCGTCTTCCTTCGCGGTCTATTCTTGCGGTAGAGCTGGCACATAGTAACCCGAAGCGTAAGCGAGGACGATCCTGCAAACCACGTCATGCCTCGCTTACGCTTCGGGTTACGATTTCAGCACTTGCCCTGATTCTTAATCTTGCCATTGCACTTATTCTCTCGCCCCTTCGACAATCATGCCTCCGCGAACCGTCAACAGAGCACTCCATTGCCCGCCGTCACGCCGTTTCCCGCCGGTATCGGCCAGAGTGCTAATCGTCTCATCCCTTGCAAGCACCGTGAGGTCGGCTGCCGTACCATTCGCGAGTGTGCCGAGGTGTGGCTGTCGCATTGCCGTCGCCGGTGCGTGTGTCACTGCCGTGAAGACATCAGCCATCGGCATGCCGGCGGCGTGCAGTTTTGACATTGTTAGCGGCAAATCGTGTTGCGGCGACATACCGATGTGCCGCCGCTGCAGGTCGGTGGAAATTGTATCGGGCGGAAAACCATCGGCTATCGCTTCTGCGGCAACGTCGAAATCGAAAGAGCCGGCTCCGTGACCGACGTCGAACAGAATCCCGCGTTTTCGTGCCTCGCGAATCTCCGGCAGCACACGACCGCCGGAAACAATGCAATGCGGTTCCCGGCGAAAGCAATACGTGACCACGTCACCCGGTCGCAATTGCTCCAACTGTTCAGCCAACGGCCAATCCTCCGGCCGCCGCATACCGAACAACAACGACAAATCGGTTGCCGTGGCCGCCGTCAGCCCGCGCTGCAGCACTTCACGCGGATCGGCTTCGCCACACGCATTGTGACTGACGTTGACCGCAATCGCCCAAACATGTTCGCCCGCCGCTTCCACGGCGGCGACACAGCCATCCACGTCGGCATCGTCCAGGCATTCCAAACAGCCAGCTTCCGTCGATTCCCCCACCCGCGAGAGATTCATCGCCAGCAACACGCGCGCTTGTGACTTCGCAATCGTTTCATCGCGGTACGTCGGCCAGTTGCTTGCGCCGGCATCACCCTGTGAACCAACCGTTGTCGTCCCGCGTCGCAACACGAACTCATCCGGCTCCACCCCAAACACCGACCCCGACTTCGCCGGATGCGCATGCAAATCGATCAACCCCGGCAGCACAATACCCGTAGAAAACTCCAGTGTCCGCTTTGCCGAACCCTCAACATCGCCCCCCGCCGCAACGATCCGCCCATCACGAATCGCAACGGCACCCGGTTCATCAAGTTTCGAGTTCGCGCAAAACACACGGCCGGCACGAATCAGGATGTCGAAGGCATCGTCTGTCATGGGTTGAACTCAGCCACCACAATCAGCGGAAAAGAGCGGCTATCGCTGCCGCCTCGGAACGTCGGAATTCTAGCAGTTGCCCAGGCATGAAGTGAACCGCCGGTAATCTTCTTGCCATCGCGGACGCGAAAGCAGAGAATCATGATATCGTCGCTGGCAGTGAGGGTTTCCGGTCAAATGTGGAACCTCTCTTTGCCACAATGTGTCAGCAAGAGCCCCGTGGCAGAACAAAGGTTCGGAGCACAGTTCAATATGTCCACGTTTTCCAATCGCAGGACGAGACATTGGCGATTCACGTTGGTCGAGTGTTTCGCTGCGATCGCAATCCTTGGCATTGTTGTCACGTTGGCAGTACCAAAAATCCTGGAAGCACGCGAGGCTGCACGTCGTTCGACGTGTGAGAATATCATTCGCAACTACAGCCATGCCTGCTATGGCGATGTAGTTCAACTTAACCAAGAGGGCGGCATTGAATCAATTTCAGGTTGCCCCATATGTGGCACGGGCCGTGGCTGGTTTACATTTTTCGACAGCAGCGGACGGATACTCAACGATGAGGATGTTCCACACGAGACACGCCGCGTTGCGGTGGATCGCTTGACGAGGTAGTGCGGCACGGCCGGCCGCCGACTGAACATTCGCGTCACACCCACATCGCGTCCGGCACAGCCCTCCCTACCACTTGCGTGAAACGTGACGGAACATTCTGTTACAATCGTCATCGACTCGAAAACACCACTCTGGTCACCGCAACGAGTTTTGGCATGATCACCATTCCCGGCAATTCGGTTTCGACGTGTGAAGGGATTTCGCGCCGCGATTGGTTGCGGATTGGTGGGTTGGCGGGCGTCGGCGAACTTGGGACGCATGTCGGCGGGCTGTTGTCGGGGCGGGCGAATGCCGAGGAAGCGCGTGGGCAGGCTCGTAGTTTTGGACGGGCGAAGTCGTGCATTGTGCTGTTTATGTTCGGTGCGCCGGCGCATCAGGATACGTGGGATCTCAAGCCGGAAGGACCGGCCGAGGTTCGCGGCGAGTTCAAACCGATTGCGACCAACGTCGCCGGTATCGATGTCAGCGAGCACATTCCCCGGCTCGCCAGGCTGGCCGACCGCTATTCGCTGGTGCGGTCGGTCACGCATCCGGACAACACGCACACCGTCGCCATGCACTACATGCTGACCGGCGGGCGGCATCGGCGGCCGAAAACGAATCCGCAGAACGCCGGCGACGATTTCCCCTGTTTCGGTGCGGTGATGAATCACCACCGTCGGCAGCAGTCATCGCATTCCGGCGGACTCCCGCCTGCCGTCAGCTTGAACGCGCCGGCGAATCAGGTGTCGGCGAACAATCACATTTTTCCCGGATTCTTCGCAGGATTTATGGGGCACGGCTACGACCCGATGTTCGTCTCGCAGCATGCCCACAAGCCCGGCTTCCAACCTTTGCCAACCGCTGGCGATTCGGCCCGACTACTCGACCGCCAACGGTTGCTGACCGAGTTTGATCGCGGAACCGCCCACATGAGGCGAACAGCGGCGGTGCGGAATTTCGACAGTTACCATCAACAGGCGGTCGAGTTGTTGACGTCGCCGGCAGCGCGGCGGGCGTTCGATATTGGACGCGTTCCCGAGTCGGTCCGTTCGCGGTACGGCATGACGCCGTTCGGGCAGGGCTGTGTGCTCGCCCGGCAACTTGTGGAAGCGGGCGTGCCGCTGGTGACGGTGAACTGGGAACGCGACGACGCCTACTGGGACACGCACGCCGACAACTTCAACAAGCACCGCAAGCAACTGCTACCGAACATGGATCGCGGCTTCTCGGCATTGCTGGAAGACTTGAGCGAACGCGGCCTGCTCGATGAGACGCTGGTGGTCTGCCTGTCGGAGTTCGGCCGCACGCCGAAAATCAACGGCAAAGCGGGCCGCGATCACTGGGCCGCCTGCAACACGGTGGTCTTCGCCGGCGGCGGAATCCAGGGCGGACAAATCCACGGCGCATCCGACCGCAGCGCCGCCTACCCGTCGGAACACCCCGTCCACCCCGAAGACATCGCCGCAACAATTTATCACCTGTTGGGAATTCCAGCGCACACCGTGCTGCCAACACCGGAACAACGGCCCGTGCATCTACCCGGTGGGGAACCGATCTGGAAGTTGTTGTAAGAAACTCGCCGGCAAGAGAGTTCGGTGACCAACGGCGGCGGAAATCATCTTGCCAATCTGGCAGGGATTGCAGAGAATCAGGGCGTCGTTGCTGTCAGCTTGGGAGGCCGGTTAACCGCGCCCCCTCTTTCGGTGACAGTGTGTCAGTTGAAACTCTGTTGGGCGAGTTGCCTGAAAAGGATGCGAGCATGACTGAAGACCCAAAGTTTCAAATCGAACAATTGCGGCGAGCAAGTCGGCGATGGAGAGTGGCCGCAATTCTCGCGTTTTCTGGACTGTTTCTGGTTGTTGTGACACAGACTGTTTTTCTCAACGGTTTGCGTGATCAGCTGGAAGACACGCAACAGGTTGCCGAACGGGCGCGAAACGCTGCCACCGCTGCACGGGACGACGCCGCGGAAGCACGGCGTGTTGCCAGCGAATCTGTTCTTCAGCTTCAAGCCGGGAAGAATGCGGAATTCGTGGTTCAAGCCGAAGAGCATGCGGAATTCATCAACCAGTCAGAGCCCGACATCAATAACCCGCACTTGTTTCCGACGGATCAGATGTTCCGAAACTTTGACGTCGAACAGAATCGTCGATAGGCCTGCAGTAGGGCCGGCTTTGCTGGCCATCGAATCACCCTTGGCGTCGAGCAAACATCGCGTCCGGCACAGCCGGCCCTTGTATCTTACAAGCGACTGTAAACCCCAACGGTTTACGGTAGAAAGCAAACGTTGTTGTTCCGGCCCGCGGGCCGGAACAACAACGCGCGAGCGGCAGACCGTCCG
>CAUZOL010000352.1:0-7140 GCA_963581435.1 Planctomycetota bacterium
ATTCTCCAACGCGACACGACGATCAAAGAGAACATTCGCGGCAAACGGCTCCGCGCAGGCTGGGACGAGAGCGTCCTCGATGACATCTACGCTGGTTTTGCAGCAGTTTAACGTGCGATTGCCCTGACATTCCCCCCTGTTCACGCCAAGGGGCCGCTCATGCAAGGATGGCATGCCTTTGAGCCAACGACCAAGACAGTCATCGATCTGGAGTCGTTCGTGCCGGACGACCATCTTTTGAGAGACGTGGACCGCCTGCTGGAGCCGGCCTTGATCTGCCGGCTCACGAACAGGCACGCGAGGAGGCCGAATCTCCACTGGGACAGACCAGGGGCGTGGAGCCACCGGCCACACGCAAGATCTCGAATCAGACGCACAGCAGCCGCACCGATGCCACGTTGGCTCAGAAACGAGGAACGCCCAGGCAGCTCAAATACAAAGTGCATCAGAGCATCGACGCCGACAGCCGCGTCATACTGGACACGCATGTGACCACCGGCGCCCGGCACGACAACCAGCCCTATCTCGAACAACTCAAGCGAATCCAGCAGCGGTATCAGCTAACGATTCACGAAGCAATCGCAGACCGTGGCTACGGTTCGGCGGTCATCATTCGCGCGCTTCAGGGGCAAGGCAAACGGACTTTCATTCCGCTCTGGAGCGGCCGCGTCGGCAACAGCAAGTACTTGAGCAGCGGGCTCGTTTACGAAAAAGAACACGACCGCTTCCGCTGTCCGGAGGGGAAATACCTGACTCCCAACCCCGCAATCAGTAGGAACGACAAGCGGTACGTCAGCGTGTCGGCCGACTGCCAGGTTTGTCCGCACGCGTCAACCTGTCCAGCGCGGAGACGCGTCTCCTCCCCGACTTGACCAAGCGGTTCGATCCGCCGGTCGATAGCGTCCGATTGGCTTTTGCCGTCTTCAATGCCCCACACTTCTGCGACTTCGTGATCGAACAGACAACTCCGGTCGTTCACGACGAGCAGGAAGTCTGCAAGGTATATCACTATTCCAACCCGGTCAGCTTCCCTGCGAAGAACCGAGTGCTGTCGGTGTCTGACAAGTAATCGGACGTGGGCGCGTCACGGCACTTCTCGAAACAGTGACCTTGTGCAACACGTTCGAACCCGTTCAAAGACATTGAGATTCGAAATCGTTACACCGGAAATCGGACCGGTTTCAAGAAGCAATTGTTTGAACGGGCGCGCCAAAGCCTCAGTCAATCACCGGCGGCTTCCCCAGCGGACTCTTTCCGCACGAGCGGAATCGAACAGTCGATCAACAGCCACGACGCAGCGCACAAACCGTACATCACGCCGCCGATGATGAAGACGGCTCTCCATTTGTACTCCTCGTCGAGGACGGTGCCGAAGACGGTCTTCCATATGTAATCGTCGAGGACGATGCCGTACATGATGGGGGCGAGAATTCCGCCGAGCCCCGCCAGTGAATTGTTGAACGCGAAGACCGATGCGGATGCGTTTCCGGAAACGTCCGTCACGGCGCCCCAGCGAGTCGCCAAGCTGATGTCGGCGAAGAATTTGACGAAGAACAGGGAGGCGCAAAAGCGATAGGGATTGTCGTACGAGGCCAACAAGGCGATCACTAACAGCACGCCCGCCGTCCCTTTGCCGCCCAGGCCGATCAGGCTCCGCGCCCACCGCCGGTTTCCCGTGCGCAGAATCACGCGGTCGTTCAGAAAGCCGCCGAACGCGCCGCCCAATGCACCGCCCAACAGCGGTAGTGACGAGTAGAGTCCCATTTCCATGAACGCCAGGCCGTGGATTTTGGAAAGGAAAAGCGGAATCCATGCGAGAAATATGTTGTCGGCGATGGTGCTGAGAGTCGACGTGAGTACGATGCTGAAGAGATTGACGATCGAGCGGGGACTCATGCGCCCCAGTATCTGACGAATCGTCGTCTTATCCGCAGTTTCTTCAGGCGTCGATTCGGATGCGGCTTTGGGCGGTCGTTCTTCGATCAGTTCGACCTCGGCGCGATTCGTCCACGGATGCCGAGAGGGCGAACTGCGGAACAGAATCAGAAACGCAGCGCCGTGGGCGATGCCCAGACCGGCAAAAATGCAGATGGCCGTGCGCCAGTCGAAACCCATCACACCAATGATCAACGCGGCAAACAGGATGTTCGCGCTCGCCCCGCCGATGCGTCCCGAGAACACACCCATCCAGCCCTGTGCGGTAGTTCGCGTCGATGCGGGGAACCAGGTGCGTGATAGACGACTAACCGACGCGTATGCCCCTGCCTGACTCGCCCCGAATAGCGCGCGGACGTACCACAGCGCGCCCGAGTTCGGCGCCCATGCATGCAGCCCCAGCGCGAGCGACCACAGCAGAATGATGATTCCCAGAAAGAGGTGCACGCCGAACACGTCGGCGGCGACTCCCGCGGGAAATTGAAACAGCGAATAACAGATCGAAAACGCGCTATCCAAAACGCCGAGATCCGTGTTGGAGAGTTCCCACTCTTCCTGCAACTTCGGTTTGATCAGCGCGAACGTGTACCGGTGCAGGTACAGAATCCACGACGTCCCGCATCCCAGCGCGAACACCATCAAGCGGACATTCGTGGGGCGTTCTTGCGGGTTGGTCATGAGATTGAGGTTTTCGCGGTTTAGGGCTCGACGAATGGTTGCGGCGTTACACGGTTGTCTTGTCGCCGTCAGTTTCGACCGGTTCGAGATCGGCTTCAAGATTGGTCGTGCTATCGATGAACCACCAGCAAACGGCACTGGCGAGGTACATCCCCGAGATAACGACGAACAACGGCGTGTAATTCGTCACCTTATTCGTTGTGTTGTAGTCGAGGATCATCCCGAAGAGTACCGGTGAAACGAGACCGCCGATGGTTCCCGACGTGTTGATGACGCCGAATACCGATGCGGAGTAGCGGCCCCCGAGATCGGTGCACGTCCCCCAGACGGTCGGTTGGCTCCAATCGCTGAAGAACTTGACGGCGAACAGCGCCCACGCGGCGGCGACACCGTCATCCTGCGAGATCACTACGAACATCAGGATGCAGGCGAGTGTTTTTCCCGTGAAGCCGACGCTACTGCGCGACCAGCGACGACTGCCGGTCCAGCGGATCAGCCAGTCGTTGCAGTATCCCCCCAACATTCCGCCGATCGCTCCGCCCCAAAGCGGCAAGCTGACCAGCAGCCCGGCTTTTCCGATTTCGAATCCTTTTGCGTTCAGAAAATAATCGCCCATGTAAAGCACGTAGACGCCGTCCGCGCCGGCACTCAATATCTGCTGAATGACGAAGAACAACATGCTGCGATTGCGAACGACTCGCCGCCACGGCAACACGCGGGCGTCGGTCGATTTCGCCGGTGTCCGCCCCTCATTGATCAAGTCGATCTCCGCCCGATTGACGCGAGGATGTTCTTCCGGCGAATTCCGAAAGAAGACGAGAAACAGAACGCCGAATACCAAACCGGCCATCCCCATCCACACGAGCGACCACTGCCAGCTCAGGCCGCACTTTTCCATCAGCACGTAACCAAGGATGATCGACGACATCGCCCCGCCGCCGCGGCCGAAGAACGTCGCGATCCAGCCTTGCACAATGGTACGACTCTTCGCGGGAAACCAGGCATGCGTCACTTTCGACAGCGACGGATAGGCACCCGATTGCGTAGCACCGAACAGTAGCCGCACGCTTGCCAACCCGGTGAATCCGCCCGGAATTCCGATGCACGGAAGGACCAGCGACCAAAGGATGATGATGATTCCCAGAAAAACGTGCGGGCCGATGAAGTCGCACAGCACGCCACTGGGAATCTGGCCAAATCCGTACGTCGGACTGAAAAACGTAAAAATCGCCCCCAATTGGGTTTTCGAGAATCCATGCTCGGCCATCAGTTTCGCGCCGACGATGTTCCACGTATAGCGGTGTAGATACAAGAACCACGAGGTTCCGCACGCCAGCGCAAACATCTCCCACCGCACGTTCGTCGGTTTTCCACCGGTTTGCAGGTTAGACGCGGGTAGGCGAGTTTCCATTACGCTTCGGTCGGTTGGGGGCCATACATCGTTCGCTTGCACGCCAGTCAGTGTAATCGACGACAGGGCGCATGAGGATATCGATAGCCGACCGAAGTGAAGTGTGGCCAAGAATGGATGCAAGAGTAAAGCCGGAGCGAGTCCCGAAATACCTTCGTTTGTCAGGTCGCGCCGACAGGCAATCTGACCGACGTTGGCGGGTCGAACCCGATTCCGCGATAACGTATGGCTTCTCCGGGCGCGTGCGACGTTCGTTTTAAGATTCGAGCGTGTTTGTTCGAGAGACACCTGCTCCGGTTTGAGATGTATTGACACACGAGTTTTGCTATCCTCGTGGCCGACCTGCCCGGAATCAATCTCGTCGCCACCGCGGAAGATTTCTCTTCGCGATCGAAACGGATTCAGATGCATGGATGACGTCCGACTATGAACGAATTTGCTGACAAAATCGTCGTGGTGACCGGTGCATCACGCGGAATCGGTGCGGCAACGGCTTCGGCGTTTGCCGGACACGGAGCCACTGTCGTTGCAAACTTTCCGCGCGATGACGCCCAAACACACCAACAAGCCGTCGAAATCTGGCGGGACGAAGCGGGCATCGACCCGGACCGTGTCCTGCCGATGGCCGCTAATGTCGATGAAGCCGATCAGGTGACGGAAATGTATTCAGCAATCAGCGATCAGTTTGGCGGCCTCGATATTCTGGTGAACAATGCCGGCATCAATCGAGACCACACCGTTGCCAAGCTGACCGACGCGGAATGGCGCGCCGTGATGGCCGTCAACCTCGATGGAACCTTCTTCAACAGTCGCAGCGCGATTCCACTATTGCGCGACGGTGGCCGCATTATCAACATCTCATCGGTTGTGGCCCACACGGGTAATGTTGGTGTCGGTAACTACGCCGCCAGCAAAGCCGGGTTGCTCGGCTTGACGAAAACGCTTGCGCTGGAACTGGCGTCCCGCAACATTACTGCGAATGCCGTTTGTCCCGGTTTCATTAACACCGACATCCTCCGCAGCATTCCTGAAGACGTGCTCGCCCGGATCAGCGAGAGCATCCCGCTGAAGCGGCGCGGAGAAGTCGCAGATGTGGTCGCCTGCATATTGTTTCTGGCCTCACCGGCGGCCGGATATGTGACGGGCCAGAGTCTGGGCGTGAACGGCGGACTCTATATGGGTGGCTAACCCGGATTTTTCAAGCCTGAAGCGCAAGCGAAGGAGCTTTCTGGAATCGTCCTTCGCTTGCGCTTCAGGCTTCGAATCGCAGTGTTTTGGGCAAGTTGGGAATAGATCTTATTAGCTGTTGACGTTACATCTACCACGCGGCCATTCATGAATAATTATTGCATCCCTGGAAACGTCTCTGGTCTCGCGCTGCATGAGAACCTCGAACACCACGTCTCAGTTCGCCCGAATAAGGTCGCAATGGTCTGTGAAGACAGGACCGCGACGTTCCGGCAACTTCACAAAATGGCCTGCCAAATTGCACGAGCTCTGAACGATCAGGGGGTCGGCCCCGGCGATCATGTGGGAATTTTCCTCCGCAATCACTGGTCGTACATTCCGATTTATTATGCTCTCTCGATGTCAGGAGTCGTGGCTGTTCCGGTCAACTACATGCTCCGCGGTGAGCAACTGGCCGCATTACTGAAACTGACGGACTGTCGGTTTCTATTTTCGGAAATGTCTCAGCATGACGAACTCCGGAAACTTGGATCGAACGCGACAGGGACACTCCCGCTGTGCTTCGTCGATGACGGCCCGGATCGAGCCTGTCACAGGCTGGTCGACTGGCTGCATTCGGACCGGCCGTGCGAAGAGCCGGATGTGCACGTCGCCATCGACGATCCGATGATGATTCTGTTTTCATCCGGCACAACCGACTTGCCGAAAGGGATCGTGCTTTCTCATCTGAATCGAGTGCTGTATTTCTTTCAATTGGGGATGGAATACGGAATCCGCTACAACGAGGTCAACCTCTGCACGACGCCGTTGTATCACAACGCGGCCATCTTCTTTGCACTGAACAATCTCTATTTCGGCTCGACGACCGTCGTTCACCGCAAATTCGACGTCGAACGAACTTTTCGAGACATCGATCGATTCGGCGTGACGAATGCGTTCTTCGTGCCGACGCAACTTCACCAGCTCATACAAAGCGACGCTCGCGACAACTACGACTTGTCATCGTTGAGGACCATCGTCTCGGGGGCTGCGCCGCTGGCGACCAGGACCAAAGAGGCGATCCACAAGTGTTTTCCGGGAATTGAGTTGCACGAACTGTACGGGCTGACGGAAACCGGGCTGATTACGAATCTACGACCGGAAGATCAACTTCGAAAAGTCCGATGCGCGGGACAGGCGTTTCTCAACATGCAATTCCGGGTCGTCGATGAGGTCGGAAAGGACGTCCAAACCGGGAAAGTCGGCGAGATTGTCACACGGGGGCCAACGCTGTTTGACGGATATTGCGGAAACGAAGAGGCCACCAAAGCTGCGTGGAAAAATGGGTGGTTTCACACCGGCGATTTGGGAAGGACCGACGAAGAAGGATTCCTGTACATCGTCGATCGTCTGAAAGACATGATCCTCTCCGGCGGCGTGAACATCTACCCGAAAGATATAGAAGACGCCATCTACGCGCTCGCAGAGGTCACTGACGTCGCAGTGATTGGAGTCCCGGACGACAAATGGGGAGAAGTCGTTCACGGGATCGTCGTTTGCCGCGAAAACTCCCTCCTCACCGAGGGCGACGTCATCTCAGTGTGCCGTTCCAAATTAGCCGAATTCCAGATCCCGCGGTCGGTTGAGTTTCGCTCCGAGTTGCCGCGGAATCCATCCGGCAAGCTGCTGAAGCGAGTTCTCCGCGCCGAGTTCTTGTAACTGTGGAAGGCAGTGCTCGAAGGTAGATCAGACACGAATCGGTCAACGCCGCCGAACAACTCGCCGGCAACGGCCTCGAATGTCACCATAAGGAATGTCGTAAGAATCCTCGGAAACCTCACCTTCCAGTGAACACAGCTTATTATGCTCGAAGGTTACTACTCACCGGCGATTGGTATGGACTGGATTTGGTGATTTCGGTAGGAGCGTCTGGTAAGGAGTTTACCAGA
>CAUZOL010000353.1:0-7135 GCA_963581435.1 Planctomycetota bacterium
ACTTTGCCTTTGAGCAGTGCACGGGTGGCAGCCGTGTAGCCGATGGAGATGGAATCGCCGATGAGCAACACGCGGGGCAAATTGGGATCGTCGTCCACTTTAGCAAAAGCCGGGTTGGGGCGTTTCTTCGGTTTGGCCTTCGCGCCCGCGACTTTCTCCTGTGCGTTCGTCAAGCCGGTCAGTCCCGCCAATACGCAGCACATGATCGCCGTCAGAAAAACTCGTCTTTTCGATATCGTCATCTCATCACCTTGTCGAAGTAAGGGGAAACAGTTTCGAGACTATCTCAACGTACAATAATATTTGATTGTCAATCCGCGACTGATCGGATTGAATCGCAGAAAATCAGCAAATGCAGATTTTTTGGCCTTCCGCCCAATTGGGGCTAAAAACAGCTGTATCAAGACCTCTCAACAAAACCACATTCTCAACCAGCATCTTCATTCTGCCTCTGCGTTCTTCTCTTTGCGAGCGTTACGCCCTCGAATTGAAAATCGAATCTCACAAACAACCGCGAATAGCAGGTCGTACGTACCAATCTAAGCCCGCATTCTATCATAGCGTGCCGGTCTGACTGGTTCGAGCAGATTGGATCGGGTACAAGTTGGTTCGCGCCGCATCGACGACTCAAACCGTGGTGGAACACTCCTGCTCTATGGCCCTCGCAAGAACAACACCCGATCCTCGCTTCGAGTATCAATCACGACTCGACGAACGTCAACGGTTGGCCGACATGTACGCCGTCCGCGACGGGCGCATCTCAGCCGCACGCGGCATTGTGTTCCTGATTGGAATCGCGCTGCTGGTTGCCATATTCAACACATCGACGGCAGCGGCGTGGTGGTTGTGCCTGCCTGCAGTCCTTTTTGTGGGCCTTGTGGTCTGGCATGCTCGTGTGACTTCCCGGCTCGAACAGGCGCGAGCGGCCGTCACATATTTTCAAACGGGGATCGCTCGGCTCGAAGACAACTGGAGCGGCACCGGGGCCGACGGTGCGCGTTATGCAGACCCGCATCATCCCTATTCGGGCGACCTTGATGTCTTCGGTCGTGGTTCGCTGTTTCAGCTCATTTCCCGTGCCCGCACGCGGCTGGGCGAAGACGCGCTGGCGTCGTGGCTTTCTGCGCCAGCCGACCGGGCAACCATCGGCGTTCGGCAGCAGGCAATCGACGAACTCCGCAGCCACCTCGATATGCGCGAGCAACTGGCGCTGCTGCAGTCCGAAGTTCACGACGATCTCGACCAGACGCATCTCTTACACTGGTCGAACGAGCCGCCAACGGTGGTCGGTCTGTTTCGCCGTGTGGCTGCAATCGTACTCGCAATTGCGGCGACGGCCAGTGTGACTGGGCTGCTGTTCTTCGGAACAAGCTCTGCCCCCTTATTGCTGGTATTGATTATTGAAATTCCATTTGCGTATTCGTTTTCGAGACAGATTCGGCACGTTGCCGCTCGCGTGAATGAAGTTGGCCAGGGGCTGGAGATTCTCGCCGAGGTCCTCACCGTGCTGGAGAAAGGGCAGTTTGCATGCGAGCCGCTGCGGAATATTCACACGCGACTCGATACCGGCGGCCTACCTCCTTCCAAACGCATTGCACAATTGCATGCGCGCATCGAGCGTCTCAATAACTGCCTGAGAAATCAGTTCTTTGCACCGATTGCATTTCTACTGGGGTTACCGGTTCATCTCGTCCACAGCATTGAAATGTGGCGCGGCCGATACGGTTCGCACATTTCCGACTGGCTGACAGCCGTTGGCGAACTGGAAGCACTGTCGGCGTTGGCCGGTTATGCGTATGAACATCCCGGCGACCCGTTTCCCGAGTTGCTCACCGGCGAACCGCTCATCGAGGCGGTCGACGCGGGACACCCGCTGTTGGCCAGAAGCGAATGTGTCTCCAACGATCTGTCGCTGGGGGGAGAACTACGGTTGATTCTCATCAGCGGCTCGAACATGTCGGGCAAGAGTACCATGCTGCGGACCATCGGCACCAATGTGGTCCTCGCGCTAGCCGGTGCTCCGGTGCGGGCGAAGCAGTTTCGCATGTCGCCGTTGGCTATCGGTACGGCAATGCGAGTGAACGATTCGTTGCAGGAAGGCAAGTCGTTCTTCTATGCGGCCATTTCACGGCTGAAGTCAATCGTGGACCTTGCCCAGGATGAGTTGCCGCTGCTGTTTTTGTTTGACGAAATTCTGCAGGGGACGAATTCGCACGACCGCCGCATTGGCACCGAAGCAATTCTCAGCAGTTTGGTTGAGGGTGATGCAATCGGCCTGGTGACGACGCATGATCTGGCGCTAACGGAAATCGTCGAACCGCTTGGTGTGCGGGCGAAGAACATCCATTTTGAGGATCGAATTGAGGACGGACAAATGAAATTCGATTACCGCATTCAGCCGGGCGTGGTGAAGAAAAGCAACGCGCTGGAATTGATGCGGATGATGGGACTCCGACTCGACACAGAACCGAAATCGGGCAGTAAATAAATATCAGCCCGCAGCGCAAGCAAGGGTTTTGGACTCACAATCGCGAATCAAACCCTTGCTTGCGCTGCGGGCTGGTGCTGTGCCGTCCGTATCATTGTCGCCGCTGTCTCGCTACAGTCCGTGAGTTGTTTTCGCCCTGTTTCACTGACCGGAAAAGCCCCCCGATGTTCGGCAGTTTTGCTCCCACACCCTACGATTTGCGATTCCAATTGCTCGGCATCCCCGTGCGCGTGCATCCCATTTTCTGGCTGTCATCGGCGTATCTGGCTTGGGAATCAGAACACCTCGACAGAGTCGCTGTTCGCGTGCTGTGCATCTTTTTGGCGGTACTCGTACACGAAATGGGGCATGCACTCGTGACGCGGCGTTTCGGTTGGCAACCCGAAATCGTGCTGCACATGCTAGGCGGTTACGCGACATCGATGCGTCATTCAACCTGGAAAGATATCGCCGTTTCGGCTGCCGGACCGGGGGCCGGGTTTCTATTGGTGCTGATGATCTGGTTGCCATGCGAACTATTGGATATTTTACTGCCCGGCTCAACCCTGTTGTCTCCGCGATTCAATTTCGCTGCGATGCAGAATTGGCCCGAAGCAATTGCGGCTGGAACGACAGGCAATGAGTTGGTTCTGACGGCAATCGATTTCTCGTTCTGGTTCAATATCATCATCAACTTGATCAACATCCTCCCCGTCGTTCCCTTGGACGGGGGACAGATAAGTCGCGAATACTGGCTGTGGGCGAAGCCGCGTCGCGGGATGGAAATTTGCCTGAAGTTGAGCATCGTTACCGGCGGCGCAGTTGCCGCGTGGGGAGCCTATTCGATGAAATTCCCAGACGTGGCGTGGAGTTTCGGAAGAAACGGATTATTTCTGGGCGTGATGTTCGGCTATCTGGCATACCTGTCGTACGAAGAGCTTCAAAAGTCCAGCGGACGTCAGTGGTGAATGCGACGGACACGATCTCTCGCGGTTCTCGCCAGCGATGACTATACTGAGTCGCAGATGGCCCGCTCATACCGGGACCGAGTTTATCCCCCAAAACACATGCCAACGCCGGCACCGATTATGTCTGAACCGACCTGCCGACTGCTGACTTTAGGCTGCAAGGTCAACCAGTACGAAACTCAGCTCGTCAAAGAGGCCTTGCAGGGCAACGGCTACCGCGAGGCGGAAGATGGCGAAGCGGCCGACCTGTGCGTGGTCAACACCTGCACGGTCACATCAACCGGCGACTCGAAGTCGCGGCAGGTTATTCGCCAACTGGCGCGCCAAAATCCCGGAACGCGGACGCTGGTGATGGGCTGCTATGCCACCCGCGACCCCGATGCCGTTGCCGCGCTGCCGAGTGTGTTCGAGGTGGTGACCGACAAGCGGGAACTGCCCGACGTGTTGGAGCGAATGGGCGTCGTCAACATGCCAGTCGGCATCAGTCACTTCGATGGTCGTAAGCGGGCCTACGTGAAAGTGCAGGACGGCTGCATTTTGAAGTGCACCTATTGCATTATCCCCGCAGTCCGGCCCGGCTTGCAGAGTCGTTCCCCCGAAGACATTGAAGACGAAGTTCGGCGGTTGATCGACAACGGCTACAAAGAGATTGTGATTGCCGGCATTCACGTCGGGCATTACGGCGTCGATACCACGCGGGGCAAATCGGGCAAGACTCCGTTTCGGCTTTGGCATCTTTTCAGGCGACTTGACCGAATTCCCGGCGAGTGGCGGATGCGACTCTCAAGCGTCGAAGCAGCCGAGATCAACGACGACTTCATCTCTGCTGCAGCGGATTGCGAACACCTCTGCCCGCAGTTTCATCCGGCGCTGCAAAGTGGTTCCGATACGGTTCTGCGGCGGATGCGACGACGGTATCACGTCGATCGTTTTCTGGAGAAGGTGGAGCAAATGCGCGAGCGACTCGATCGCCCCGCATTTACGACCGACGTCATTGTTGGTTTTCCTGGCGAGAGTGAAGAGGAGTTTCAGCAAACGGTCGATGTCTGTCGCCGGGCAGCATTTATGAAGATTCACGTGTTTCCGTTCAGCCCACGGAAAGGAACGGCGGCAGCCGATTTTCCAGAACAGGTCCATCCCAACATCCGCAAAGAACGCTGCCGTCGGCTGTCTGAACTGGAACGAGAGTTGGCAATGGATTACTATCGTTCACAAGAAGGCAGCGAATTGGAAGTTCTCGTTGAACGTGTCTCCGCGGGGAGTGCCGATCTGGTACGCGGGACGGACCGCAGATACGTGCCGGTGGAACTTCCCGGAACTTCGGAAGATGTCGGCAATTTTGTTGTCGCCCGCGGTGCCGCGAGCCATCGGGAGTATTTGGAAGCAAGTCGAGTCATGCAGGATTGTCAGTGAATCTGTAATGAGTGGCTGTTGTTTTGTTGTGGTTTCAAGTCTCAAGCATTGGTGATTTCAGAGCCTTGTGAGGTGTGTTGTGTCGGCTGAAGACTTTCATCCAACCTATATCACCGTCAAAACGGACAACGATGTTTCGACTGTTGGGTTCATGGTTGCACACTTGACCGACGAAGAGAACATCGAACTGTTGGGACATGAATTGTTCACACTGGTCGATCAGGTTGGTTGCCGCAAGATGATTCTCAACATGGACAAAGTCCGCTACATGACCAGTTCGGTCTTGGGCAAGCTGATCTCGTTGCACCGTAAACTGCATCGCAGCGAAGGTCAGCTGATCATTTGCAATATCGGCGAAGAACTCGACCAGATTCTGTCGGCCAGCTGGCTGAATCAGTATTTCCGTCTGGCCGACGACCTGGGTGCCGCCAGCGAGTTAATGGCGGCCGGCTAATGCTTTGTAATTCGGCGGCGCGTCCCGCGTTGAACGTTTCTCATTGACGATAGGCAGCGACCGACCTTGGCTTTTTTGATTGCACTGGAAGGCATCGACGGTTCCGGCAAAGGAACTCAGGCCCGCCGTTTGTACGAACGTCTGACGGCTGACGGCCAGACTGCCGATTTGCTCAGTTTTCCGCGGTACTCAGAAACCGTGTTCGGGAAGACGGTTGGGGATTTTCTCAACGGTCGGTTTGGAGCGCTCAACGACGTGCACCCGTTTCTGGCGTCGTTGCTTTACGCCGGTGACCGATTCGAATCGCGGAGCATGCTGCTCGAAGCGGCCGAGTCGCACGAAGCCATCGTCATCGACCGTTACGTGGCTTCCAACATTGCTCATCAGGGTGCCAAACTCGATGGCGACGAGCGGCGCGAGTTCGTCGATTGGATCGGCACGATCGAACACGACATTTACCAGCTGCCGCAGCCCGATCTCGTCGTGCTTCTCGATCTGCCGGCGGAACAGGCCCAGCAACTGATCGCCACCAAGAACAAACGCGACTACACCGACAAGGCGGCCGACATTCAGGAAGCCGACGGCGATTATCTGGCTCGTGTTCGCCAGGTCTATCTCGAACTGGCCGCGGGAGAGCCAAATTGGCACCGGGTGACGTGTGCCGACAACGAATCAATTCGCGATATCGACGATATCGCGGAAGAAATCTGGGGGACGGTCGAAGCCCGTCGGGCGATTGCCGACGGATGATGAGATTTTAATGCGATCGGGTGGCCAGGGCTGGAGTCTTGACGAAGCCCCGCCCCTGTTCGAACTCAACAGCCGCGCGTCGAAAAACCCGGTCTCTCAAAGAAACCGGGTTTCTGAGTTAACGCTACGCTGCGGCGACTTCCTCTTCATCGTCATCTGCTTCCGTCGCCACATCACTGTCCGCTTCGTCGGCATCGTCAGAAAGATTGTCAACCTCTGCGGATGGCGGCTCCTTCCGTCGCAGGCGATCCGACATCGGCAGGTCTTTCAGGTCGCGCAAGCCGAAGGATTCGAGAAACGAGCGAGTGGTGCCGTACAGGTAGGGGCGGCCGAGGGATTCATCGTGTCCGGTAATCCGCAACAGGTTTCGGTCCATCAATTGCTTGAGCATTTCGGCACATTGCACGCCGCGAACTTCTTCGACATCTGCCCGCGTGACCGGTTGCCGGTAGGCCACAATGGTCAGCGTCTCCATTGCGGGGGGCGACAACTTGAGTTGCGACTGCCGGTGATGCAACTTGTCGAGCCAACGTGCAAACTGTGGTCGCGTTAGCAGTTGAAAACCGGTCGCAACTCGCTCGATACGAAATGCGGATTCGTCCGCGTCGTAAGCAGCGTTCAAGGCGTCGATCAATCGCGTGGCTTCAGCCGCATCGACCAACGTTGCCAGCTGAGCCAATCGGCGCTTCGATAACGCACCGTCGGCAATCAGTAACACGGCTTCCAGACGCGCCATTTTGGGACTGCGGTACGTTGGGTCTGCGCCGTCACTTGTATCGTCGAGAGCCCCCGCAGAGGTTCTTCGTCGCAGCAGCCAATTGCGAAACTCCGACGCCGACGCGCGTCGGTACGATTGCCAACCCCGTCTCGGCGCGCGATCGCTGCTCGCCGACGTCAGCACATTCCAGTTGTCAGCCGCTGGGTGGAACGGCATCGTTGGGGTCTCTTAGGAAATTGTATGAAACAAGTTCTCGATGCCATCGCCGTACGCCAATTGCAACCCGAAGCGTCAGCGAGGAACGATAGTTCTGGCTCCTCGCTCACGCTTCGGGTTACGATACAGTGCCAGATCGAAAAGTTGTT
>CAUZOL010000354.1:0-7134 GCA_963581435.1 Planctomycetota bacterium
CCTCCGTTTCCAGAACATCGATCCGGTTTTCCAACGTCTCAACAGTATCCCGCAGAAGTTGCAACTCGGCAAAGAGACGAACGATGAGTTCAGTTTTTTCATCCGGGGAAAGTTCAGAGACATTCGGTAAACATTCGACCATCTGGTAAACTCCTTACCAGACGCTCCTACCGAAATCACCAAATCCAGTCCATACCAATCGCCGGTGAGTAGTAACGTTGAATGTAAAACTTTTGCCCGATTATTCCGCTGAACGGCAAAATCCGCCGCTTCGTCTTCCCTTAATGGCCGACTTGGCATACAACTCAGCCCGTTTGCCCCCCGGCGCTTCACGGAAGAGGCCGGGCGAACGTCTGTTCGAGTGGCTGTTTGTCAGTGCCTGATGCTCTCAAAGGATGGAGAGATCATGAGCCGTAATCGATTGATTTTGTCTTGTGTCGTTGGTTCGCTCCTTTTGCCAGTACTCGCTGGGTGCGGCGACTCGTCGCCTTCCGAGGACGGTGCAAATGTCGGGGGTCCCGAATTCGGCAGCGGTTCTGCGCAGTTTGACTCACAGCAGGCGAACAATGGAGGCAGTCGACGCGGATTGCCCGCCGTATCGATCCCTGCAGCTCGGAAGCGTGGACAAGCCGCAAGCGACGCAAACCAGCCTGAAAAAGGCAGTCCGGAGTGGCTGATCGCAGAGGTTGCCCGCATTCGCGTCCGCCCGGCTCCCGATACCGAGGACCCAGCAAGACTCCGCAGCCATCGCCGCTGGAAAAACGAACGAATCATCGAGCGCGCACAAGAAGCGATCGCATTAACCCATTCCGACCCCGCCAGCGCAGACCTGTTCAATACTGCTGTTGGACACCTGCTGGAATCGCGGCTCGAACTCGCATTACAAGCCGGAGCGATCCAATCGGAATCTGAGCGGAAACATGTGGAAGAACTCTACGACGATGCTGAATCACTCTACAACCGCGACCCAAAATCCGAAGCGGCCGCCGAAGCCGCATTTGTTCGTGCCCGGTTTGCAAACATCAGCGCCGACCGTTTCGCCGTAGAGGAACCGCGTTGGCTGGTTGAGTTTTCGCGACAGGCCCGTCTCTTCGCGGGGAATTTTCCCCAGGAGAATGAAAGAGCGATTCAATTGCTCGACGCGGCTGGCCGCAGCTGCGAGCTGCACCACATCCGCGACGAAGCCGTCAACTGCTACACGCTGCTGGACAAAGACTTTCCCAAGACACCGCAGGGAAAACAGGCAACGGCCGTTCTCCGCCGCCTGAACCTAGACGGTGAACGTCTCGAAAGTTTTGCCGGCCCCACCATCGACGGGGGTTACACCCGCATCGATGACTTCCGCGGTCGAATTGTTGTTATTGCCTTCTGGGCTTCACATTCCCGCCGGTCTGTCGAACAACTCCCCGGCTTGGTGTCGCTGGCCGCAAAATGGGGCAAATCGCGTGTCGCCATCCTTGGCGTCAATCTCGACGACGACAAGACCGCCGCCGAGCGATTCATCGAAGCGAACGCAATTCAGCAGCCCACAATTTTCTGGCCCGAAAAGAATCGCCGCAACTGGATGAACCCGATCGTCCAGTACTATGGTGTGCGAGACATTCCGCTCTACTGGCTGATTGACTCCGATGGAGTCGTGGTCAACACCTTGCTCAATTCTCGCGAACTGGAACAGGAAGTCGGTCGACTACTGAAAAACAGATAACGACGCCCCGGCACTGAACCTATCGCCGATCTCGCTCTAACAATCTGAAATCACACTCACCGGCAGCCATTTGGCTGCCGGTTTTTTGTTGTGTGACTCGTAATTCCTTGAAAAAATCCACTTTTTTCACAAAACCCGACGAACTATGAACAAATGCGGGCTTCAGGCTTGTATTCTAGACAGTCGTATATTAGGCTTTTTCACGAGTCTGGAAGTTGTATTCCTTATTGAACGCCTGTTGTTCGACCAACTTACGGGAGACTGGATGACATGTTCTCATCGATAGACTGGGAACATGAACACTGCGAATGGTCCGAACACAGTCCGCTCACTCCTCAGTTTTCCGGCACCACACTCACCCCATCTCAACTTACTGGAGACCACAATGAAAGTCGAAAACGCAAAACCCCCTCTCACCGCACGTCAGCGTGAGATCTACGAGTTCCTGAAAGATAAAATTGTGAATCGTGGATATGGCCCGACGGTTCGCGAAATCGGCAACGAGTTCGGTATTCGCTCGCCCAACGGCGTGATGTGCCACCTGAAAGCGCTGGAGAAGAAAGGGCTGATCACACGCGAGTCGCACATGTCGCGCGCGATCCAGCTCACCGAGCCGTTGCGCGGCTCGACCAGCCTTCCGTTGGCCGGCCAAATTGCTGCCGGTGTTCCGGTTCTGGCTGAAGAGCAGACCGAACACGTCGATTTTGCTGAACTGTTCGGCGACGACGGACAGTTCTGTCTGAAGGTCAAAGGCGAATCGATGATCGAAGATCAAATCGCCGATGGCGACTACGTGGTCATTCGTAAGCAGGAGACGGCTCGCGACGGCGAAATCGTTGTCGCCCTGGTCGACAAACAGGAAGCAACACTCAAGCGGTTCTATCGTGAGAAGAATCGATACAAGCTCGTACCGGCCAACTCCAACATGCGTCCGATTTACTCGAACGACGTGGAAGTCCTCGGCGTCGTCACCGGTGTCGTCCGCAAGTACTAAAGCTGGCCGAACAATCCCCTCTCCCTATGGGAGAGGGTTGGAGTGAAGGGCGGCTTCGCGCGATGCACCTCACCAGATAACAGGAACCTTCTGTTCGCGGGCTGCAGCAAATGAAGCAGGCGAGAAACGCCTGCTAACCTGCGGCCAATCGGGCCTGATCCTGATTGAGCTTGTTGTACAGCGTCTTCAGCGCGATCGCGAGTTCGGTAGCAGCTTGCGGCTTGTCACCATCGTGGCGGTCGAGTACGTGGTAGATGTACTCCATCTCGATTTCCCGCAGCGTACGCGGTTTGGATCGGCCCGCAAGCGAAAAGCTACCGCGTGATTCGCCCTGCCGACGACTGAGACTGCTGGGCAAATCGTCGGGAGCAATCGTGCCACCGCCGGAAAGTATGACGGCGTGCTCCAGCGCGTTGGCCAGTTCGCGTACGTTGCCGGTCCAGTCGTGACTCAGCAGAAGTTCGATCGTGTCGGCCGCGAGAATATCCTCAGGCACGTCGCATCGCTTCAAATGGCGGGCAAGGAGGAATTTCGCCAGTTCCGGAATATCCTCTTTCCGTTCGCGCAGTGGCGGCAGATGAATTTCAAACGTGTTGACCCGATAAAACAGGTCTTCACGAAATGTCTCCTCGTTCACCATTTGCTGCAGGTCGCGATTGGTTGCAGAGACGATGCGAACGTCAACGTGAAACGGTTCGTTCTCGCCGACTCGGCGAACCTCTCCAGATTCCAGAAATCTCAGCAGCTTAACCTGCATCGTTTTGTCGAGTTCCCCAAGCTCATCGAGGAACAGGGTTCCGCCGTGGGCAACCTCAAATAGCCCTTTGCGAGCGGTTTCAGCCCCCGTGAACGCCCCTTTGCGGTGCCCAAAGAATTCACTCTCGACGAGGTTTTCCGGAAGTGCACCGCAATTGACCGCGACAAACGGCGCGTTGGCCCGAGAACTTTGATCGTGAATTCGCCGCGCGACAAGTTCTTTCCCCGTGCCGGTTTCTCCCAGAACAATCACAGCCGCATCGGTCGGGGCCACCTTGTCAATCATCGTCTTTACGCGGGACATTCCCGCCCCGCTGCCAATCAGATCGGGAGAACCCTCGACGGCCTGTAGCCGGCTTTCCAGCGCGAGCGCCTTGTTTGTCAGAGCCCGCTTTTCCCCGACGCGCTGTAGCACATTGGCGATTTCGAACAGCTGGCAAGGCTTGGGCAGAAAGTCGTACGCGCCCTTTCGAAGCGCCTGGATCGCCTCGTCCATGCTGCCGTGACCCGTGCTGATGATCACTTCGGTCTCGGGGGAGACTTCTTTCAGATGATCGAACACATCCCAACCGCTCAGGCCGGGCATTTTCAGATCGACGATTGCCACGTCGAAGGTCTGCTTCTTGACCGCATCGAGGGCCGCCTGTCCGTCTTCACAAATGACAACCTTGTGCCCCATCCTGGGCAACTCGGCCTGCATCACCTTGCGAATAACATCGTTGTCATCGACGAACAGAACCTGAAGGCTGTGCTGTGTTGGTGAACTCAACAGAACCACTCCCTGGTCGAAACGCAGACATCCTTGTCCGCTGGATCCTATGGGCTGTCGGCAATCAAGATTGACAAAGGAAAATCGCGTAACAAGATGGCATGAAGCTGTTTGCGGCGAATCATTGTCGTAGAAATCAGCAGCACTGCTGAAGGGATCCGGTTGATAACAGAATTTACAATCTCTGGCAATTGGATTCCCGCAGAGAATCTCGATGGAATGCAAGACGCACGCTTTCAGCGTCTCGCTTTGACGGGATGCCCCTCAGAAAGAGAGCCTCAGGCGGCCGCCTGGGAATGAGGGACTCGGCGGGGGATGTGCAAGCGGAAGGTGCTGCCGCAACCGGGACCGTCGCTGGTCACTTCGACCGTCCCGCCGTGATCGCTGATAATTCGATGACTGATGGCCATTCCCAACCCGGTACCGCGGCCGTCCTGGCGTCGCGTAAAAAATGGCTCAAAGATGTTTTCAATCACCTCTGACGTCATTCCGCAACCGTCGTCCTGGAAGGTCAAAATTGCGTGATCGACTTGCTCGGTGACATCGATATTAAGCGTGCCCCCGCTTTGCATCGCTTCCAGCGAATTGGCGACGAGATTCAGCACAACCTGCTTGATCTCCGACCCGTTGACTTCTGCCATGCAGGGCTCTGTGTGAGAGAACTCAATGTGGCGGTCCCGAAACTGACTCAACGGTCGCACCATCAGCAACACGTCGGACACAATCCGCGTCAAGTCATTGGACGAGCGAACACCGTCGTCGCCGCGGGCAAAATCAAGCAGACGAGCGGTAATTTCGCGGCAGCGGAAGGCCTCGCTGTGAATCATTTCCAGATATTCTCTGACGTTCTCCACTTCCGCGGGATCTGCCCCGGCGCACAGGTCTTGCCAGCGATACTGAATCGACTCGGTCGCCATGGCGATTGCCGAAAGCGGATTGTTGATTTCGTGGCCAACACCGGCCGCCAATAACCCAATTCCTGCCAACCGTTCCGATCGAAGCAGTTGTTTCGTGCGTTCGCGCACCTGCTGGTCAAGGCCACTGTTGGTCTGCTGAAATCGGTCGGTCATGCGATTGAACGATTCGGCCAATTCGGCCATTTCATCATTGGTTTGCAGATCGAGCCGATAGTCGAAATCGCCTTGAGCGACCCTTGACGCGCCTTGATGCAATTTCGACAACGGGGAGAAAACTCCCGTATATCCGTAACTCACCAAGCTAAAAAACAGGATCGCCACCAGGGCGCTGGTACCGCCCACCCAGACAAAGCGGGTGTGATATGCGCTGCGGGCATTCTGCAATGTCTGTTTCAGACCCAGCTGCGAATCGGGCATACGGTGGGCGAGAATCTGCAGATGTCCCAATTCGCGGAGCATGAGTTCGGTGGTGGCGGCGACCTGTTTCTCGTCGCTGAGCCCCGCCTTCATTCGATCCAGCCGTTCCAACCTTCGGGCAACCTGCCCCAGCAGTTGGTAAGTCACCAGTCGTTGTTGCCGAATTCCCAATTCAGGCGGCAGATCGTGAAGTTTTCGGCCGAATTCCTTGACTTTTTGATCGACGGCGACGAACTGACGGTCGAACGCCAGCCTTCGATATTTGGGCGCTGTGAGCAACAGCGGTTCGTGCAGCAGTCCGAATGCGGCGGTGAGGTCGGAACGCCGTGGAACCTGATCGATCTTGAGTCCCAGCTCGCGGACCGTTTCGCGGTAAGACAGCAAGCCGGAGATGCCGCTCAGCGACAATGTCACCAGCATCACCAGCACCAGTGAGAGTCCGAAGACCATTTTTCGCCGAATGGTGCGGGTGAATAGCACGGTGGTCGATCTCCTTATCGTGGCCACATCGCGGCAGCGGCACTCCCGTCTCCAACGAAAGCGCGTCTCCAACGGAAGCGCGAAAAGTGTATCACCTGCCCGCTTGCGATGACAACCCCGCGTCTCAAGACAACAAGCACGAGGCCTTGAAATTCGAATATCGAACAAGGAATTTTGACAGAAGAACTTCCGGGGAGCTTGCTGACACTGCCATCGAAGATCAATCGAGCGTCATCCGCCGTTCTTCGGCTTGCCCCATTTGGCCTCGCGATGCAGTTGTTTGCGGCACTCGTGCAGCCCCACTATCAACGTATCGACGGCTTTCGCATAGTGCGCGAAGGAGCGAGGGAAGTCGCGGGCCGCGTATGCGGTTTTGGCCTCCGTGTAGACGTTCTCGTGACGACTCCAATCGATCGTCCAACTCTCGGCCGAGGCAGTGCGCTGCAACTCCGCCTCAACGGCGGCGAGATGCCCCAGGAATTTCTTCGTAAGACGTGCTGAAGCCGTGGCATACGGACTCCACAAAACCGTTTCTGCCGAAGAGAGAGAAAGGGACGGCGTCCGCAGTCGGCGAAAAAAGACGAACAACATTATCGACAACACGACTGCGCTGGCTGCGAATGAAATAAGCCCCTCGGACTGAAGCCGGAACAGCAGCAGAATGACGCCGGCGACAAACATCACGGCAATGGCCCAGAACCCTGCAAGCCACAACCAGCCTCGCTTCTGCTCGATGACTCGCTGCTGTTGCTCATCACCCATGAGTACTTCCGTCGGGACATCGCCCACCCGAGCAACAACAACCGTAATGTTGTCCGATCCGCCGCGCAGGTTGGCCAAATTGACCAGCAACCGACAAGCCTCCTCGGGTGGCAATTCGCGGGCAATTGTTCCAATTTCCGCATCGTTAAGATGACCTGTCAGGCCATCGGTACACAGCACGAATACGTCATCGGGCCGCACCTCATACGGCCCCTCAATGTCCACTTTGACGACCGGTTCGGGTCCCAGCGAACGCGTGATAACGTGCCGTGGTTCGCGAAGCAGAATTTCCTCGCGGCTCACTTTATTTTCTCGCAACAACTTCCACTGCAGG
>CAUZOL010000355.1:0-7051 GCA_963581435.1 Planctomycetota bacterium
ATTCGGTAAACATTCGACCATCTGGTAAACTCCTTACCAGACGCTCCTACCGAAATCACCAAATCCAGTCCATACCAATCGCCGGTGAGTAGTAACGTTCGATATTCGATATTCAAAACCAACCATCAAACAAAGCTTCCCAACACTTTCCAGACGCTCGCAGGCAGCGCCGAGGTTTCGACGGCTTCTTTGGCTTCCTTTGCCTCGGGAAGATGGTAGAACGCAATCCCCAGAATGACGTAGACCGCCAGCAGTAGCAGGCCTTCCAGCCAGTTCGATTCGCCGTCGTAGGCAACCAGGCCGACGATCATTACCGAAACCGCGATGGCGACCACTTCGAGCATGCTGAACATCAAGTTGAGTTCTGTGAAGCCCGGCAGGTAACTCACAAAGACCAGTACCGGCGCGACGAACAGCGCAATCTGCAAAGCGGATCCGACGGCAATTTGAATGCTCAGGCCCATGCGGTTCTTCATTGCCACCAGGATTGCGGTCGAGTGTTCGGCCGCGTTACCGACGATGGCAACGACAATCACACCCACGAACATTTCACTCCACCCCATTTGCTCGCTCGTTTTTACAATCGTGCCGACAAGGATCTCACTCATCAACGCGACCACGCTTGTCGCGCCCAGCAAAACACCCAGCGCGACCTTCGGCGACCAGTGTGGCCCCGTATGAACTTCTGGTAATGGAGGTGGTATCTCGTCGGCATCATCGGCCGATTCGTCGTCGTACAAGTGTTTGTGTGTCTTCAGGCTGAACAGCAGCGTCAGGATGTAAACCGAAAACAGCACGACGGCGATTTCCAGGCTGAGTTCCTGCTCGTGCGCATTTGCAGGATACTCCAATCCGCGTTGCACCGCCGATTGAGCATCGACGACGACGCTGGCATGAAAGATGGCTGGAACGAGCAATCCAATCGCCGCCAAGGCCAACAGCGTCGCCGACATGCCGGCCGCCGTCACGTTAAACGTTTGTCGTTTGTATCGCATGCCGCCGGCAAACAAACTCGCCCCCATCACCAGCAGGATGTTGCCGATGATGCTGCCGGTAATCGACGCCTTCACCACGTTGACCAGCCCTTCGCGCAGAGCGAACAGCGCAATGATCAATTCGGCCGCGTTTCCGAACGAAGCGTTGAGCAGCCCGCCGATTCCCGGTCCCAGACGGTCGGCCAGGATCTCCGTACTACGGCCCATTAATCCAGCCAGCGGAATAATCGCCATCGCCGATGCGGCGAAGACGTACGTTTCCTCAACGTCGGAAAAATTCAAAACGATGGCGATCGGTACGAAGACCAGCAGCAGATTCAGCCAGCCAACTTTTCGCAGAAACTCCATACAGTCATTCCTCGTTCAGGGGATCGCTTGCATCCTCGGCAACATAGTGTCGGAAACGCAAAAACGCAAACGACGGCTTCCTTTTGTCCCCCCTGCGGGAACGCGTCGCGACATGGTCGCGCGTGGAATGAGAACGCATGCCGTGACTATTCCCCGTCACTGTCAACTCACGCCGCAATGCGCTGGTGCAGTTCGTCGAGAGAGATTCCACTCACATGGCACTTCTTGCGGGGCGATGTCTCGCCGGCCACGATGCTGAGTTGCGATTTCCTGACTCCCAGCGCCTCGGCGAGCACTTTGACAATCGCCTTGTTGGCCTTCCCTTTTTCCGGGGCCGCAGTGACCGACACTTTCAGACAGCCGGCATGATGACCGACGACGCCGTTCCTTCGAGCCTTCGGTTGAGCCAGAAGTGGTAAAATGACACCGTCGACAACCGCTTCCAGTTCGATCATCGCGTCAGGCCTTCATACAGTCCACTCCCAACGCGGATGATGGTGGCCCCTTCTTCGATTGCGATTTCAAAATCGCCGCTCATTCCCATCGAAAGTTCGGGCAGCTCCAAGGCGGGCGACAACGTGCGCAGTCGGTCGCCCAGCTCGAACAGTGTGCGGAATGCCGGTCGTGCCTCTTCGGCATCGGCAACCCGGGGTGCCATTCCCATCAATCCCACGATTTGTACGTGTTCGCATTTCAAACATTGATCCCAGCCGCTCGCCAACTCGTCCGGCAGGAAGCCGTGTTTTTGTGACTCACCGGGTGCGTTCACCTCCAGCAAGACGCGCGGCGTAAGGTCGAGTTCGCTCGCCAGACGATCCACCGCCGATAGCAAGCGAAACGTATCGACCGAATGAATCAGCGACACCAACGGCAGCACACGCCTCGCTTTATTTCGCTGGAGATGGCCGATGAGATGCCAATCGACCGCGGGGCCGAATTCCGACGCGCGTTCGACAAGTTGCTGCGGGCGACTTTCACCTAAAACGTTGACGCCCTGCTCTACCAGAGCGCGAACCCAATCGAGTTCGGCATATTTGGTGACGGCAACGAGCTGGACGGACGAAGGATCGCGATCGGCGCGCGTGCACGCTGCCGATATGCGATCTCGCACACGACTCAGATTCTCGGCAATTTGCGTTTTGGCTGCCGTCATCGTCTTCGAAACGTTGATCGTATTGAGCATCCCACCGCACGCGACAGGTGGACATTGTAAGCGTGCCAAATCGAGCGGCGGTTACATTTCGATCGGCCACGAAGTTCCGGCTGTGAAGCCGCCATCGACATAGAGAATCTGGCCGGTCATAAAGGCCGACGCCGGTGACGCGAGGAAGACCGCGGTGCCGACCATGTCTTCGACTTCGCCCAATCGCTCCAACGGTGTGTTACTACAGCCCCAGGCATTCATTTTCGGGTCTGACCAGAGTTTGCGGGTGAGGTCGGTGAGAACAAAACCGGGGGCAATCGAATTGACCCGCACGCCATGTTGTCCCCACTCGGTCGCCATGCCGCGGGTCATGATGTTCAGACCGCCTTTACTCATCGCATACGGCAGGACGCCTTTCAGCGGCGAATTCGTATTCAGCGAATCAATATTGATGACTGTCCCGCTCTTCCGAGCGATCATTTGTTTGCCCACCTGTTGGGCGAGATAGAAGGCACCACGGAGATTGATATCCAGAATGAAGTCGTATTCTTCCAAGGTGAACGTCTCGACCGGTTGTCGCTTGTTGACACCCGCCACGTTGAGCAGCGAGTCGATCTGCCCGTATTCAGCGATCACCGTTTCGACGAGACGATCGACCGATTCCGGCTGAGAAACGTCGCAGACGATGGGCTGGGCTTTGTTGTCGGCCGTAGAAATTTTCTCGGCGGTCTTGCGCAAGACCTCTTCATCGCGGCCCGTTATGACCACACGCGCGTTGCGAGCAACAAAACCTGCGGCCAAAGCGCGGCCGATACTACGGCTACCGCCTGAGACCAGCACCACCTGTCCATCGACGGAAAAGAGTTCATCGGTCATGTCGTAATCGCTTCCTCATGTTGTGGCTCAATCTGGCAAGAACAGCAAACGAGCCTCGATCGTAGCGGAGAGAAGTGATCGACGCCACCAGCAGAACGACATGAAAACAGCCCGTCGCGCAAGCAAAGGTTTTAACAGTCGTTCTGACCGAAATCCCCTTGCTTGCGCGGCGGGCTGGTATCTGCGAGATTGGAACAGACGGCAACTGCGTCCGACGGGTGCCACTGGCGTGTCGCCAGTGGCACCGTTTCGTTCATCGAGATCTGACGCGGTAACGACCAGCGATCAGTCGTTTCGCAACTTGAGGTCGAAGTCGGTCAGTTTGGCGCGAATTTCGTTCAGCGACGTTACGCCGAAGTTGCGAACCGACGTCAACTCGTCGGCTGTCCGCGACACCAATTCGCCCACCAGCACGATTCCCAGTCGCGACAGACACTTTCGCGCCCGAACCGACAGGCCGAGTTCGGTGACCGGCTTTTCGAGAAGCGCCCGTTCCTGCGGCGACAATTCTTCCAGGTCGTAAGCCGGAGTTGGCTTGCGCTGTTCCTCGACCGACTGACCGATTCGTAATCCGCGTGGCTCCAGAATCTCGCGAATTTCGGTGAGCGACGTTTCGCCGAAGTTCTTGCCGCCGAGCAATTCCTGTTCGCTGACGTTGGTCAGGTCGCCCAAGGAGTGAATTCCTGCACTCTCCAAACAATTGCGGCTTCTGGCCGAAAGTTCGAAATCGGTAATCGGAATCCGCAGAACCTGATCGAGTTCGCGACGAGCACGGTCGGCGTCTTCGTCGTAGTACATGTCGCTCGACGCTTCGATATCTTTCAGATAAAGCTGTGCCCGTTCATCGTTCGGGAAGACTTCGAGAACGCGGCGAAAACAGAAGGCCGCCGCCGAGTAACTCTCGGCATCCTCGTACAATAAACCCAAATTGATCAACGCGCCCTTGAACAGCGGCGGCCTTGAGAGCGATCGTTCGTAAAGCGTGATCGCGTCGGCGTCGTTGCCCAGCAGATTGTTTTCACCAGCCAGCCGGAACAAGGCACCGCCATGATGCGGGTCCATATCGACGGCTCGCTCGAAGTATTCGATGGCACCGAAGGCATCGCCACGGTCGGCCAGAATACAACCTTTCTGGTAGGAATATTCGGCACGCGTCGCGCCTTCGCGAGACGACGCCGCCAGCAATTCGTCTGCACCGTCAGTGTCGCCCGATAGCCGAATCGCACCAGCGCGGCAGAGCGCACATTGCACGGCGTCGTAACCGTTGGTGCCTGCCGCGGCATAAGCCGCGGCGGCCGCCTGATGCTGCCCCAATGCCAGCAGTGATTGAGCGCGGTAAAAATCTGCCAATCCGTTTCCACTGATTTTCGACAGGTAACTGTCGGCGTCGGCGTGGTGCGCCAGCAGGTAGGCCGTTATTCCCGCAGCCAGCAGGTCTCGTTCGGAAGCGGCACCTTGCTCAATCTTCTGCTGCAGTTCACGTTGAAACTGGATCACTTCGCCGCATTGCGAGGCGGCGATTGCCTCGTCAAGCTGTCCGATTTCGGTCGCGCCGAACGAAGGAGATTCGAGCAATACCTGGCTGACATTGATGGTTTCTGCAACAGTCACGGGGGCTATTCCTCGTTAAGAACTGGTTTGCACTTGTCACGCTATTAGACGACGCAGCCGTTGCAACACAATGCAGCAGCCGCGCGATGCACGTTAGAGGGACTTCCAAATCCGCCCGACAGCCATCGATGAGCGCGACTGACATTCGGCGCACCATTAACCGGCTGGTGGCACACGCGAAAAACGATGAATGTTCGATTCACAGACATTCGAGCCGCAATGAATTCAGCGATTTCTGCCGAGTCCGTTCGACCGACCGACTTAATCCTCGGCAACGTAGGCGAGCAGTCCAATGAACCGCGCTCGCAGCACGGCCTGACGCACCGCCCTTTGGTATTTGGCACAGTTCCCCGTGCGACGCCGCGACAGGATGTGACCTTCCCGATTGACCATCGTTCGCAAGGTGCGCATGTCCTTGAAATCGACATAGATCGGCCGGGGGGAGTTATCGCATCCGTCCGGACAAAAACGACAACGAAGTTTCTTCTTCAGCCGCGCCCGCTTCCGCCGCAACCGCTTGATATCTCGTCTGTTCAACGCCGACATACTGTAGGAACCTTTCGTCCGCTGGAAATTATCGTTTGTGGTCTCTGTGGTCCATCCACAAAGCGGAACCGTCCCGTATGACACGGCCAACCACGGTGGCTACCCGATCACATACCGGCTCCGAAACGAACCGGAATTATTGCGGTCTGGCACGAAACTTTCAAGGGACAACGGATTTCAGTCGAAACAGGCACGTTTTGCGTGGTGGCTTCTGGCGAGAGTGGGCTGCGACAGATTGGGCATTGTTCGATCTTCTGCTGGAACTACAGATGATTTGTGCAATAATGCCCAAGTCAATATCTCTTTCTGAAAAACCCCTGTTTTCTCGTCACCTGTCGGTCGAGCCTGTTTCGATGGTCCCCTTCATCATCAGATTCGTTGTCATCGCGTTGATTTGTTACGTCGTCTGGTGCGTGATTCGTCCAAGATACGCCGTAAGAATCGTGATCGACGATCAGGGGATCAAGTACCACCACGGTCTTCCGGCAGCCCATGAAAGAGAGGTACTGGAGTTCCTTCAGGAGCAACTGACGCTTGAAAGAGAACTCACGATTTGCGTGAACCGTCAACCCGGCGGCTACTTACGAATCTCATTCAAGGGGCAAATCCCCCCTGGCACACGGCAACAAATCCGCAATTATTTGAATAGCGTGATGTAGACGCTTGGCTCTCCCCCGTTTGTGGCATCTCGGGCCATGGTGCAAACACTCACCCCTCTTTCCGAAACTAAACTCTCTCATACGGAGACCACGCGCTAATGCCGATACGGATTGCTGTGATTTTTGACATGGATGGTGTGCTGATTGATTCGTATGCGGCGCATTTTGAAAGTTGGCGGATTCTCGCGGCGGAGAATGACGTCGAATACTCGCAGGCAGAATTTGTCGCCGGTTTTGGTCGGACCAGCCCGGAAGTGCTTGCCGAGCAATGGCCGGGCAAAGAGGCGAATCTGACCGCTGAGCGAATTCACGAACTTGCCGAGCGGAAAGAGGTGATTTTTCGTGAGTTGATCGAACGTGATTTCCCCGCCATGGACGGCGCGTTCAACCTGCTCTCGGCACTGCACGCGGCCGATATCTCGTTGGCTGTTGGTTCCTCAGGGCCGGCGGACAACGTGCAGATGGTGATCGAGAAGCTGGGGGCAGTGGAATTCTTCTCAACTGCGGTCACCGGCAGTGACGTGGATCGCGGCAAGCCCGATCCGCAGGTGTTTCAACTCGCTGCCGAGCGATTGGGCGTTTCTCCGAATCGCTGCGTGGTGGTGGAAGACGCGCCGGTCGGCATCGCGGCGGCTCGCGCGGCGGGAATGAAATGTATTGGAATCGCAAGCACGGGCAGAACGCCGGATGAGTTACGAGCGGCCGATCTGGTTGTTGGTTCGCTGCGGGATGTGGGCGCTGACGATGTACGGCGGCTCTTGCGGTCCACGTAAACCTACATTTCCCATATGGGTCGAGCCTGAAACCGATCCAGGCTCGCGATGTCGCGATTGTAACACGCTGCGGCCGCCCCGTGTCTAGCGCGTGGTGAT
>CAUZOL010000356.1:0-7000 GCA_963581435.1 Planctomycetota bacterium
AAAGACACCATTCGCTCAACGATCAACTTCGCCGACGTCCTGCCAAAATGGAATTACACAATCAAGCCGCAAATCGGACACTAATTTTCCGAACGGTCCTAAGAGGCAAACCGCGTACCGTTCATCACAGCCGACGACATGCGAACATCGCTTGCGGTTTCGTAGAGGTAAAGCGATCAACCACCGCGAAACCGCAAGCGGACGCTCAGCGCAAAAACACAACGACGTGGTGAAAACGCAACATGCGACCCAACGTCAGCCGACGAGACCGTCGGCACGTAGCAGGTCGATTGCGCCGGCGAATGCCGACACCGTCCGCTCAACATCCTCATCGGAATGCGCCAACGTCGTCGAACCGGCCCAACCCATCCAATCGACACCACCCAACAGCAACGCACACCGTAAAGGATGCGAGAGTGCGGCCGGGAACTTGCGGTCGAGACGGGCGGGATCGTTGCCGTAGGGAACGAACTCGTCGCCATCGGGCTGCGGACCGTCGTACTCGGGCAGAATCTTGACGGCAGAAAAACGGCCGTAGGCAACCCAGTCGATGCCCTTCTGCTGAAACAAGGCATTGAGTTCGCCGCGCAGTTTGGCGGCTATCGCGTTCGCGTGACGGCACGGCTCGCCGGTTGAGACGACTTCCAGTGCCGCAGCGCCGGCGGCGGCCGAAAGCGGATTGCCATTGTAGGTGCCGGGGTGTTTCATCTTCTGGCCATGCGAATTGCCGAACGCCAATACATCCAGCACGTCGGCCCGGCCCGTCAAACAACCGCCGGGCAGTCCGCCCGCAAGCACCTTGGCCAGCGTCGTCATGTCGGGAACGATGTCGCACACTTCCTGGTAACCACCCGGTGCCACGCGGAAGCCGGTAATCACTTCGTCGAGAATGAACAGCACGCCTTTGTCGCGGGTGAGTTGCCGCAGCGCCTGCAGGAATTCGACTTCAGCCGGAACCACTCCCCACCGCATACCGTTGCCTTCATGAATCACGCAGCAGGGGTCGTGTTCGTCGATGGCGCGGGCGACCGCTTCAATGTCGTTCGGCGGTATCAGCACCACATCGCCAACAACGCCGTCGGTCAAACCGGGCAGCGAATATCCGCCGGCTTCTTCGGGCGGTTCGTTGCCGGGCGTCAACAAATCGTGCCAACCGTGGAAATGGCCGGCGAACTTGATGACTTTCTGTTTGCCGCTGACGATCCGCGCGACCCGCAGCCCCATCAGCGTGGCTTCGGTGCCGCTGTTGGTGAACCGCATTTGTTCGGCCGAGGGAACCAACTTGCGGACCCATTCGCCCCAGATGAGTTCCAATTCGTGACAGGCTCCCGGATGAGTCGATCGCGCCGCCTGCTGCTGCACTGCTTCGACAACCGCCGGGTGACTGTGTCCCAGCAACATCGCCCCATGCCCGACCCAGTAGTCGATAATCTCACTGCCATCGACGTCATACTTTTTCGAGCCGACAGCCCGTTCGACGTAAATGGGGAACGGCTGCAGATACCGCCCGTCGTGCGTCACGCCACTGGGAAACAGCGACACGCCCCGCTCGTACAGCTTGGCCGACGTGGGGAACTTTTCGCGGTAAGCGGTTTCGATTTGTTGCGAGAGAACCTGGCTCATGCGGGTGGCTCCGGGGTTGTTTGTCGAACGATCTGACGCAAAGCCGCGAAGGGGCAAAGTTTCGCAGAGGAAACAGTAGAACAACCAGAGAACAAGAGAATAGGAGCCTGAAGCGCAAGCGAAGGAGCAGCACGGTCGGCAAACGAATTCATTGGCTCCTTCGCTTGCGCTTCAGGCTTCTATTTCTGGTGATCTTCGTTCTCCCTGTCCTTTGCGTCATTGCGACTTTGCGTCAGATCCTAAGTCTTTCGATCAACACCTACTTCTTCTTCGCCGGAATGTTGAAGTCGCCGGCGAGGTTGCGCCAGTAGGAGTGGACGTGGTTGGCGTCGTTCTGGGTGTTGTTGTACTCGATGAGAAACGTGGGACCTTGCACGCGGTAGTAGTGGCGTTTGTGCTGTTCCGCATCGCCCCACCAGGCAAAGTAAACGTTGTCCAATCCCGCTTTTTCGAGATCGGCCCGGCGTTCCTTTTCGACCGAGGCCGGCATGTTCTGCAGGTATTCGCTCAGCAGTTCGGCCATCAGTTTTTTCTGACTGCCGCTCATTTTGGAAACGGGCAGGCCAACCGGGGCGGTGGCATCGGCCTGGGTGACGTTCGCACCGCGAAGATCATCGGGCGCTTTCTTGCTGATCCAGGCGACCGATTCCTGTTCGGGCGAGCAGAGTTTGAGTATCTGCCGGGCAAGGTCTTCTTCCGGTGCCAACACTCGTAGCGTGCGGCCGACGCCGGCGTCGATGGTGCCGGGATTCGCGCCGAAGAATTCCGGCGTGGTGGAGACGATCTTGCCATCCTGGACAACATAGTTCAGCGAGATGTGATGCCCTTCAACCCGCCAGCCCCAGGTTCCCGTTGATGCCGGTGTGCCGAAGACGCTGAGGTAGTATTTCTTGGGATGTCGCCGTTCGCGGCGTTCTTGGCGTGTGCCTTTGGTTTCGAGAATGAAGAGCACTTCTTCGAGGCTCATCACGCGGATCGTCTGATCGTAACCGGATTCCGACAGTCCGCTGGCGATGAACGCCTCGGCCGACTTGAGTGACTTGCCTTCCAAATCGCGCAACGGCAGCCCTTTGCGGACGCGAGGAATGTAATGCCAGTTGAGCCGTTCTTTGTCGTTGTAGGCGAACGATGCCTGTTTGCGCTGCGCGTCGGTCAGCGTGCCGAGAAACGCGGTGGCGGCTTTGGTCATTGCCACGCCGGTGTCCGATTTGGGCGGTTCCTGCGAGCGGGCAATTAACAGCGCGACCGACGAAGAGACGACGATCGTGGCGAGGAGAATGCGTTTGGCGTACATGGTGTGCCTCTGGGGTGCGGATGAGAAATCGATGTGCAATCGATCATACCAGAGGCCGCCGCGAAAAACAGCGAACGGGCCGTTGAGCGCAGGGCGGCTCATTGGTTCTGTTTGCCGAGCATGGCGAAGAGTGGTTGGGGATTCCAGCCGTTTTCGCGTAAGGCTGCGGCGAGATTATCAACCTTGCGGCTGCGTAGCCAGTTTATCACCAGATTTCTCACGCCTGCCAACACCTCTGGAGCCGAACCGCAACGCACGCGGCTGCGGTCTTCGCCGAAGGTTACGAAAGGCAATCTGCTGAACGTGTCTGTGCCTTCTTGATTTGCCCTTACTCTGCCGTCAGATTGAATAAATCGTGAGCAATTTGTTTATGTCTTCGTGAGGATGTCTTTGTCGGAGTCGCCAAAGTCGGGTTCTCTCGTAATTTCTCTCGTCTTCAATTCGTTTCTCTTCCTCTTCAAGACGTGCTTGTTCCTCTCCCAACCACAATTTGATTGACCGAAGACCTACCCGTCTGTGACCGCCGAAGGTGCGAACAAACTCAAGTTCACCAGCGTCACACCAGTTCCGAATGGTCTCGCCTGATACAGCCAGAATCTTACTGGCTTCACCAACAGATATCAGACGACCTTGAATCGCACGTTGATCGCTACCACAATTTCCCACAGCCACTCTCCCTTGCATCAATGGAGTTTGGTTAGGGGTCGATGGGTGTTAGCGCACCTCTCGGCCCCGTTTTCATGCTGTGGACTGGGTTTGCTCCTGATCAAGTTGAGAAATCTGGTAATGAAGAAGCCCGCTCAGAAATTTCCCAAAAATCAAAAACCACATGGAACAACACGACTCTTTGGTTCCAAGACTGGCAAGGAAAATATTGGGGGGGCGATTTCAGAGAGAGCCTATCCAAGATGAGAGCGTGAAGCCCTTGGATGGTCTTTAAGGGCGATCCCATTGATGAACGAGTAGCCTGAACCAGTCCTTCCCAGCTTGAACATCCTCTTTAATGAGTTGGTCAAGTTGAGACTGGTGACCGGAGGAAGATCATGGGCCTTACACCAGATGGAATATTCCCGGTGAAATGGCCTCGTAAAGACTCTCTCGCCTTCGGCCCGTATGCACTTCTCTTGAATGAACTTTTCAATCGGAGAAGTTGAAGCAGGGAGAGCCTTAAGAATCTTCTCTTGCTGGTGGATCGTTTGACGCACCGCGTGGATCGCGTACTTCCTGTCGGTCTTGGGACAGCGGAAATTCTCTTCGCGGATGATGGTCGTGATGTTTGTTTGAGCTAATCCTTGCTGATAGAGCTGAATGATTCGTTCCTTCACAGCTTCGGAAAGAACCATTCTTGATTCTTCGCCACCTCTCCTTCCGTGAATTCGAGCAGAATAAACTGTGACGAGTGACATCAAATCAAATGCCATTTCTTCTTCGTCTGAGACATCAACTTTTGACTCCGTCACGATAAGCTCGACGTTCATCCTTTCGCACAACAAGGCAAAGGTTGTCGTACCAAAACGTGCAATCCGATCACGATGCTCAACGACGATTCTTTCCAATTTTCCGGCCAACACTAATTCGATCAGCCTCTGATAACCCTTCCGATTTTCATTGAGGCCACTTCCCGTTTCAGCAATCACAAGAACATTTTCTCTGCCATTCAATTCGGTCTCACAGTAATCGAGTAGACGGTTCTTCTGTCGTTCCAAATTCCCGTCCTTGGTCTGTGAGGAAGTCGAGCAGCGACAATAAATCGCATTGCGCCTCTCCTCCTGCGGAGTCTCATCAAGACCCAAGTAGCGTCTCAAGCTGGCCATGCTGATTCGCCTGTGTCCTCCTGCGGTCACAGTGAAATCGAGTTCTCCATCAGAGCAGTAGTTCCTTATGGTCTGATCTGAAACTGAAAGTTGCTTGGCTGCTTCTCCGACTGGAATCAATCTGGAGCTTACGGCGGTATGATGGGTCACAGCGGATCTCCTTGTTTTACTCAAGGATTTCGTCAGCACGGCGGACTCGTTATCAGCGTTTCCGTCGTGCGTTTTTGCTTCAAGGCTTCACTTACTCCTTCTCCCTTGGAGACTTTGTAGGTAAAAAAAGCCCGGCTCTTACAAAGAGCCGGGCCTGATGTGTTTTGATTGAAACTTCAACTCCCGTTTCGCGGGCCGTCTGGTTTCGCTCAGTTCGACGGATTGGATGTCGCCGGTTTCGCAACGGTTCCGGGTGTGGCGGTTCCGGTCAGACCCGGCAGTGCCATACTCGGTGCGGCGGAGACATGGGCACCCAATTGCAGTTCCGAAACGAAACTGGGCGGGTAGGCCAGCATGCCGTGTTCGTGCAGATCGAGCCCTTCCATTTCTTCCTGTTGGCTCGCTCGCAAGCCGACGGTGACTTTGATCAAGTAGAAGATGGCGAAGCTGGTGGGGAACGCCCACAAGAACGCAGCTCCAACACCAATCACTTGCGGCAGCAACGGTCCTGCACCGAACAGTCCGATGGCCAACGTTCCCCAGACACCACAGATGCCGTGGACGGAAATCGCACCGACCGGGTCGTCGATCTTGATCTTGTCGAAGAACAGTACGGAGAAGACGACAATGACACCGCCGATGAGTCCGGTTAATGCAGCCAACGCGGGGGACATCACATCGCAGCCAGCGGTAATGGCGACGAGGCCAGCGAGTGCACCGTTCAGGGCGAACGAGGTGTCGGGTTTCTTGAAGAGAATCCACGAGGCGATCATCGCACCAATGGCACCGGCTGCGGCAGACAAGTTTGTGGTGACCGCGATGTAAGCGAAACTGGCACCACTGCTGCCGACAGCGGTGGTGCTACCAGCGTTGAAGCCGAACCAACCCATCCACAAGATGAACACGCCAAGTGCTGCCAATGGGATGTTGTGACCGGGAATCGGCATGGTCTTGCCGTCTTTGTATTTTCCAATTCGCGGGCCGAGCACAATGGCACCGGCCAATGCACACCAACCACCAATGGAATGCACAACCGTAGAGCCGGCGAAGTCGAGGAAGCCGATCTTCACCAACCAGGCACTTGAGTTTGTGTCGCCGAGATACAGCGTCCCCCAAGCCCAGTGTCCAAAGATTGGGTAAATGATGGCGGTGATAAAGATGGAGTAGATTATATAGCTGCTGAACTTCGTACGTTCGGCCATCGCACCACTGACGATGGTTGCGGCCGTTGCGCAGAAGACGGTTTGAAAGATGAGGAATGCCCAACTGAACGATTCGGTGTTTCCGCTGGCTGTCGCAGCGTCACTGGTGGCATTGAAAATGAAATTGTCGGTTCCGATGAAACCGCCGGACGTCACGCCGAACATCAGTCCGAAGCCAATCAGCCAGAAGCTGAGTGAGCCGACGGAGAAGTCGAGCAGGTTTTTCATCATGATGTTACAGGCGTTTTTGGCGCGGGTGAAACCGGATTCCACCATTGCGAAACCAGCCTGCATGAAGAACACCAGAATGGCAGCCAAAACCGTCCACAGTGCATCGAGGTTGCCTTGCACTGCTTCCGCCGCAGCGACAGCTTCGGCGGCTGTGACTTCTGGGGCTTCCTCTGCGAAAGCTCCTTGCATTTCTCCAGAGAACGCCATCCACATGATGGCACAAAATAACGGGACGAGTAATCTGATTGAGCGACTCATTGAACGACTTGCCTTTCCGGTTGATACCGACAGTAAACCTGTTGCACAGACACCCGCGACGGGAGCTTCGATAGACAACAAAGCAACTCTCGTGCCAACCGGTTCGGCCGGGTCGAAAGACGGGTTGCTTCTCCAGTTCTGACAGGATGTTACGGCGTTCTGTCCATGTAGCGAATCAGTGAGTCGGGGTAGATGGCAAGGGCTGCTGCATTGATGGCGCGCACAGTTCGCCGCAAGATCGGGCAGGTCGCGGCCGGCCCAGGAATGCCTTATCGGCGCGAGCGTTCACTTGGGATTTCGCGCGGCTTCGCCGCGAGGTATTGTCAAAACTTGTGTTCTTGAAGAGTTGAGAAAAAGCGGGGTATCCTGCTGAGGTAACCACACTTCAGCGGCCCGATAGGGGCACAAGGACACGCCATGAGCAAGAT
>CAUZOL010000357.1:0-6979 GCA_963581435.1 Planctomycetota bacterium
TGCGGTTTGTGGAAATCATGCTTCCATCATCACATCCGCCGCTCACAGCTTCCCAGCAGAATCTCGAACGGAAACACGTCAAATCTCAGATTACCGTGCGGGAAAATGGCGAGTTCTCGCGCGAAAAGTCCAGAATGTTCTGACGCGCAGCACGGTTGTTCCTGGGGAGTAAAAATGCCGGACCGCGGGCAGCCGTGTTGTACACGATCCTGGCCGGCGCGAAACGACATCGTATTGAACCGCGGGCGTATGTTCGAGAACTTCTGATGCGGCTCCATGCTGAGGACCCCCAACTCGAAGAGATGCTTCCCGATCGCTGGGCGGCCGCACATCCCGAAGCCGTACTGACTCATCGCCTCGAAGAATCTCGTGCCAAAGCCGCCAACAAACGTGACCGCCGCCGTCGCCGACGTGTCGCGGCCCGCCATCAACGCTAGGCGAATCCAGTTCTCCCGCCCATGAGCAGACCGGACGCTTACTACGTTAAAGCGGAATCAAGCTCGACTGGATGATTTTCGTTCGGGCGGGCTTCAGCCTGCACGATTTAACGAACGTTTTCTGACTTGGCTCTGTGCAGCTTCGACGCTGCGGTGGTGGCAACATCCGCGCAAAAGAAAACACACCCAAGTGGGGCGGCCTGGTTCACCAAAGCATCCAAGCAAGGTCGTGGCTGTTGCACTTCCGACGGCGCGGCGCGATGATGTCCAAGGACCTCGCGAATCAGTTTAGCGACACGCCCTAGGTGCACCCGGTGACTGCCATGCTGGTTTCAAGTCTTACGTGGAAAAGCTTCTGACGACGCAATGAAGTGCAACCCGCCACCAGTCCGAACCCGCTGGAGAGTTGAACGATGAACAACTGGATTCCGCTCATTCTGGTACTCACGACTCTGTCCGGAACTGTCCTTGGACAGGACGATTCTGATGGCAAGCCGGCCGTGCTTCGGGCTGGAGTCTCGGCGGTGGACATCACGCCGACGGAGTTCCCGCTCAACATGCCGGGTGGATTCCGGGCGAATATGGCAGAGAGCGCCCATGATTCATTTTTTGCGAGGGCACTCGTTCTTGACGATGGGAGGACAGCGCTAGTAATGGTTGTTGTGGACAGCCTGGGCGCCTCGCCCGAGGTCTTGGATGAGGCAAAAAAGATCGCATCGAAGAAAACGGGGCTTCGCACGGATCGGATGCTGATCTGTTCGACGCACACTCACAGCGGTCCGCCGTCCAACACGAAGGCAGGTCCGGCGCCGGCGGTGGCTTATCGCAAGGTCCTTGTCGGCGGGCTGGCGGAGTCAATCGTTCAGGCGTACTCCGCATTGCAGCCGGCGTCGGTGGGAGCGGCGTCGCATCCCTTGCCAGAGGAAGTATTCAACCGTCGCTGGTTCCTGATGCCTGGGAAGATGCCACCCAATCCCTTTGGAAAACTCGACATCGTCAAGATGAACCCGCCCCGCAGTCCCGACGTGCTTGATCGTCCGGCCGGGCCGACCGACCCTGATATCACCGTGATTTCGTTGCAGGACGCACGTCGAAAGCCTCTGGCTTTGTTTGCAAATTACTCGCTGCACTACGTCGGAGCCGTGCCGCGTGGACAGCTCTCCGCCGATTACTTCGGCGAGTTCGCCCGACTGATGCCGTCTCGGCTGCGGGCCGGTAAGAACTTCGTCGCGATGATGTCGAACGGAACCTCGGGTGACATCAACAACATTCCGTTCACGATGACCCGTCCGCCGCGCGAGCCGTTTGAACAGATTCGCGTTGTCGCTCGCAAGGCGGCCGACACGGCGTGGTTCGCACATCGCAAGATCGCGAGACATCGCAGCGACGCGCGGCTGGGAATGCAGCAGCGGGACATCGTTCTGAAGCATCGCCGCATCAGCGACGAACAGCTGGCCGAAGCCCGCCGGATCGTTGCACTGAAGGATGCCGACAAAATCGCCCGGCTGCCACGGCTGGCTCAGGCCTATGCCCGTCGCACCATTGCGCTCGCGGAAAAGGGAGATGCGGTAAGTGTGAAGCTGCAGGCCATCCGCATCGGCGATCTCGCTGTCTGCGGCATCCCGTTTGAGACGTTCGTCGAAATCGGTCTCGAACTGAAAGACCGCAGCCCGTTCTCACAGACCATGGTGATTGGCCTGGCGAACGGTCGTTACGGCTATCTGCCGACTCCCGAACAGCATCGGCTCGGCGGCTACGAAACATGGCTGGGGACGAACCGCGTGCAGAAGGACACCTCCGTGATCCTCATCGACAACCTGCTCGAAATGCTCGCCGAGTTGAAAGGTGACAAAGGATGAGAACGGAACGATGCATCATTTTACACGTGCCTGGAGGGGCGCCCTATCACGCCGAGACTGGTTGAAAATCACGGCGACCGCGGGGATTGTCGGCAGTGAGTTTTAAGCGCCGTGCTGGAGACGTGGCGGGACGTTCAGAGCGAGTAGTAATCACAATCGGCCAATGCTCGCGTCGCATCGAAGCGTCCAAAGTAGCACGCACGAGTCCGAGCGGCCCAATTCGAGGCGAATTATGTCAAGTACTCTTCATCCCCGGCACATCCGATAAACTACTCAACGTTAAAGCGGAATCGAGCTCGACCGGAGGATTCCGACAGGAACGGCCTTCAGCCTGCGCGCTTTAACCAAGGGTTTCTCGGAATCGGGCGTGGCCCGAAGACGCCGGTCAGAATGCCTGTCGGCGCGCCCGATCAAAGAAACGTTGGTTGGCACCGTCTCAAATTGGCCGTTGCAGAGCTGGCCAGTTCTCGGATTGGATTGCGATCTTAATTGATTACTGACCGCCGTACTGTCTGTCACAACATTCTGGAGTTTTCTGCGCGAGTTCTCGCCACTTGAGGCCTGCGGTGGCGGAATTGGCTGACTCTTGATGATCCGGTCCCGTGTGTCAGTCGATTGTGCCGGTCTTCATCGGGAATCCAGACGTGATTCTAACGCCGCGGTGTCGATGTCTTCGGTGATTTGAGCTCTGCATTAACGGATTATCACCAGTCGTTATCTCGGTCTCGCCGCCGTTGAGACCCAATCTGCTGTTTCAACTCAGCCGGCGATCGACGTCAGGGTTTCACACGTCTTGCACGACATGTTCCGGTTGGTCTCTATCCGTGACTTCCGTGCGGTTATCCGAGCGGCTTCAAGTTCAGCGGGAATGCGCGTTGTGGAAGTCATGCTTCCATCATCACATCCGCGGTTCACGGCTTCACAGAGGAAATCCGACTGAAATCTCGTCGGATTTCAGATTCCCGCATGGGAAAATGGCGAGAACTCGCGCAGAAAAGTCCAGAGTGTTGTGACGGACAGCACGGGTACTCCCGTGCGTGGCTATGAACATCGACGATCACGTTTGTTTCCTTTGCGAGTTGACTACGCGGATGGATTCGATAACAAACAACTCAGTTTCCCTATGTGACAGCTATTTCATCACGCACTCTCATTCGACAGAGACACATTCCATGCGGTTCGACACGCACACCAATCTTGTTTGGTATCCCGACCATTTATCGGACGAATTTTCGAGCAGCAAGCCGATCGGTTTATCGGCTGGTGTTCGGTCGTTCCGAACGACGAGGATTGTGTCGATCAACTCATCCATTATGTGAACGATCTTGGACTGCGGGGCCTGAAGTACTCGCCCATTTACCAGAACTGGAATCCAGAAGATCCAAAGCAATTGCCGTTGTTCAAGCAGGTCGAAAAACTGGGCCAGTTGATTCCCGGAAGCACCACATGACAAGAACTATCTGCGGCCGTCCCAATCGGCGACGCTTGAACGTCTTGAATGCGATGTCGGCGATCATCGCTTGCGTTTCATTTTCATTAGCAGCAGCAGAAGAAGCCGCCCCCAAAGCGCTTCCGCAAAGCCCGCTTTCGCCGGAAGAGACACTGCGAGAATTCGTCCTGCACCCGGCGCTGCGCATCGAGTTGGTTGCTGCTGAACCCGAAGTGATTGATCCGGTGGCGATTCGCTTCGATGAAAACGGACTGATGTGGGTCGTGGAGATGCGCGATTATCCCAACGGGCCCAAACCGGGCAGCCCGCCGATGTCGCGGATCAAGGTGCTGGAAGACCGGGACGGGGACGGCCATTACGAAACAGCACACGTCTTCGCAGACAAGCTGTTGTTTGCCACCGGCATTCAACCGTGGAAGGGTGGCGTCGTCGTCACGCTGGCCGGCAAGGTCGAATTCCTGCGCGATATCGACGGCGATTTTCGCGCCGATCTGCGTGAAACCTGGTTCACCGGCTTTGCCGAGCAGAACCCCCAACTGCGGGCCAACCACCCCACGTTTGCACTGGACAATCACATCTACGTGGCCAACGGCCTGCGCGGCGGCGACGTGATCGCCACACGCAAGAAGTGGGCGGGCAATGCCAAGCCGCTCTCGATCAGCGGACGCGACTTCCGCTTCAACCCAAACACGGGAACGTTCGAGGGCGTCTCCGGCGTCGGGCAATTCGGACTAGCGTTCGACGATTTCGGCAACCGTTTCATCTGCAGTAACCGCAACCCCTGCATGCATGTTGTACTCAACGACGGCGACATCAAACGCAATCCGAATTTAGCGGTCTCCTCGGTCATCCATAACGTCTCTCCGTCAGGTGAAGGCTCGCGCGTTTTCCCCATCAGTCGCACGTGGACGACGTCCACCACGCATGAAGGGCAGTTCACCGCCGCCTGCGGCGTGACGGTTTATCGCGGCGATTTGCTGCCCAAGGAGTTTCGCGGCAATAGTTTCACCTGCGAACCGACCGGCAATATGGTACACCGCGATGTGCTGCAGCCCGATGGCGCAACCTTCTCGTCTAGACCGGGCCGTGAGAAAGTTGAGTTTCTGGCAACCCGCGATGAATGGTTTCGCGCCGTCAATCTCGCCAACGGCCCCGATGGTGCCCTGTATGTCATCGACATGTACCGTGCCGTGATCGAGCATCCGCAATGGGTGCCGGACGAGCTGAAGAAACGCCGCGACTTACGCTACGGCGACGATCGCGGGCGCATCTATCGGATTGTTCCGGCCGACAAAACTGCAGAACGCCGCGTCCCCATTGCCCTGTCTACAGTGTCAACGGTCGAGCTGGTTAAACTGTTGAAGCACACGAATGCATGGCATCGCGAGACGGCGGCCCGTTTGATTTTCGAACGGCAGGACGAGGCCGCTGTGAAACCGTTGAGAAAACTCGTGACAGAGGGATCGACCGCTACATCCCGCCTGCATGCGCTATGGGCGCTGGACGGATTGGGGAAGTTGACCATAACGAGTCTGGCCGCTGCCTTGAGGGACAAGCATCCGCGCGTCGCCGAGCCGGCAGTGAGGTTGATCGATGAACGTCATTTCAACGATGCCTCGATTCGCGACAATTTGCTTGGGCTTGCCGACAGCGATGACGCGAGGTTGCGGTTCCAAGTGGCGCTCGCGCTCGGCAAATTGCAGGGTAAGACCCCACGTCCTGCAATCGTTCGGATGTTGGCTGGAATCGCCGTCCGCGCACCCAACGACCGGTGGACACGAATTGCTGTCGCGAGTTCCGTCGTTCATCGTCCGGGAGACCTGCTGCACGAAATCGTTCAGCATGTCATCGCGTCGAAACAAGACGCACAAGCCGAATTCGACGAGCTTCTACAAGAGACGGCACAGCTGATTGCATCCCGAGGAGACCCGCAGGAGATCGCCGCCGCCCTGTTCCAGTTCACACGAGATGTTCGATTGAACGGGAAGTTCGACTCGCCACGATTTGCGATTCTCGGCGGTCTCGGCCGCGGCATGACACGCCGTGGGAAATCGTTGAGGTCGCTGATTGGCAAACTGCAACAGTCACAACAGGATGAATTGAACGCGCTCTTCCAACGGGCTGCTGAACTGGCCGCCAACACCGATGCGCTTGCCAAGCAACGGCCGCAAGCGGTTGAATTGTTGCGATACGCCAACTTCGCCGACGTCGGCCCTCAACTTCGCCGACTCGCCTCAGCCCATTTCGAGCGGTCGTTGCGGCTGGCAGCGATCGACACCTTGGCCGTGTTTCACGCGCCTGAAATTGGTCCGTTCTTGTTCGACGACTTCAATGCGCAATCGCCTGCGGTGAGGAGGGCGATTCTGGATGCTCAACTCGCCGACGTCAGCCGCACTCAATTGCTATTGAATGAAATCGAATCGGGCCGGATTCGCGCGACTGAACTCGACCCGGTGCGAGCGAATCGTTTACGGAAACACCGGAATACCGGCATTCGCACTAAAGCGGCGCAACTGCTCGCCGCCGCGGTCCCTGCTGACCGCAAGAAAATTCTCGTCAAGTACCAGTCGGCGTTATCACTTGAGGCCGACGCGATCCGCGGGCGGCAGGTTTTCATCAAGAACTGCACCGCCTGCCACCGCATTGGCAAAGACGGTGTCAATGTTGCTCCGGACATTGCCGACTCCCGTACGAAAAAGTCGGCCCAGTTGCTATTGAACATCCTTGACCCGAACCGTGTTGTCGATAGCAATTACTTCAGCTACACCGTCGTAACAACGCTGGGGAAAGTCGTGACCGGTTTGATGACGTCGGAGACTTCCAACTCCGTTACCGTCAAACAGCAGGAAGGGAAGTCAGCGACAATTCTGCGGCGCGACATTGAAAGACTCCAATCGAACGGCGTCTCATTGATGCCGGCCGGTTTGGAGAAAAACATCAACGTGCAACAGATGGCCGACCTGATTTCGTTCATCAAGAACTGGCGTTATCTCGATGGCCGAATACCGATCGACGTGGATTGAACATCGTTCATCACGCAGCGGTCGAGACGCCCAGGGGTTCCGACGTTCCTGTTATGTTCTCCAGAACGTCGAGTTCTTGGGTGCCCGCTGTGCTGGTCCAGCGACTTTTGCGCTGCACGGGTGTTAATGGAAATGGCCCCTAATTTCGTGATATCGTGTTTTCCTGGCATCCAGACGAGGCATTTCGGGAGAACTCGATGACTGCAAAGG
>CAUZOL010000358.1:0-6962 GCA_963581435.1 Planctomycetota bacterium
TTCTCCAACGCGACACGACGATCAAAGAGAACATTCGCGGCAAACGGCTCCGCGCAGGCTGGGACGAGAGCGTCCTCGATGACATCTACGCTGGTTTTGCAGCAGTTTAACGTGCGATTGCCCTGGGTTGTAGACACAGCCGACAATGAACAGTTGGAGTGACTACCGCGACGATTACAGGATTAGGTTGAAAGCTTGATTGATGTGTTAACACGCGTCGCCTAGGATCGACCCCAATCTGAACGCGACACATCAGTCAGCCACGGCTCCGAGCTGTGACAAGGGCGTCTTCAAAACCGCTACTTTCCCTCCTGCTTCGTAGTCCCATTCAGTGTGAACGGTATTATGTAATCCACTTGTGACACCCAACGGCATTCCCATCACCGAATACTGTGATCAGGCCAAGTTCTCCGCACAACAACGGCTCGGCCTGTTCATTAAAGTTTGCAGAGCCATCCAGCACGCTCATCAGAAGGGAATCATTCATCGCGACATCAAACCCTCCAACGTGCTGATCACCATGATGGAAGCCGGGCCTGAGCCCAAGGTGATTGACTTCGGCGTGGCCAAGGCCAGCAACCAGCAACTGACGGAGCAAACCCTCTTCACCGCACACGCCCAAATGGTCGGCACGCCGCTGTACATGAGCCCCGAGCAGGCCGAGCGGACCGGCTTCGACATCGACACCCGCTCCGACGTCTATTCCCTGGGAGTCCTGCTGTACGAATTGCTGACCGACAGCACGCCGTATCGACGACTGAATCGGAGACGGTTTCAACGTTCACTACCCTCACCACAAGCGACGCCGAGACGTCAACCAGCGACGACCCCATCGTGCAGGTTGCGTTGGTTGAACCTGAAGTATTACCGACTGAGGACGATACAAACACTGAACTTGCCAACGGCGATGTCCTCACCGACGAGGAGCCGGCCATCGACACCGAAGCAATCCACGACCTGTTCACCAACTTTGACGAACTTTTACTGGGTGACCTGTTGGCGGTGTGACGGCCGTCGGGACTGACAGGAGCAACGGATGAACAGACCGGCCGGTGAGTTTCGGGGAATACCTCAGAATTCACCGGCCGGCACCTGTTAAACGTGTACGAATTCTGTCAACGCCGAGCAGGCATCAGAAACTATGGATTCCCCGAGAAGAAATCGCGACTTGCGAGACGTTGCAGCGGCAGATTGTGGGGTTAGGCGGGCGGCGATGACTTTACCATTTCAGGCTGCCAAATGGCTATCGAAGGTCTATGACGATTATTACAGGATTGACATTCGATTGGTGACAGCGGTAGAAAAGAGTGTGTGGATCACGTGCGAGCAAGCGGAAACTTGTTCGCTTGCCGTGTCCCCAAGACTCGACTCATCGCGTTGTTCGGCATCTGTCGCCTTGTGGGCTTTTGATGTCGCGCGGCCGGATTTGAATGATCGGTGAATTGGCTCAACAGTCAAACAACAGGAACAATGCAATGCGACGACTGATACTTGGCGTGATCTGCGCTATCATGCTGACATGTGGAACGAGCCAGACGGCGACGGCCGACCTGTTTTCAAATTTCAACAGCACATCCTACGGCTCATATTACACACCGTATTATCGGACCAGCTATTATCGTCCTGTCTTCGGATATCGGACGTATTATGCGCCGGTGTACCGTTACGGTGTGAGATCGTACTATTCGCCGACTTGCTCGCCATGCGGCAGTTCTTGTTCGCCCTGCAGCCCATGCGGCGTATCCTGTGGGGTGGGTTGTTCTCCGTGCCAGTCATGTCTTACGGGCGGCAACTGTCCTGGTGGAAATTGTGCCGTCAACTCGGCGACACCCGTTCCTGCCGATGACAACTGGAAACCAACCCCCGCCGACGGTGGACCGCCCCCGACATACAAAGAAGGAGAGGGCAACGGCGCAGCAGGACCATCGCAAGAGTCCAACACGCCACCGGAAGCCAACGAAGGCCGGGTTTCCCCGGAAAAGTCCGGCGAAGGCGCAGCAGTCGAAGACGTCGAATCGCTGAAGCCGGCAACAGACGTTCCGCAGCGAAAGACCGCCCCAGTCAAGGAACCGGAAGCAGGCGACGAAAAGGAAAAGAAAGCAGGCGAAGCCGCAGAAGAGAAAGCCGACGAAAAAACGACTCCGGTCAAAAAAGAAGAGCTTTCATTTCCGTCGCTCAACATCGACAACAAGATCACTTGGCGGTCTCGGCCGATCCGAAAACGGTTGACCATCCGCTCGCGATTTCCAACGCCGAGCATCGCCCGCAGTCGCGTGAACCCGAACGACAAATGGGCTCCGGTATCGACGGCGACGAAGATCGTTAGCAAGTAGGACGATAGCGATCACAATCAAGGCAGTCACATTGATTGCCTATCAACAGAATTAAGACAAACAGCCCGGTTGCTTACGGCAACCGGGCTGTTTGATTTGTGGTGGCAGGGCGCAGACGTCTGCGATGCGTTGCATCGCAGCTGGTGTCGCGTCAAATCAGTTCTTGCAGCGGTTCGCCTTCGTCCATTAAATACTGCGGGCGACCGTGCGGGTCGATGGTCGTCGTGCCGCGGGCATCAATTCCGAGGTTGCGATACAGCGTGACGAAGATGTCTTTGTAATGCACCGGACGCGCAACCGCCGTGCCAGCGGTTCGGTCGGTTGCTCCGATCACCTGTCCGGTGCGCAGGCCACCGCCGGCGAGAATAACCGGTCCCACGCGAGGCCAATGATCGCGACCGCCGTTCTTGTTGATGCGTGGCGTGCGACCAAATTCGCCCCAGGCAACAATCGTGACGTCATCGAGCATGCCACGTTCTTCTAAATCGGTCACCAGTGCATGCAGGCCGTGATCGACCAAGGGCAACGCGTGCCGCATTCGCGGAAAATTGCTTCGGTGCGTATCAAAATCGCTGATCGACAGGCTGACGATTCGCACGCCGGCTTCAATCAGCCGCCGCGCCAGCAGAAACTTGCGGACCGCCATCGAGCCGTCGGCCGTCGCAAATCGATCACCGTCGTCTTGAGAGGATGGCGTAAACTTCGCCAGCACGCGCGGGTCTTCTTTTTCCAGGTCAAGCGCGTCGGCCAATCGTCCCGAGGTGAGAATGCCGACCGCTTGCTGTTCGAAACGGTCCATGGCGTCCATCATGCCGGTCGCGTCCACTTCGTGCCGGATGCGGTCCAGTCCTGCCAACAATTGCCGACGGTCGTTGAGACGATTGACTGAAATCTCGCTGTTGAGTGTCAGGCTGACACTATGATCGGCCCCCAGTCGCGATAGCTCGCCTTTCATCCCTGCTTCTAATGCGCGCTCGAACATTTTGGAGATGTCAGGGCGGAACGGCTTGTAACTTGGGCCGAAAAATCCGGGTCGCGCGCTGTTGCGAACCAACGGCCGTCCCTGCATCAAATCGACGAATGCCGGTGCAACGTCGGTGGGCCTGCCCTTCAACTTCGAGATGACCGACCCCATCGCCGGCCAGCCCCCGACCGCCGCCATGTCCTTCACGTTGTAGCCAGATTGACATTGAAACGCGTCGTGCCGTCCGGCCGAACCAACCAACGAACGAATGAAAGCGAAACGGTCGGCAATGTCGGCCATTCGCGGCAACAACTCGCCAATCTGAAAACCAGGGACGCGCGTCGAAATGGGTTGAAACTCGCCGCGAATTTCAGCGGGTGCATTCGGCTTGAGGTCGATGGTGTCCATCTGCGGCGGTCCGCCGTCGAGATGGACAAAGATAATCGATTTGTGCGACCCACGAATGCCGGCTGTCTCTTCGGCACGGAGCAGATCGGCCAATGTGAGGCCGCCCATTCCCAGTGCGCCGGCAGCGAGAAATCCACGCCGCGTGACGCCATCGCAATGGCGGTATTCATCGCCGCAGACTGTGAACATCACCCATCTCCGTTGAAGGCAACCTGTGACCGAGGGGAATTTGGCCGACGACCCATCGCATCACGATTCACTTATAGTTATAACAGATTATCGTCTGGCGGCCAATGTTTGCGAGAGGAAATCTCCATGCAACCGCTGGGAAATGGGGCTGGGGCGCGGGCAACATCGCGTGAATCGGATAGTCTCCAACAGCTTCTTTCAGTAATATGCCGGTATCGATGACGCCTCAGCTATCGATCTGATTGAGTCTGATAAACCGGAGACGGCGATGTCCGAAACTTCCACCCCCTGGGTCGATGGGCCGACCATTGGCGATGTACTGCGGCAGACTGCCGCCAAGTTTCCCGACAACGATGCGATTGTCTTTCCGCGACTCGACAAGGCCGGGCAACCAAACAAATCGGGACATGCGGAGAAGGACTGTTTCCGGCTGACCTACCGGGAACTCGATGAGGCGGTTGACCAGGTGGCCCGCGCGCTGGTGGGCATCGGCATCGACAAAGGGCAGCACGTGGCCGTATGGGCGACCAACTGGCCACGGTGGGTGTTGCAGCAGTTGGCAACTGCCCGCATTGGTGCGGTGATGGTGACCGTCAATCCGGCCAATCGCTCCTCGGAAGTGGCATACGTTCTCAAGCAGTCAAACGCGTCGGCTTTGTTTCTCGTCGATCAATTCAAGAAGTCGAATTACTTCGAGATTCTGGCCGACGCCGTACCGGAATTGGCCGATGCGACCGTCGGCGAACTTGATCTGGCTGAGTTCCCACAACTGCGGCATGTGGTGTCGATGAAAGATCACGCGGCGGCAGGCATGTCCACTTGGGACGAGTTCATCTCACAGGGAGATTCTGTCGAACAATCGCGAGTGGATGAAATTGCCGAAACACTCGCGCCGAACGATCCGATCAACATTCAATACACATCGGGAACGACCGGATTTCCCAAAGGGGCCATGCTTTCCCACCGCAACCTGTTGCTCAACGCGTATCACATTGGCGACTGCCAGAAGATCACCGCCGACGATCGCATTTGCGTGCCGGTGCCGTTCTATCATTGTTTCGGTTGTGTATTGGGCGTGCTGTGTTGTTCGGTTTATGGGGCGGCCATGATCGTTCCGGCGGAATACTTCGATGCGGAGGCATCGCTCGAAGCCATCGAATCGGAGCGGGCGACGGCGATTTATGGCGTGCCAACAATGTTCATCGCCCAGTTGGAGCATGCAACGTTTGCAGGCCGTGACTTGTCATCGTTGCGGACGGGAATTATGGCGGGCAGTCCCTGTCCCATTGAAGTGATGAACCGTGTGGTGGACGACATGGGCGCGCGCGAGGTCACAATAGCCTACGGCCTCACCGAAGCCTCGCCGGTCATCACCCAAACGCGGACCGACGATCAACTCGAGCTTCGCGTCAAAACGGTCGGCCGACCGATTCCCGACATCGAAGTCAAGCTCGTCGATCCCGCAACCGGCGAGACGTTGGGGGACGATGAACAAGGTGAACTCTGCACGCGCGGGCATGTGGTCATGCTGGGCTATTACAACATGCCCGATCAGACGGCGACCGCCATCGATGTCGACGGCTGGCTGCACTCCGGCGACTTGGCAACGCGAATGTCCAACGGCTATTACCGCATTACCGGCCGCATTAAGGACATGATCTGTCGTGGCGGCGAGAACATTTATCCCCGCGAAATTGAAGAATTCCTCTACACGCACCCGGCCGTCGAAGACGTCGCCGTCGTCGGCATCCCCGACAAGAAATTTGTGGAAGACGTCGCCGCTTGGATCAAACTGAAGGAGGGTGCCACCGCAAGCGAAGAGGAACTCCGCGAATTCTGCACCGCCAGCCTCGCCCACTTCAAAGTGCCACGGCACTTCCGATTCGTCGATGAGTTCCCACAAACGGTGACCGGCAAGATTCAGAAATTCAAGATTCGCGACTTGATGATCGAAGAGTTGGGGTTGGAACAGACGGAAACCGCCTGACCCAACGCTCGTTATGTTCTTCAACAATCAATAGCTGCGAACCAATGGTTCGCAGTCGCCCATTTCTGCGACGATTATTTTGACTCCGCCCACCGAATCGGGTCCAATCGAAGACCGTTTCGACCGCAACACACGCGTTCTCACGTCAGGCCGAAGAAGTCGCGGATGCGATCGATGAGGTCGTTTGGTTTTTCGTCCGATTCACCCTCATCGTACGTGACCGTCTGTCGGCCTTCGACCTCGACCTGTCGCGCTGCGATGACCTTCGACATTTGTTCGGCCAACCTGGGCGACTCTTTGAGAACCGATCGAAATGCTTCGCTCTCAACCACCAGAAACTCGCCTTCCGACGCCATTGTGATGGTCGCCGAGCGCGTCTCGCCAGTAATGCATGCCGTCTCGCCAAAGAACCTGGTCGCACCGAGTCGGTTGAGTTCTCGTGTTTGTCCTTTGGGATTGGTGAACGACACGATGACTTCTCCGGAGAGAATGATAAACAGTTCGGTGCTGTGGTCCCCCTGTTCGATCACGGGTTCGCCCTCGGTATAAAAGCGCGTTCGAGAAGCGGTGGCCAGTTTTTTCAGCGCGTCGCCGGGCAGATCGTCCAGAAAATCGACATAGTGCAGGGCTTCAAGTCGCTCGGCCAGTCGGGTGCCCTCTTCTCTGGCTTCGACCTCCGGCCCGGTTTGATGTAACTCCACTTGACGCAGTGGTCCGGGAATTTCAATTCCGTTTCGATGTAGCGCGTACCAAATATGATCGCGGACGGAGCCATCGACTTTATCGCGAAAATCAAACTCGTTAGTAAAAATGCGAACCCAGTGTTCGACGCCTCGCTCGTTGAAGTTGTTGCTGACGATGGAAGGGGGCGGGTCTGCGAGAACTCCCCACGCATCGGCGACTGCTTCGAGCATAATTTTCCGCGCCAAGCCGGTGGGTACGTCGTACGGAGTCACAACAAAAATCGTAACCGTTCACAAAACCGCTCTTCGCGCATGAGGCGGAAGATGCGATGGTTTCGGGCATGGGAAAGGAAACCCCAAAACGACCGAACGGAATTCCTGCGGATGTGTGGGCGGAT
>CAUZOL010000359.1:0-6945 GCA_963581435.1 Planctomycetota bacterium
GGTCATGCCTGCAGCCGCCTACCACGCCGGCATGCCCACAGCCGACCGCGACCGAGTACAGACCCTCTTCCTTCGCGGCGACATCGACGTCATCGTCGCGACCGTCGCCTTCGGCATGGGCATCGACAAGGCTGACGTACGGACCGTCGCGCACCTCGCGCTGCCTCAGACACTCGAGGGCTACTACCAGGAGATCGGCCGCGCCGGCCGCGACGGTAAGCCCTCCCGCGCCATCCTGCTGCATTCTTTCGTCGACCGCAAGACGAATGAATTCTTCCACAAGAAGAACTACCCACCCGTCGCCGAGCTGAACAAGATATTCGCTCAGCTCACCGCCAAGCCGCGGCCGCAGCACGGCTTGCGGGACCGCACGAAGATGGACGAAGACTTATTTGCGCGCGCACTGGAGAAACTATGGGTCCACGGCGGCGCGCTCGTCGATCCCGATGAGTCCGTCCGCCGGGGCAACGACACGTGGGCCCCCTCCTACGAAGCGCAGGTCTCACACCGACTCATGCAGTCCGAGCAGATGGCACGTTTTGCGCAATCGCACGGCTGCCGCATGGTGCATCTCGTCCGACACTTCGGCGATGAAGATGACCCAGGTACGCCCTGTGGATTATGTGACACATGCGACCCCTCAGTCTGCGTCGTGCAGGCCTTCCGTGCGCCCACCGACACCGAAGCCGCCATCATGCAGTCGACGCTCGACGCGCTCGCACAACGGAACAACCAGTCCGTCGGCATGCTATATCGCAACGAGTGTGCTGCGATGGAACGCCACGACTTTGAGACGCTCGTCTCCGCGCTCGTCCGCGGCGGGATGGTCACCAGCCGCACCGATGTCTTTGAAAAGGACGGCAAATCAATCCCGTATCATCGGCTCACGCTGACACGGCGCGGCGAGAAGGCGAACGCACGCACGCTTGCCGCGCTCCAAGTTCCGGCGAAGGCGGCAACCCCGCCGAAGGGCCGGCGTTCGCGTACCAAGCCGAAAACGCGGGCCAAGCCGAGGACTCGTGCCAAGCCGAAGAATCGCTCGAAGAAGAACGCTGCGCCGGCCACGCCGCGAGGCTCGAGGCTGGAAGCATCGCTGCGAGCCTGGCGCAAGGATGAGGCGAAGAAAAAACGCGTCCCCGCGTTCCGTATCATGACCGACAAGGCGCTACTGGGCGTCACTGAGTCACGCCCGAAAAACGAGACTGCCCTTCTTGCGGTCTACGGCGTTGGACCGTCACTGGTTGCGAAGCACGGGGGGAAGGTCCTTCAAATTGTGCGCGACGCCTGAACACTTCGCGGGCGATGCGACACGTCAGGTGAACCCGGGAGATTGTGAAAGTGCGACACCGTGACCAGGTTAAAGCCCGCCGAGTGTCTTCAACGGTGCTGCTGTGAAATAAAACGGCGGAAGATTTGTTCCCCCCTGCTGTAACCCCATTGTCCAAAAGCGGCGTCCTGAAGACGGTTTACGCCGCCAGAAGCAGCTTCTTGATGTCGCGCCGCCACGCATCGACTTGCTCGGCGAAAAGTTCAATTGGTGTCCAACCGCCCCGACATCGGAAAAGCCTGTGAAACAACTGGTTTCTCAGGCTTTTTCTCATTCTGCACGTCACTCGACGAGGCGTCTGAATTGTCCACAATTGACAGCTGGTTGCACCAATTGTCAGATTTTGGTGCAACCGTTGGTGCAACCGGGAAAGGGCGTGAGTCATCGGTGCCGGTCGCCTGCTTCGACATTCGCTCTGGTGTCGGTTCGTCATTGAGTGGAAGGCTCGGCAATGCATCCATCGCCCCGTAGACGTCCAATAGTTTCGGGTCGGTGTAGACAGCCATCGTGAGATCGATGCTCGAATGCCGCATTGCTGCTTGGGCCGTTCGCGGTGCAACGCCTCCCACGCTCAGCAATGTTCCGAACGTCATTCGCAAACCGTGAACGTCAATTGTCCGGCCTCGTTCGTCACGTTTCGGAATGCCAGCCAGTTTCAAGTCGCGGTTCAGGATGCGGACCAAGCCCGACGGAATGTTGAACAACGGTGTGTCGGTCGTCAGTGCCGTCGGAGGTTCCGTCAGTGGTAATGTTTGCCCGTTGGAGGCCACGGCGTCGCTCCGGACGGCATCCAGCTTGTCGGCAAGCCAATCCCTCAAGTCGTCAACAAGATCGGCTCTCAACGGAATGTCGGAGCCGCGTCGGTTCTTTTCGTCAGCTGCGTTCAAGACGGCATACGGCATCGGTCCATCAAGCTCCAAACTGGCAACAGTGAAGGATGCCAGTTCTGATTTCCGTAGGCCGGTCAGCAAGTAGGTCTTGTAAATCAATGCCCTTTCGCGACCCAGTCGCTGCAGTTGGATGTGGCGTTCGTCACCGATGTTGGCGATCGCCTTTCCTTTGTTCGGTCCGCGTCGAATTGTCATCGCATCGAGCAACGGACGGCGACGTGCAGCGTCGAGCAATCGCGTTAACTCGTCTTCGGTCAAGCACGTCGGCGTCCAGACTTGCAAAGTCTTCGATATAGTAGTCGTCGTAGACGGTGGATCGGTCCCGGAAAGCCGCATCGCGGGCTTCCGGGATGATATCCGCACCCACCAGCCTGGCAACGCCCTCACGCTTGAAGACTTCGCCCATCATTCCGTTGCCGGCCCCCAAATCGATGACGCGCAATTCGGTCACAGGTTCGCGGACCGAATTAAGAGCACTGTGCAGGAGATCGGCTACTTTTTCAGGCGAGTTGCAGCCAAGTCGCTCGTAAAAGAGCTGCTCATACAAGCCAGGCCGCTTGTAGATCTCGTCGTAATCGTGGAATCGCAAACGTTTCGCTTCACCGTCCTCGATGAGGGTAAAGAAGATTTCATCTTGCCCTAGTTTCTCTGTGTCGGATGCTGGAAATTGAATTCGGTAGCGTTTTGACATGGCGAAAATCTTTTCGGCATCTGGGTGTTCGCACAACAGACTCAGCATCCTTACAGCTCGTCGCATGGGATTGCGGCGAGCTGTTTCTCATTCTCTGATAACGCGTTACGAAGTCCCTCGTCGTTGCTCTTCGAGTTCGAACTTTCTCTCCTTGCCGTTTCTTTGATACGGTTCTGTTACAACGGTCGGCAAGAAAGTGGTGATCATTCTTGATCAGTTCGAGCAATGGCTGCACGCAAAAAAGGAAGAGGACAACACCGATCTGGTTCGAGCTTAGCGGCAGTGCGACGGAGGCCGAGTCCAGTGCATTGTGATGGTGCGGGATGATCTCTGGTTGGCTGTGAGTCGGTTCTTACGAGAGTTGGAAGTTCGACTTGTTGAAGGCGAGATCGTTGTTGCCGAATGCCGAGGGACTTCTTGACATGCACGGGAATCTCATGGAGTGGGGTCAAAATCCAGCGTCTGGCTCAATGTCACCAGTGTGGAATAATCCTAGCCGTGTGTTGCGTGGCGGGTCGTTCGCCAGTGGTTCGTCGAACGTCCGTTCCGCCCTCCGTAACTTCAGCTCTCCGGCGACCCGGTTCAACAGCGACGGTTTCCGTCCGTCGAGAACTTACAACTTATCCCCTTAACCACCGTAGGCGGGTCGAAAATTGGAAATCGCCCGTCTGCCATTTTGGTCGTGCTGTGGCCCGTCAAGCTGAGAGAACCAACCGCACGATACCGGGCTCCCACTCGACGGCACCGGTTGAACCACGACGGATGCCTGTCAATCACTGCGTCCCTCCGAAAAGTGAGTTTTCCAGTGGGCTGGCAAATGCCGAATTTGAAGTCTGGATGAATTGCGCTGTCGGCTGTGAATTTCTCTGCCGGCTTTGACGTCCGTGGGTGTGGCGGGTATATCCTGATTGGCGAAATAAAAACCGGCGGCGTGGCCCGCTCGCTTGTTGACGAACTCCAGAAATTACGAAGTTTCAGTATGAAGATTATCACCGCAGCAGAAGTTCACGCGGCCCTGAAGTTTCCCGACCTGATCGACAGCTTGCAGGAAGCCTTCGCGGCCGATTTCACCATGCCTCCGCGCAAGGTATTTCTGCTGGACGAAGACGACGGCAATCACGATGCTTTCGCGCTGTTGCCGTCGTGGAACGATTCGGTGATTGGAGTCAAAGCGTTTACCTACTTCCCCGACAATCCGAAACCCGAATACGAATCGCTGTATTCCAAAATCCTGCTGTTCGACCGAGCCCACGGAGAACCGTTGGCGTTGGTCGATGGCACCAGCGTCACCTTTCTGCGGACGGCGGCCGTCTCCGGTCTCGCTTCGAGATTGTTGTCGCGTGCGAACTCTGAAACGCTGCTGCTGCTGGGAACGGGCAACCTCGCAACGTACATCATTCGGGCACAGGCAAGCGTTCGCAATTTGAAACGTGTCCTGGTCTGGGGTCGAACGCCAGCGAACGCCCAGAAAGTGGTTCAACAAATGAACGACGAACTCACGGGCATCGAGTGCGTTGTGGTCGATGACCTGCAAGCCGCTTGTGGCGAGGCCGACATCGTCGTCAGCGCCACCGGATCACCCGACCCGCTGGTCCTTGGCGATTGGATTACCGAAGGCACGCACACCGACTTCATCGGCAATCACCATGCCACCAAACGCGAGTGCGACACCGCGTTGGTGGTGAAGTCCCGCGTCTACGCCGACAGCCGCGACAACTGTTTCCGCGAGGCGGGTGAGGTTCTCGTACCGATCGCCGAAGGTGTCTTCACTCAAGATGACGTCGTTGGCCAATTGACGGAAATGTGCGCCGGCAGTGTGCCGCTCCGCGAAGACGACCAGCAAATCACGCTCTTCAAGTCAATCGGCATGGCCCTCAGCGATCTGGTCGGAGCAAGCCATGCGTTTCGCGAGAGCAAGTGAATCGCTACGGCGATAGTGATTGACGTCGATCCGCTCACGCCGGTCGCGTCGCGATGCTGTCGCGGATGATCTTCAGAATCCGCTCGCGTTCTTCGCCGACCAAAGTCAGCCGCGGCGCACGGACGGTTTCGGTGCCGTAGCCGAGTTCCGCACAGGCCAGTTTGATGTATTGCACCAGTTTGGGGTGCGCATCGAGGTGCAGCAACGGCATGTACCAGCGGTAAATCTCCAACGCCTTCTTCAGGTCGCCCGAAGTCGCCGCATCCCACAGCAGACGGTTCTCGCGGGGGAAGGCATCGACCAGTCCCGAGACCCAACCGCAACAGCCGAGCAGAATACTCTCAAGCGCTACATCGTCCAGCCCGGAGAAGATCAGGTAGCGATCACCCAGCGCGTTGAACAGATCGGTGATTCGCCGTACATCGCCCGAGGCTTCCTTGATGCAGACAATGTTCTCCACGTCGGCCATTTGCTGGAACATTTCCGGCGTGATGTCCACTCGGTACACGGGCGGGTTGTTGTAGCACATAATCGGCAGGCTGGTGGACGCGGCCACACTGCGGAAATGCTGCACGGTTTCCCGTCCGTCCGAATTGTAGACCATCGCCGGCATCACCATCAGCCCATCGACCCCCGCCTGCTCGGCCTGTTGGGCCGTTTCACACGCACCGCGCGTTGTGAACTCGGCCACGCCGTTGAGCACGGGAACTCTTCCATCAACGCACTTCACCGTCGCCTTCAGCACCTCGACTTTTTCGTCCAACGAGAGCGAACAGTTTTCGCCAATCGTTCCCAACATGATGATTCCATGCACGCCATTTTTCAGCAGCACTTCCACGTGCCGCATGGTCGCGGGAATATCGAGCGAGAAATCGTCGTGGAATTGCGTGGGGACGGCCGGGTAAACTCCGTGCCAATCGACTTGAAGCGGCATGGTGAGGTTCTTCTGCTGGTAAAGGGAAGATTAAGGGGCGGTGCGGCCTCCCCGGATCCGTTCTGAAACTAATGCGGCGCGATGGCCTACTTGGCTCCGCCGATGCAGTACAAATGCGTGTCGCTGCGAAGATACAGCTTTCCATTGGCGATGGCCGGGCTGGCGTTGAAACGCCCGCCTTCTTCAACGCGATTGTGGGACAGTTGCTCGAATTCGGGATTGGCCGCCAGCACATATGTGCCGCCGAACCGCGTGGCAACGTAGAGTTTCCCGTCACCGTAGACAACCGAAGCGTACGGCTGCTCCGGGAAACGCTGCTGGAAGACAATCTTGCCATCCTTCAAATCCAGACAGTAAGCAACCCTGTTGCGATCGCTGACCCAGTAGAGATGCCCTTTGTGAATGACCGGAGAGCAAACGTTGGCGCCCGCTTTCGCTTCCCAGAGCCGATGTGTGTCCGTCACATCGCCTCGACCGCCGGCCCGCACGGCAATGGCCCGCGAGGTGCGTCCGCCAATGACATAAACGATACCGTCCTGCGTGATGACACTGGGGACGACATAGTCCTGAATGCCGTCGCAACTCCAAAGCTGCTCGCCAGACAGCGGGTCGAAGCCGAGGATTTGCCCCTTCACACTGACGACAAGTTCGGTCTTTCCGTCGGCGACTTCAACGAGGCAGGGCGTGTTCCAGGACGCTCGCATGCCGCCGGCTTTCCAAACTTCCTCGCCGGTTTTCTTGTCCAACGCCACCAGCGAGCCGCTTTCGACGCTCGCGTTGACGATGACGAGATCCTCGAATAGCACGGGTGATGTTCCGCAGCCCCAGCCGTGCGTTCGATCACCCACAGGAGTTTGCCACAGCTTGTTGCCATCGAGGTCGAACGCGAGAACGCCGGTCTTGCCGAAGAAGACGTACAGATTCTCGCCGTCGGTCGTCGGCGTCGGTGCGGCGTAACCGTGGTCGCGCACTCGCCGCGATTCGGGCTGTCGCGGTTCTTCCTCTTTCTGCCAGACGATCTTTCCATTGTTGCGGTCGATAGCGACGACGTGCAGCTTCAGGTCTTCGACCGTCCCACCTTTTCCGCCGTCACCGAAACCGCTGTAGCAAGTCAGGTAGACTCGATCGCCAAGGATCGTGGGACTCGATGCGCCGGCTCCCGGGAGTACCAGTTTCCAGGCA
>CAUZOL010000360.1:0-6942 GCA_963581435.1 Planctomycetota bacterium
CGGTCTGTAGTAATCTTGCTCATGGCGTGTCCTTGTGCCCCTATCGGGCCGCTGAAGTGTGGTTACCTCAGCAGGATACCCCGCTTTTTCTCAACTCTTCAAGAACACAAGTTTTGACAATACCTCAGCCCACAGACGAGTGCTTCTTCTCGTTCTCGTTCTCGTTCTCGTTATGTCGCCCTTCGATCATCTGGGGGCTCCCGTTGGTCGACCCCAGCCACCCGACGATTGTCTGAGGGCTGCTGCTTCGGATTACTTTGGACAGACGTCCGGCGTCTGATAGACTGAACGCGATGTAGAATCACTCTAATGGTTCAGAAGACATCCTGCGAAGGGGCAATCCAGTGGGCGAACGAACTCATGCCTGACTACCAAACCGTGCTTTCTGACGCGTCAAAATTGGCGGTCGAAGAACGACTCCGTCTCATCGACGAACTCGCATCGTCCGTTCCCGACGATCAGCCGCCGCACTTATCGCAAGAATGGCTCGACGACATCAATCGCCGCAGCGACGAACTTGATGCCGGCACGGTGACAACCGAAAGCTGGTCGACGATTCGGGCTCGTCTGTTTGCGAAGCACGGCGTTAGCGATGCAGGTTGAGTTTCATCCAGACGCAACTGACGAACTTGAGTCATCGGCCAATTGGTATGCTGACCGGAGCCAGACCGCCGCGCAGAACTTTTTGGTTGCAGTGGACCTCGCGATTGACTCAATCGTTTCCGATCCGGAACGCTTCGCTCGCCTCGATGATCGACATCGAGGTTGTAGCGTCACCCGATTTCCATTCCAAATCGTCTTCCGCCACGATGAAGGGCGTGTCACGATTGTTGCTGTCGCGCATGCCAAACGGCGTCCGCAGTATTGGCATGGTCGATAGTGCGGCAGGGTGGCTGTAGACCATCATCCCGATCAAGGCTCGATCACGCAGCCCAACGATGCTGGTCAACTTGATTGGATCGAGCAGCATGCGAGCATCGGCTGCACACAACACCGGTGTCTTGCCTTTCTTGATGACGTACTTCGGCCCTCGGACCGAAGCGGCCGGATTCATCGGCACAACCTGGCCCGTCACCAGGTAGTCAAACAGCATTCGGATCGCGGCCAGGTGCTGCTTCACTGTAGGGGCCGCTAACGGATGATGCCCAATGTAGGCGGCGACGATTACCGGACTGACCTCGGCCAGGCCGATCGCCCGCTCATCGAGCCAAGCACAAAACTGAGATACGCCTCGGGCATACGCTGCCCGCGTGTTGCTGTTTCGAATGTTGGCCGTGAAGAATTCGACAAAGCGGCGGCGGGCATCCGGGCCGGCCTGGTCGATCACGGCCGGCAAGATGAGTTGCGACGTCTCCGCGAGTTGACGGCCGGTCTTGGTGATGGTCTTTTGGATCATTGTCGAGGATTCCCACCTTGGTTCGTCCTGCCCGGTGGATAAGTCCCATAAAGGCCGTTATGCGACGTAAACAGGGTACATGAAACAACGCCCCGCAGAAAGGGCGATGACAGTACGATCAGGTCGCGACGTCAAGACGCGAGCGGAGACCGATCACGTGCCTCAAGAAAATACGCGGCTGCTGTCTCTCTCATCACCGCCTCAAATCTTTGGGCATCTTTCGCCGTCAAATACGCAAGCAGATTTTCTAGACGCTGCTTGACGTCTTCGCAACAAGTCTCCCGTTCCGTGGGATGGACTTCAGGCATCGTTGCACCCTTCGCCGCCCATGTAAGGCGAGTCAATTCTTGCAGAAATTCTTCCGTCACAGTGATCGATTGGTGTGAATCATTTATGCGGACAGACTGCCCGAGAGTTGATCTCGCGGCAAGCATTTCCGCGATGGCCATCAGACCACAAGTGGATCCTAAACTGTCAACCGACAGTTTGAATCCACGACGTTCTGCAGCCGGATCCGGCCAAGCCAGAATCCGGCTTTTTGGAGAAAATTGGCCGTTTTGGGATCTCGGACGGGGAAAACGGCCTCGTAGGATCGCCTCTGAGGGCCGTTCGACCTCTCCCGCGACATATTCATCGTAGGATTCAAGCGGCTCTCACATGACCGAAGAGCGGATCGGCCGAGCGACTCCCGCGATACAGAAGTCGTGTCGCGGGGCAAGCCGTGAGAAGCGCACAATTGCGCAAAGGCGAGTGGCCTTTGTTACGGAGAGGGTCGTTCGGCCTCGCTTAAACGTTCCCTCAGCGAACGGGCCTTGCTCGACGAAGCCATCAACCGCCTGCCGAAAAACGCCGACCTCTACGCGGATCGGCCTTCACATTCAATCGGACGGCAACCTTTTCAGTTGACATACGCCGGTAGATCGAGAATTTGCGGTCGCTCTTCAGTTACCGAGTGAATTTTCAGATGCCGGCGTCGTCGTGTCCACGGCGGGTGGAGAGAGCGCGCCATATGCTGAGACTGACATTCTCACTCACAAAACGTGTCGAGGCGTCTCCCAACACCACGTTGACCCCGCCCGGGTGAAAGCTGCGGGCGGTGTAGGCGCCGGGATTTCCACCGGCGGTCCCGCCCCCCAGTCCAGAAACGCAATCCGGTACCACCGCATTTGGGCCGTAAATGTGGTTGTACCAAGTGTGATCCCAGCCGCCATACAGCCAGGTCCACCCCAGAAACGAATCGTGTCCCAAAACGGGTCCGTTCGGGCAGGCATCGGTCATTTGTTTCGCCGTGCAGACGCGGTCCACAGGATTAAAATTGACATCACGGAAGGGCGAATAAACGTCTCGATTTCCGTCGCCGATCACACGCTCGCTGAACATCACCGTATTGGAAAGGCCGTCCAGGAAATCGGCGGCTGGGACACTCTTGTGGTGGACGAACGCGCCGGCAGCATTGCCAGACTCTTGGCATCTCACTCCGTGGTCGGGGCCGAAAACCGTGGGACCGTACCCCATGCAACTGCGGTAGTTCACACTGCCCGGTCGTTGCGTGTCCGATGGGCAGACGAAAACGGGTATCGAAACATCCAGCAGCAGCCTGTTTGTTGCGCCCCAACTCACCGGCGGTCCGTCGCCCAACACGCTGATCGTCCGATCGTCGAGATCGATCCGATTGAACACGTTCGTTTGATCGAGATACGGCAGTAGTGCCCGATGTGGAGGCGCCGAAATCTCCCAGTTTGTGTTAGTCCATGCGTGATAGGTGGCTGTGTACGGAAATACCTGAAAGGTGGATTCATGGGCATGGCAGGCGAGGCCGATTTGCCGCAGGTTGTCCTGGCAGTTCATCCGCCGGGCCGACTCGCGCACATTCTGTACAGCCGGCAGCAGCAGGCTGATAAGAATTCCAATTACGCCCATCACGACCACAACTTCAATCAGCGTGAAGCCGTCTCGCGGCACCGTCGGTCTCTGTCGTCCCGACCTGGCGGGAACACCGAAATTCAGAAAACAATTTCGCATCGAAAGCCTCACTCGCCACAACGCCTGCAGCTATCACTGGAACGTAATCGGCAATTCAATGGTATGCTTGCTTTGATCGCCATCAATGATTGTGAACACGATTTGTGAGACCAGCGGGCCGGATGTCGGCTTTTTCTGCTCCACGCGGAAGACTGATATCTGGCGACCGCCATTGACCTTCTCGACCTCGATCAGATCGGAATCGAAGTCCGCAACCGTGACTTCCACGTGTTCCATGCCACGCGTTACAACCGACACCTTCCGCGAGGACGCCGTCGTCTCTGTTGGTGGCGGAAAGACCAACTCGGCTGGGAGAACCGAGACGGCCGTCAGAACTCCAACGGTCACTGGAAACGTCATCCTGCCATGCAGTTGCACGCCGGTAATTGGGATCAACTTTCCCAGCCCGTGAAATGTACCCGTGTCTAATTTTGCAGTCGGCGAGATTGAGAACGTGTAGTTGCGGCGAACGATATCCGGGTCGAGAGACTCCTGCTCGTCAACGTTTTTCAATCGTGCTAGACCGAGACGTGCGGGTTCAAGAACCAGACTGTCGATAGCATTTTTCGCTTCGCGTCGCTCGACTGTCGTAACTTGAACGGAGTTTCTTGATTCCTGCGATTGAAACACGTGAATGCTTAAGTGATCGGGCAGGTACACAACACGCGGCGGCAAGACACTCGCCCGAACGAGTGGTGCAAGAACAACAAGAGGAGATTCAAAATCCGCGGCGAGAAGCGGTAACTGATCCTTGCGTGTTCCGGCATCCGGAACGCGGACGCTGAACGAAATAATCGCCGATTCCCCCGGCTGCAAGGATTCCGGGAGATCCTGACGGATCGAACATTGGCAGAAAGGTTCGGATCGCAAACCACCGAGAACCCTGCGGGTGACGTTTCGCACCTCATACGAAACATTGACCGTTGTTCCAGGGTCCGCAACAATCACTCCGTCCGGCCCAGCGGCCGGTTCAATCAACCGCACAGCAATCGCGCGTTGCTCATCAGTCGATTCGTCAAGCGGTAGCGGAACTGATTCCCGCAGCAGAACGACGGCCAGCACGCCCGCCGCGCACGCCGTCACCGAGAGAACAATACCCTGTCGAGAGACCATCGTAGCTTACCTTTCCGACAATTCTTTCTTGCGTGACCGGACCGAGAGTCCGAAGAGGGTAACAGCCGAGGTTAAGACAATCCATAAACTCCCGTGGACTAGACTCTCGTGGGCCGACACTCCGAGAGCGGCGTGGAGTTCGGCCTCGGTTCGGCCCACGTAAAGACCCCGTCCATCCCAATCGATGGCCACCCGTTCGATGGCAACCAGCCTCGCGCGGCGCGGAAAATCAACCAATTGTAAACGCTGCTCCACCGACCCGTAGAGTACGACAAAATGTCCGGGGTCATCCGCTTGCTGCCCTTTTAATCGTACAATCAATGGCATCCTCGCAAGGGTTGGGTCCTTTGGGTTCAATTCGACGGCATAGGTCGCCATTCCCATCTCGTGCGCCGCTTGACGGATCTCTTCGAGAGTCTTGATTTCGTCTACGTCGCCGCCAAAGGCCCGCACGAGGTCTGCACTCGCAATCGTCCGTTGCTGGAAGGCGGCCGCAATCGACAGCACTCGCGGACCGCAGGCGAGACGTTGATCCGGGCCTGCCGTTGCCGCGATGCCGCCGTTTACCACGGGAGAGACCAATACGCAGACCGAAGCAAGCATCACGACACAAGACGCAACTGAAAGTCCGCGAAGTCGCTGCACTACTTCTGACTTCATCAAATTTCGACACATTTGTATGATGGTCCAGAACAGTTGATACCGGTTAGTGCACAGGACCGACTCGAGCTGTTGCAAAGAGTTTGCCCACAGTTACGCTTCTCGCCGCAGGATGTCGTCGGTTCGCTGCAATCGAGCGTTCCTCCTGCCAAGCAAAAGTACTTGGTAATTGGAACGGTCCAGCTGGCTTCGCATGAAAACACTGTGCTTCCGGTTTCACACGCACACTCGTGGGACCAGCCCGGGACGGGGGTTGTCGAACACATATGATTTGCCTTGATCGTCGCACCTGAGAGATCGCGCAGCGAGACCGGCTTTTCCGTTACGAGACCGGCTACGGCCAACGCAGCGGAAAGTGCAAACATCCACAACGACCAGCGATTGTTCATCGTGACTTCTCCAGTTGAAAGTGAATTAACGGACGAAACGAAACCACAGCCCGATGAGGAGTACGACCACAGAAACCGCGAGCAGTGATTTCGATAGTGAAAAGCCGCCCCCATCCGGCTGAGCCGCCGGAGGTGGACCTGCTGCTTCCAGATTCCGCCGCGCCTCATCGACGATGTCCGGCTCCGACCCCGCGTCCGGCGGACGTCTCCCGTGAAAATAACGCCGCTTGGCAACGAGGTCTGTAACGTCTGTACCGTCGGCGATAGGCGGCTTGAAGAGCGATGCGGCGAGCGGTTGGTTGATTTCGATGCTGCGCATCTTCCACGAGTTGACGTCGATGAACTGGTCGAACCGGCCCGACCAGGGAAACCAAACGCCCGGTTCGATCTCGCGAAACTCATCGACCTCGTTGGGAAAGCCACGTTTTGTTTCGCCGTCGATCAGGTGTTCGGTTTCGGTGAGCCGGGGAAGGAAACCGTGAGCCGGATCCAACAACAAGACGAGAGTTGTGGTCTCAGAAGTCTCGACGCGCAGCCGTGGGTACCGATTCCCTTTGTGATCTCCGAAGCCGTCGAGGCGGGCCTTCCCGGCAGCCAGCATGCCAGCCAACCATTTGTGTTGCCGCCCATACCATAGACCGAAGAGAGGTTCCACGTCACCCGGCGCCGAAGGCGTTCCCAGAGCAATCGTCACCCCCTTGGGTTCGGTGAACTCCGATTTTCCCATTCGGTAGTTGGCGCTAAAGACACGCTGACCATCGGCCCCCTGAAAGGACCGCATTTTCGGTTGATCATCCCAGAATACGGTTCGGTGGTGATGGAGCCGGCCGGTATCGGTCCAGATCCATTCCACCTCGGCTCGGCGCACAACGCCTTGCAGCTTGTTGTCCTTGGCCAGTTCGGAGTTGGGATCGAAGGTGACTGTCCAGCCAAAGCGGACGTTGGCGACCGATTCCGACCACTGCGTCAACGCAGCCGTGATGGCCTTCAGGTCGGGCGACGCTTCCTCAGCGACGGCAACTCTCCCAACATCCAAACCGAGAATAACACTTGCGAGCAAGACTCTCGTCGCCCATGCTTTTCGTGCCAGGTTTGAGTAAGGATGCCGCACCCTATCGACTCCAGCATTGGCAAGCGGATATTCAGTTAGCCGACATTTCCCATACGGGCCGAGTCGGAAACCGATCCAAGCGTACAACGCCGCTATTATAACACGCTGCGGCCGCCCCGAGTCCAACGCGTGGTGGATGTCCATTCTGCAAAACAGATGCTGGCGCAGATTCGAGAATTTGGTAAGACTCCGGCATGGACAGGGTGCCGGAGATGGAACTCGATCGGGATCAGTTGATCTCGCTTGTCATG
>CAUZOL010000361.1:0-6890 GCA_963581435.1 Planctomycetota bacterium
GTCCTGCAGCATGCCGTGCTGATGGATGCCCGCTTCGTGGGCAAATGCGTTCTGCCCAACGATCGCCTTGTTCCGCTGCACGTGCATGCCGGTGATGCCCGAAACGAGGCAGCTGGTGGGGAACAGTTTCTGGGTGTTGATATTCGTTGTGAAGCCGAAGGCATCCTGGCGTACTTTCAGCGCCATCACCATTTCTTCCAGCGCCGCATTGCCGGCCCGTTCACCCAACCCGTTGATGGTGCACTCCACCTGTCGCGCGCCAGCTTCGATGGCGGCGAGACTGTTGGCAACCGCCAGGCCGAGATCGTTGTGGCAGTGACAACTAATCACCGCATCGTCAATGTTCGACACGTTCTGCTTCAGGTACTCGATGACGTGCCGAAAATGCGCCGGCACGGCGTAGCCGACGGTGTCGGGAATGTTGACCGTGGTTGCACCGGCGGCGATCGTCTTTTCGACCACTTCGCAGAGGAAATCGAGTTCAGTCCGCGCGGCATCTTCGGGCGAGAACTCAATGTTCGAGCAATAGTCGACCGCTCGTGCGACCATCTCGACCGCCCGTTCGACAATTTGTTTCTTGTCCATCTTCAGCTTGTGTTCGCGATGGATTGCGGATGTCGCGAGAAAGACATGTATCCTTTTCTGTTCGGCGTCCTTGAGCGCTTCCCAGGCGCGATCAACGTCGTCTTTGCGACAACGAGCCAACCCGCAAATGACCGTGCGGTCGCCGAATTCGCGGGCAATTTTTTGCACGGCCTCAAAATCACCCGGCGATGCGATGGGAAAACCGGCCTCAATCACATCGACGCCCAACTCGACCAGCGCTTTGGCAACGTCGAGCTTCTCGGCCGTGTTCATGCTACAGCCGGGCGATTGCTCGCCATCGCGCAGTGTGGTATCGAAAACCGTAATCGTTTCAGTCGTCATAGCGGACTCCAGCGGTGGTGGGTCGAGAGTCTTTCGACTCTCCTCTTCAAACAAAAAAACCCCGAAACCTTTGAGGTCTCAGGGTTCTGTAATTCGGAAAACAAGCAACCGGAATGCGAACCTCTAAGACCTCCCGCAAGCGAGTAGGCCCAGTGTAAGAGTGAGGTTGGTTAGCAAGTTCGGTCGCATGGTACTTCTTCTATCGGTAACTAATCCCGTACAACTCTACTCATTTGGCGATGCACGGTCAATAGCTGCGATTCAATGAATCGGAGAACGATGTTTGCGCGCTCGATTTTTAACCCAAAGATGCAGAGGACCCGCAGAGGTTCGCAAAGAAACGGAAAATAAGGAAAAACAGAAGCCTGAAGCGCAAGCGGAGGATGGTTCCAGAGCGATGCCAGCAAGCTCCTTCGCTTGCGCTTCAGGCTCCTATTTGCGCCGGTGCGTTCTGCGATTCGTTGAATCGCAGCTGTTCGATCAAAAACTGAAAATCGTCAGCGGCGAGGGTAGCAAGAATGCGTGATGCTCGAACAGCACCAGTTTGCCGTGCTGGCTGATTGCCTGTGTGAAGAACAGAATAATGACGTACAACGACAACAGCGGCAGCATGGCAAGTCGACTGAGCCACCGCCAAGGCCACCAGGCCCGCTTCTTCTTTGCGACCGCGCGATGGTAAGCCCAACCGGTGACCACTTTCGCTGGGTAGATGCTGGCGACAAATACCAGCGTGACCAACCACATGGCATCGTGTGGTAACAGCCGCGCCTTCAGTAAATACATCGGCAGCGACAGAACGAAGACAACCACCACCGCCACAAACCACGACAGCGGAGCATGCGTGAAGAGTTCCCGCACGCGCCCTAATTCGAAGATCGCACGAAAACGATTTTCGGCTGCGAAGTGTGCCTGCAGAAAGGGGATCCACGCAAAGATGAGAACCAGGCAAAACCCGCCGAACACACTTGTCAGAATCGGCAATGCCTCGGTTTTAGACATGGCGGCGAACAGCAACGTCGGTGGAAACAGCCACACTGCAGCGGCAGCGAATCCGCGCAGCCCGAGCGAAAAGAGATAACGCGGCCGCATTTTCGCAACGAAGGTGCTGACGCGTTCGTTGGCCTCGCTCCAGAACCGTCCGCCGCGCAGCCGTGAGATGAAATCTCGCAGGTTCTTGATCGGCCTGAAGAAGCACCAGAAACTGCCCCCGCGTGCAATCGCCAAACAAAGGTGAATCGCCACAGCAATGGCCAGGAAAACTGTCAGCGGTCGCTGCATGGTCGCCGCTGGACCGGTCGGATCGATCAGATAAGCGTCAGCCGCATTTCCCGATAGCAGACGGAGCGGAATGATCCACAGCCAAACCCCGATTACGATCGTGCCGAGGCGCGGGGCAATATTCAGCAATGGAAAGGCGTCGCGCAAACGGCCGCTGCGAGCGACGCGTCCTTCCACTTCCAGCAAGTACCCCAGCGCCAGAAAGCGAACGACGGGAATGGCGGCGACGACTGCCAGCAGGAATATCAGCGTGACGATTCCCAGCAGCGCTCGTCCCAGCCACATTCCGCCGGAAATTGGATGCCAGAACAGATGCGGGCAGGGGGGAATCCAACCGCCCCAATCGTCGGCAACAAACTCAGAGACATCGTGCGGTTCGTCGAGGAATTCGGCGACATCGACAGCCTGAACTTCGTTCGCAGACGCATCGGGAGCGTTAAACCATTCCGGAGGTGCCGGCGGCCCCTGTTCCAGCTGTTTACTCGGTTCGCTCAATGCCCGCTCCTGCCACGAAATGAAAGCACTCGTTCTCCCCGCATAAGGTACCAATAGAGCAACCTGTCGGTTTCAACTGATTGGCCGAAACCAATGGTTCGCCAATGCAGTATATAATAATTGGAGACTGACATTGTGGGCTGAAGTCTGTTCGGCGAAAATGCCAATATCTTTAGCTTCTCAGCGAATAGAGCCAAAATCGCCGAAATTCTGATCCTTTGGGGACCGGTCGATGAAGCCGAAACTTTTTGCTCTGCCACTTACCGTTGCTGGCGTCGTTGTCGCACTGGTGACTTGGGCGGCCCAAAGTCCGCAAATGCCGACGGCTCTGCCCGTGTCGGCCGGCAGAACGCCGACGACCGACGGAGCCGACGAAACGGTTGCCAAACTTAATCAACAATTTACGTCCAATTGGGAGGCCGAAGGCATCACGCCGGCTCAGGCGGCCGACGAACTGCAAATGCTCCGCCGTCTGTCGCTGAGTCTGCACGGCACGATTCCCTCGCTGGAAGAGGTTCGGCAGTTCGAAGCGGACGACGGTCCCGACAAGATCAAACGCTGGACCGACCGCATGTTGGCCGACACGCGTTTCGGCGATTACTTCGCCGAACGGTTGGCCCGCAGCTTTGTCGGCGTCGAGGGGGGCGCGTTCATCATTTATCGGCGCGACCGTTTTGTCGATTGGCTGTCCGACGAGTTGAACGCAAACCGCCCCTACGATGAGTTGGTGCGGCAGATGATGACAGAGGAGGGCCTGTGGACCGGTAAGCCGGCCACCAACTTCGTCACGTCCACGATCAACGAAAACGAAGTCGATGAAAACAAACTCACCGCCCGTTGCGTCCGCGCATTTCTCGGCCAACGAATCGACTGCGCCCAGTGTCACGATCATCCCTTCGATGTTTGGACCCAGAAGCAGTTCGAGGGACTGGCGGCACACTTCGGCCAAACACAGTTTTCCGCCGTTGGTGTCGAGAACGAAACAAGAGAAAAAAACGAGGAGACAGATAAAGAGGAATCGGTCGAGTACGTGGTCGAAGATCGCGAGACGCTGGAGAAACGCGTCGTCGCACCTGTCGTACCGTTCGGTGAGGAGTGGCTGCCGAAATCGGGGTCGCGCCGCGATCGGCTGGCCGGCTGGATCACCCACCCTGAGAACCGGCGTTTCGAACGCGCCATTGTCTGCCGCGTCTGGGGATACGTGTTTGGTAAGTCGTCCAGTTATCTTGTCGGCCAACCGTACGAACCCGATCCGCCCGTCGATGATTTGCCCGCGCCCGGTGACCTGAGTGAACCCGACGTGCTGGACATTTTGGGTGCCGACTTCCGCGAGCACGGCTACGATTTGAAACGTTTGATTCAGGTCATTACGGCGTCGCGTCCGTTTCTGCTTGCCTCGACTCACTCGGAAGACATAGACGGCGGCGACCCCGAGCGCGTCGATCAGCTCATCGCGCAGGGAGCCGTTTTCCCGCTGACGCGATTGCGACCCGAACAGGTGATCGGCGCGATGATTCAGACAGGTTCGATCAAGACCATCGATCAGAACTCACACCTTGTCGTGCGGTTTCTCCGCTTTGTCAGCGAGAATAACTTCGTGAAGGAATACGGCGACCTCGGTGAAGACGAACTGCAGGAACACGCCGGTACGCTGCCGCAGGCGTTATTGCGAATGAATGGAAACTTCGGTGACAACATTCTCACCGCCAACCCGTTCACGGCTTCAGGCCGCATCGTGTCGTCAGCCGGTTCCGACGAAGCCTGCCTCGACGCCTGCTTCCTCGTCGGCCTTTCGCGTCGGCCAACCTTCGACGAAAGGGAGCAACTCTTGCCCCTGCTGAAGGACACCAAAGGCGACGCGCGAAAGCATGTCGTCGAAGACATTTACTGGAGCATGTTCAACTCGCCGGAGTTCTCATGGAATCATTAAACCATTTACCGATGTTCTCACGCCGCGACGTCCTGCATACCTTTGCGGGTTTGGGGCTGTCGTTTGCGTTGCCCGGCATGGATTTGCTTGCAGCCAACAAGCGTGGGAAAGAACGGCACAAGTCGTTTATTCTGCTGTGGCTCGCCGGCGGTCCCAGCCAACTGGAAACATGGGACCCGCATCCGGGAACCAAGATCGGTGGCCCGTCAAAAGCGATCCCCACTAAAAATCCAAAACTGAATATCTCCGACTTGTATCCCCGCATGGCGGAGCAGATCAACACGATGTCGGTCATCCGGTCGATGGTGTCGAAAGAAGGCGATCACGAACGGGGTGCCTATTTCCTGAAGACGGGCTTTCGGCCCGCGCCGGCACTCGTGCATCCCTCAGTCGGTGCCATCCTCACACACGAATTACCCGTTCCCGGTCTGGAAATTCCAAACCACATTTCGCTCGGCAACGCTCCCAGTCCGGCACGCGGCGGATACCTCGGTGCAAAATACGACGCCTTCAAAGTGTTCGATCCTGGCCTCAATCTACAAAATCTCAAAAGTGGCACCGACGATAAGAAACGTCAGAAACGCCGACTGGCCAACCTCGATGTCATTTCCAGCAGTTTCCGGCTGGGCCGACGATTGCAGGTCAAGCGGACGTTGCATCAGCAGACCATCGATCGCGCCCGGTTGATGATGTCGTCGGAGCAGCTCGATGCGTTGGTCATTAAGGAAGAACCACAGAAGATTCGCGACGCGTACGGCGACAGCAATTTTGGCCGCGGGTGTCTGGTGGCCCGTCGTCTGGTGGAAACCGGCGTGCGTGCCATTGAAGTCACATTGCCTGGCTTCGACAGTCACGCCAGCAATTACGGTTCGCACGTCGAGAGCGCGAAATCGCTCGACCCGGCATTCTCGGCACTCATCAACGATCTGAAGACTCGCGATCTGCTCGATTCGACGGTCGTGCTGTGTATCGGCGAATTCGGACGCACACCGAAAATCAACCCGCTCGGCGGTCGCGACCACTGGCCCAGCGGATTCTCGTGTGTCGTTGGCGGTGGTGGAATCAAGGGGGGACTGGTCATCGGCGAAACTGATCCCACCGGAAAGAAGATCGAACCGGCCGATCCCATCGAAGTCAATCAGCTCTACGCGACGATCTTCAAAACGATGGGCGTCGATATCACGCAGGAAACGATCACGCCAATCGGCCGTCCCATGAAGTTCTGCGACGGCAAACCGATTGAGCGACTGCTGGTTTAACGCCACAGCGTTATGCTCACGACTCGGCGAACTCTCAATCGACGGGTTGGGTGCCACTGGCGTCTCGCCAGTGTCCTACGCGTTGCACTGGCGACACGCCAGTGGCACCCGTCGACAGAGATTGAGAAGTTACGTCGCTCAAGCGCTGAATGTCGGGGCGGCGTTGTGTAGAATGCGGGCATGATCGACGAGCGTCCCGCAGCCACCCTTCTCAATAGCACCATCGGCATCATCGGCATCGGCCTGATTGGTGGATCGATCACTGCGGCGCTGAAGAAACGCGGATTCAACGGACGCATTATCGGCATCGGTCGCAATTCCGCGAGGCTACAGGACGCCCAAACAGCCGGGCTGATCGATGAATTCACAACCGACGTCGGCACAGTGGCCGCCGAATGCGGTCTCATCATCTTCTGCACACCCGTCGATCGGATTGCCTACGGCGTAATTACCGCAGCGGCGAAGTCCTCGCCCGGCACGTTGATCACCGACGCCGGCAGTGTCAAAGGATCCATCTGTCGGGAATTAGACGGGAAACTGCCGGACGGCGTCACGTTCATCGGTTCACATCCGTTGGCCGGATCTGAGAAAAACGGCTTTGAACATGCCGATGCCGATTTGTATGTCGGTCGAACCTGCGTTGTCACACCTGACATCGCCACACCGCCCGAGCAATTACTGCGATTGATGAGATTCTGGGAAACGCTCGGAATGATCGTCGTGACGATGACTGCGGAAGGCCACGATACCGCGCTGGCGAGAACCAGCCATCTTCCGCACGTTGTCGCGGCCGCGCTGGCGGCAACGCTGTCTCCGGAGAATAACGACCTTGCCGCCACCGGCTTTGCCGACACAACACGAATTGCCTCTGGAGATCCTGATCTGTGGACGACGATTCTGCTGGCCAACGCCGACGCCGTTTCAAACAGTTTGAGCGAATACACGCAGCAATTGGACGAATTTCAGGTCGCGATCACAAATCGTGATGCGGATGTCTTGAA
>CAUZOL010000362.1:0-6874 GCA_963581435.1 Planctomycetota bacterium
TCCTTCTTAGCATCACCCATCGGGTTCCCTGGTTCGCATGGCATGAATTGGCAGAATACCCTTGTTTTGCAGGGGCACTGCGCAAATCTTGTGCCAAAGCTAAGGAAGTCATCTGGGGAATGCGGGACTAGATGTCCGATCCGGGTTCCAGATGGTCGTGTTCGGCATGGTGCAGTTAACCACCTGCTGCATTAGTGACGATTGCGTGGAAAAAAGTCTGGCCCTCTGATCGACGCGTGTCAGTTTCTGGTCGTTTTACGGGGCATCTCAATCGCTACGAGTTTTCGAAACAGTCAGTTCACTACGTCAACCGTAGAGCCGAGGGTTGATTCGTTGCGGTCCTGAGAGTCTATTGCAAACAGACTCACTGAAATCGAGAACTTCACAGATGGATTGGTTCACATGTCAGGCATTCCCAGAACAATCAGCCGAACCTGGAACATTCCTCTGCGTGCTACCGTGGACGTGGCTGTGATTGGAGGTGGGTCGGCTGGGACCGCCGCCGCATCTGCCGCTGCCCGCAATGGTGCTTCGACCGTTCTTGTTGAACGATATGGCTTTCTGGGAGGCACTTCCACGGCTGGAATGGTCGGGCCGTTCATGACGTCCTATACCCCAGACGGCAAGCGGCAGCTGGTTGCCGGGCTCTTCCAGGAGGTGATCGACCGAATGGTCGCGATGGGTGGTGCGATCGATCCTTCGCAGACCGAGCCCGGTACGGCCTGGTCGTCGTTCATCAAGCTGGGCCATGCCAATGTGACTCCATTTCACGTGGAAGCGCTCAAGATGGCCACACTGGAAATGGTCTGCGACGCCGGTTCACAAATACGATTTCACACGTCGTTTGTGGACGTCGTGATGCAGGGCGAACGGATTACCGACATCGTCATTCTCGACAAGGCCGGACTCGGTCTGCTGCGTCCTAAAGTCGTTATCGACTGTTCCGGTGATGGTGATATCGCCGTCAAAGCGGGGGCGCCATTTGAAGTTGGTCGGCGTGAAGACGGCAAGATGATGCCGGTAACGCTGTTCTTGAGCATTGGCAATGTGGATGACGAACAGGTTGTGGCCTGGATGCGAGAACACGAACTCCTGCACCCGGGAGAGCGGCTGTTTGAGTGCATCGTGAAGCAAGCCAGGGCGCGAGGAGAATGGACATTGGAACGGGAATTTTTGAATCTCTATCGCGAACCGACCCCCGGCCAATGGCGCGTCAACACAACTCGTGTTCAAAATATCGACGGAACAAACCCCGATGATCTGTCTCGTGCCGAGATCGAGAGTCGTCGACAGGCATGGGAACTGATGCGGTTTTTCAGATCACACTGCCCCGGCTTAGAAAACGCACAATTGATTGCGACCGCAAGTCAGGTTGGCGTGCGCGAAACACGGCATATTCTTGGTGGCTACGTACTCAATGGACAGGACGTTCTCGAAGGCCGCACGTTCGACGATGCGATCGCCCAGTGTTCGTATCCCATCGACATCCATGATCCTCAGGGTCCGCGTGGTCGATTGGAGGGGATACGTGCCGATCACTACGAGATTCCGTACCGCTGTCTCGTTCCGCGTCAGGTCGACAATTTGCTGGTCGCTGGCCGGCCGATTTCGGCCGACCACGAAGGGGCCGCTTCGGCCCGAGTGATTCCCCCATGCTACGCAACCGGTCAAGCAGCCGGCACGGCAGCGTGTCTCTCAATCCAACAAGGCGTCACACCGCGCAGTCTTGATGTTGGGTTACTGCGTAAGACACTGCGTGGACAGGGGGCAATCGTTTAACTCCATCACGTCGGCGTCTCCGTAGAGGCCGAAGCTTGTGCCAAAAATGAGCATCGCAAATACGACTTCCAATCCACAGGACGCCGGGACTGTATCAAAAACAGCGTCGCTATTTTGGACTAATTTGGTTTGGACAACTCTGCTTTCGCACCACTCAGGACAAAACAGAAGAGATTCTGTTGACGATGAAATGGGGTCTCGTCAGGAGGCTGCGCATCACCAACAATGAAACCTCCCCAGTCGGCTGCCTTGTTTCCCCAATGCCCGACCCTCACCCGTCTGATCGCTTCGTCTCTCGGATCTCGAACAATTTCCCCCTGAACTGTCAGAACCGGGCTGCTGAGGGACATACCGTCTCCAGGCTCTGCAAAGGAAAACGAGAGCGTGTTGGCAACGCCTATGCGGGATGCGTCGATTTTGAATGAATAATTCTTGCGAGCTTTGGGTTCGAGCACACCGACGACTTTCTCGTTGAAGAGCACATCGACCTTGCCGGTAGGTGGTCTGTGGGTCGTCCAGCCGGTGTTCGCGGCAACCGTGAAACTTAAGACAGCATCGGTTTTGAATACCAACGGGGCTCCACCGTTGACAACTACGAATTCACGCGAGCGGACTTCACCGGTCGTTGTGCTTTTTACGCTGAAGTTCAGGCGGCCTTCCGGGAGAGAGGTCGTGTCGATGGACGCAGAATAAAGAGCGCGATAGAACGGTCGGCCGATTTCTCGCATCGGCTTCCAAGTCGTGCCGTTCAATGAATACTCCAGTGTTTCATTGGGCTGAGGCTGCACCAGGTGAGCCCGAACTTTTACGCGGCCCGACCAAGCTGCGCCAACTCGATGTGAGACGATCGCAACGCGTTGTCCCAGCCCTTTGTAAAAGTGCTCCAACTGTTCGCCCTGCACGTGATAGATCAAATAGCCCTGTGGCGACAGGTCGGGACAGAGCTGTTTGGCTTTGGGATTCCACCAGCAACCCGCCAACGCCCCGCCGCTTCGATAAGGGACCGACCGTGCTTTGTGAGCCACGACGTGGATATCGCCAACAAGTTGTAGTCGAATGTCATGTTGCCGGGCCATCTCCTCAAATTCCGGACAGTGGTTTCCCAGGTCAGCTTCGGAAGTCGTCACCACAAACGTGTCTCGCGTCCGGTGAGACATGTCCTGCTTCAGCCATTCGACATGCATCGGCTGAACTTCGTTAGTCGGATATTCGAGCAACTTGCCGTTCACCTTGATCTGCCGCTGGCCGAGATGGTATCCAAAATCGACCGACACAAAATGAATCTTGCCATACTCAAACGAAAAGTAATTCGGGCCGAGATGCTCCCAATACAATGGTTTGCCGCAGCGGTGATCACCGCGCGGAAACTCCTTGAGTCGATAGGATGAATCTGTATGGTCCCCGGCGACGTTGTAATGGGGCATGGTCAAATGGTTCATGATGCCCGCATAATTACGGAAATCGGCGCGTCCGGCGGCGGGAGAAGTCACAAGCGCTTTGTGGAGATTCAGAAGATCGCCGCTGTTGACAACGAAACGGGGCTTGGGGGTCAGGGCGTTGACTTCTCGCACGAATCGACTCAAGCCCGCCACCGATCGAGGATTCGTAGAGACGTGCGTATCGGTAACATGGACGAAGATGAATTCGTTCTCATCCTGCGCCCCGGGCTTGAGCGCGAAATCGACCTTGGCAGCCAGTGGCTTGTACCATTGCCCCTGCACCTCATGTCCCGCAGGACGAGTGATGTAGATAAACACTGCGCTGGCGTGAGGCGTGAGCGTGTAAGCGCCCATCGTGTCGGTTTTGACGACGGAATATCCGTCTGTGACCGAAACTCCTTTGACTCCCGATGCCGATCCCTCCGAGCGCAACATGACGTGTCCATTGACCCGCTTGGGAACGGGTACGCCGTAATTTGGCTTCGGGGTGTCTTTCAGTAGCAGTTCCAGGACTTCCGGTCCGGCTCCTGCTCCCTCAGGCGCCGCTGCCCTTGTCGCGTTCATCGACAGGGCAATCAGAAAACCGCTTACAACCGAGCCGAGGAGCAGAACAATACGCATTTGGTCACCCTGAGGAGCGTTGGCGAGATCGAATTATCAGCATGGTAACATGCCAAAACAAATGAGCAACGAAATGAAGACACAGACGTTATTTTGTGTTTCCATCGCGCACTCTGGGCTTTGGTGTCACAGTTTAGAAAAACCTTCCTTTGACGCCACAACTCGTCTGACGACAGACTCTCACCGACTTCCGCTTTGCAGGCTGTGCGAGAAACTCATCTCAGAAATCAAAATGCCGGATCGCCGTCGAATTGGTTGTGGATGACACACTCGAAGGCTGACGATGTCGGCGGTATCCAGCGGCGGCTGAACGCTCATTAGGCCCAATTCTGTCGGCGAAACTCGTCGAATCGCGGATACACCGAAAAACCACCGTTTTCGGGGAACGGTGGCTGGTTTTGCATTGAGCGTTCCAACGGGGTTGTAAGCCAGAGAGCAGCGATGGCGTGGGCCGGGTGAGACGGAAGGTCGGTGGAAACGTGCTGGCGATGAACGGAAGCCGGCCGGCAAGGGGGGACGGGGGGTCGACCCCATTGGACTCGACCACATAAAGTAGGTTTCCCGCTAGACTGTTCACCCCCATCCACCCTGTCTGATTGGCTGTCGGACATAACACATCCTTTGCTTGCAATTCGCACGGCGACGCGCAATCATCGGGATACTGGTTGCCATCACTCTGTTACGCCTTAGGAGATGCTCGCCATGCGTTTGCTGCTCATTCTGTCCATTGCTCTGACGACCTGCTTGCCCGCCGCTCGAGCAGGCGAACCGCAAGCGCTCTCTGTTCTTGATGCAAAAACAGACGGTACAGCACCGGGGACGCTGCTGAAGACGCATCTACTCGACGAATTGCGTCTGCATTACGCGGCCCGACGACAGGCAGTCAATGCGATCACGACGCCCGCGCAGTTCTCCGCTCGGCAGAGGCGGATTCGTGAAACGTTGCGTCGCATCAATGGGCCGTTCCCGACGGATCGCGGCGACTTGGCTGCGCAGGTTGTCGGAAAGATCGACCGGGACGGGTATGTGATCGAGAAGGTGATCTACCAAAGCCGGCCTATGCATCATGTGACGGCCAACTTGTACTTGCCGAAGAACATCACCAAACCGGTGCCCGGCGTGCTTGTTCCCTGCGGGCACAGCCGCAACGGCAAGGCGGCCGAGGTGTATCAGAAGATTTGCATCTCGCTGGCTAAGCGGGGCATGGCGGCTCTGATTTACGATCCCATCGGTCAGGGCGAGCGGCATCAACTTCTCGGCGAGACCGGCAAGCCAGTCGTGCAGGGAACCAGCGAGCATAACCTCGTCGGCATCGGTGGCTGGCTGGTCGGGTTGGGCACGGCCAACTACCGCATCTGGGATGGGCTACGCAGCATGGACTACCTCGCTGGCCGACCGGAAGTCGACTCCAAGCGTCTCGGCTGCACGGGCAATTCCGGCGGGGGAACGATGACATCGTACTTGATGGCCCTCGACGACCGCATCGCCGTGGCCGCCCCGAGCTGTTACCTCACGACATTCGAACGGCTGTTCGACACGATTGGCCCGCAGGATGCCGAGCAGAATTTTCCGGGACAGGTCGCCCTCGGGCTGGATCACGCCGACTTCATCGCCATGCGAGCCCCCAAGCCAACATTGATGTGCGTTGCGACTCAGGACTTCTTCGACCTCGAGGGGGCCTGGACGACGTTTCGCGAATCCAAGCGGTTGTACGGCCTACTCGGTCATCCCGAGCGGATGAGCATCATCGAATACAACGACAAGCACGGCTTCAGCAAGCCGCGACGCGAAGCTGCCATGCGATTCTTCCGCCGCTGGTTGCAGGGAATCGACGATAACCCCGACGAGGGCGAACTGACGACATCGACCGATGCCGAACTCCGATGTACGCCGAACGGCGAAGTGCTCGCGTCGTTCAAGGCGAAGGTCAGCGTGTTTGATTTGAACCGCGAACGGGCGAGTCTGCTCGCTCCCCAGCGGGAGGCGGCGTGGATGAACAAGGAGAAGGCGTTGAAGGCAGTCCGCAAGCTAACGGCAACCCGTACGGTCGAGCGCGTGCAAGTTGACGATCGCGGCTTGGTCCTCGATGCGGCCAACCCGCTCGGGAAACTCGGAAGAGTCCGTAAGCTGGTACTCCGACGTAGTTCGCAAGACGTCCCCGTTCCTGCTCTGCTGTGTTTGCCTACCGGAAACACGAAGTCGCCGCGCCCGGCCGTCATCTATGCGGCCAGCGATGGCAAGGCGTCGGGCTTCGGAGAAAACGGTGCGATTGCAAAGGCGATTTCACATGGAAAGATCGTGCTGTCCATCGACGTGCGCGGCTTCGGCGAGACGGCCGGCAGTGCTGGTGGATCGTACGGCGGGATGCCACGCGATTCGTATCACGCGGCCATGCTCAGTCTGCACTTGAATCGGCCGTTGCTCGGACAACGCACCGAAGACATGCTCACTGCGGTGAGCTATCTCGCCGCGCGAGAGGATGTAGACAAGAGTCGCATCGAACTCGTCGGTGTGGGGCATTGCGGACCAGTCGCGTTGCATGCGACCGCATTCGACAAGCGGATCTCGCACGTCACACTCGTAGGCTCGATTTCTTCCTGGCTCGCCGTGCTCGACTCCCCCACAGCCGGCAGCCAACTCGAAAACGTTGTTCCCTTCGCCTTGGAAACTTACGACTTGCCGGACCTCGTCCGCGCGATCGCGCCGCGAAAGGTCGTCGTCGAAAGCCCGGTCGATCCCCACGGCAAACCGTTGGCTGACGGACGCTGAGCGGTGGCGGGGCTCTTGTCCGCGAAACTCGTCGAATCGCGGACGAACGCTTTATCGACCGGGCGTGTTGAAAAAGTCGTTTCCGATTTTCCAGCGCAGGATCTGATTCCTCTTGATCTGGGAAGCGGTTTGGCGGTACGAGTCGTCTCGCTTTGCTTCACATTCCCCCCAGGGCAATCGCACGTTGGAATTGTGATTTGGCCCGATGATTGCATTTCGTGTTGATAGTCAATCCGTCGATTCCCGACGGTGATGTTTCAGCACGG
>CAUZOL010000363.1:0-6853 GCA_963581435.1 Planctomycetota bacterium
CAGCTCGAATCCAGTTACTCATTCTCGAATCTTGCCAAAGCCTACGAAAAACTCAGCCAAGGAATTGGCGTGTATCACGATGGCTATCGGTCGCTGGCCTTCAGTTCCGACGGCCGCTGGCTGGCCGGGGGAACGCGGTTCGGCCGCATCGTTTGCTGGGATACAGAAGCAGACAAACCCGTTGCCAAAATGTGCGAAGCGATGGGGGACACCGACGAAATCTGGAAACTGATGTTTTCGCCCGATGACGATGCCTTGGTGGCGTGCTGTCCCCATTCCCAGGAAGTTCGCCTCTGGCGGTTCCAGGAATCGCTGACCGCCACGGCCCCCGATTTCAACGCGACCGACATCGCCGTTCTGCCCTACGATCGTACTCTTGCGGCCCTCATAGACGAAACGTTGCGCATTTACGATTTGAAAACGCTGCAACCTGTTGATCTGAAATCACCCCAAGCTGACGAGCAAGAACCGACCGATCCACTCTTCCGGCCGCTCGTTACAAGCCGTGACGGATATACGCTCGTATGCGGTTCCGAGCAGGCTGTCCGTTTTTTGAATCCAGTGACAGGGGTCGAATTCTTCAGATTTGAGCAGCCGGACTCATCACTCCGGGCCACTTATCTGTATGACATGAGTTTCAATGCAGAGAATGAAGTTTTGGCAATGAGCGGTCGCGGCGGCTCGAAGGCGATTTCCTTCTTCTCGAAGCGAACCGGAAAGTTGTTGGGCAACCTGTCTGAAGCGGGGGTTTATAATGCCGTTTTCAGCCCATCCGGAAGCCATCTGGCTGTGAGAGCCGACAAACAGGTGAAGCTGTACCGCTATCGCAGCCGGGAATGCACGACCACAATCGCTCACCGCAACACCCCTTACTCCGATGTGCGATGGAATCAAAGCGGATCTGAATTGACTTGCCTTTCTGAAGAAGACCCCGTCGATGAGCAACAGGATCGATTTCTTTGGCAACAAATCACGCGTTGGAATGCGAACAACGGCAAATTGCTCGATGAGCGAACTGCGACCACCTACAGACGCGAACCCGGGCGGGAACGAAAACTTCTGGCCCAGAGCAGTAACGACCGCAGCGTGACTTCAATACTGTCCGGTCCAGGGATCTGGGTCACAAACATCAGTGGCCCAGAGTTTTCTGGTAAGCCCATTTTGGCCCCCAACAACAATCACTATTTCGAGATTCCAGCGGATGATCTTAGCGTGGATCCGGCCGAAACCGGGATCACTGTTGTCGAGGATTCCTCGACATCCAACACGCGTGCGCTGCGGATTCCGGGAAGCATTAAGAAATGGAAAGTCAGCCTGGATATCGCCAACCTGAAACTGCCACGGAACGTCTCCGAGTGGGCCGTCTATGCTCTCATCAAAATCGAATCACCACAAAACTCCGGCACCAGATTCGTGGCCGGTGCACAGTATGGAAAAAGGCGAATCGAGCGACACGTTCCCGCGATGTTATTCTCGGCGAGTGGCTATGGACTGTGTTGGGTTGAGGCGTTCCGTCCGAAGCATCTCAAAAAGGAAGTCACGGTATTCCTGGAATCGGCAGCCAGTTCCAGCGACATGGATGCTCTGCTGATCGATCGTTTTGTGGTGGTCCCGTCAAATGAGTTCGATACGAAAGATCACCCGGTTGGGCCGATCAGCCTTTCTCGAGATGGATCTCAGCTTTGGACCGTCTACGGCGATGAACAACTCGTTTCATTACATTTCCCCGAGTTGGAGGTGAACGCGAAATGGAGCAACGCAGCAGCCAAGGTCTTCTCGGGGAGAAGTTCGATTTCATCGCTGGCAGCCGGCAGGGAATGGTGTCTGGCCGGGTGCGGCGATGGAAAGCTGCGGGTCGTCAAAGGCGGACAACTGCAAGCGGAATTCGAAGGGCCGGGCGGTGATGTCCTTTCCATCGCGCTGGCAGATGACGAAAAAACAGCGGTGCTGGGAACCGATGCCGGCAAGCTGCGAATCGTCGATCTGCCGAAGGGATCGACGATTGTCGATCTCCCCGATCACGACCACGAAGTGATTTCACTGGAACTCAGCCAGGACGGAAATGTCTTGATCTCCAGTTCCCTCGACGGAAGCTTGCGCGTTTGGCATCGCCAGGCTGATGGCTTTCGCCTCTTCGCCCGTCTGCCGTTGGATCATCCGCGGTCACTCGTGCGACTTTCGCCGGATGGGAAACGAATCGCGGTCCTCAGCTTCTATCCAACTGCCGTCCTCATCTGGAATCTCGACCAACTCAATCATCGGCTGACCGAGTTGGGACTTCCCGCGCCGACTGGTACTCGTTAGTCGACTGAAACCAGATACAGATCGTGCCTGCCTTCGCGTTCCGACACCATGACGAGCCGTTTTCCATCGGGATGCCACATTGGATAGTCGTCGCGTTCGGGGTGATTCGTCACGCGCCGCAGCGAAGAGCCGTCGGCATTCATCAGGTACACTTCAAAGTTGCCGTCGCGATTGCTGGTGAAGGCGATCTGTTTTCCATCAGGCGAAAAACTTGGTCGCACATCCTGAAACCGGCTGTCGGTCAGCCGCCTTACGTCTTCTCCCTTGGCGTTCATTGTGTAGATTTCATAATTGCCGTCGCGCGTCGAACCGAACAGAATCCGTTTGCCGTCGGGCGAGAAGTTCGGCCAATAATTCATGCCACTGCTCTTTGTCAGTTGTTTGCGATCCTTGGCTTGTGTGTTGACCGAGTACAAATCCTGCCGGCCGTTGTCGGCATACGAATAGATGACACGCTTCCCATTGGGTGAAAACCGCGGGCTGCGGAATCCGCAAAAGCCGCGGCCCGGAGGAAATAGAACTTCGGTGTTTTCCTTTTCGTCGCGAATCACCATCGACACGGTGAGCGTGCCGGTCGCCTTCAGAAATACACAATGCCCGCCGTCGGGCGAAAAGGACGGCTCGAGTTGTTGCGCGTTCGTCTTGTCGTGAAGCAATTGCACGCTGAGATCCGACAACTGCAGGCGTTTTATCGCGGTCAACTCGGGTCTTTCGAGATCGACGTAGACCAGTTCTTTGGCGTTGATAAAACTCGGGGAGAGTTTTCTGCGCCCATCGTTCGTCAGTCGCCGCGGTTCATCGGCTAAAGTTGCCGTACCGAATGCGATGACGAACGCCAGACAGACGAGTCCGATCTGCAAATGGCATTGTGCCTGCCGCTGATATTGTTGTTGCATTTCAGATCAACCCTTCAATCACACGTCCGCCGTCAAGCACGTTCATTTCCGCACGAGCTTGCGTATCGATTCCCGCGAGTTCGGCGATTGTCGTGCCGACCATCTTGGGCGAGATCGGATCGGTCAGCGGATGTTCGCCCAGCCGATCGCTTTGTCCGATGACCCGACCCGGCTCAATCCCGGCCCCAGCCCACATTGAAAAATAACAGGGCGGCCAATGGTCGCGCGAGGCGCGATTGTTAATTTTGGGAGTGCGGCCGAACTCGCCCATGCAGACAACCAGATTATCCTTCAGCAATCCGCGTTCATTCAAATCGTCGAACAACGCCGAAAACGAGCGGTCGAGAATTGGGCAGTGCAGATCCTGCAGCAGATCAAAATTGTACATGTGCGTGTCCCACCCGAATTCAAATCCGGGCGTGATCGCCTCAACGTGCCGACTGTAGTTGAGCTGAATGTAGGGAACCTCGGCCTCCACCAACCGGCGGGCTAACAACGCGCTCTGCCCAAAGACCGACTGCCCGTATGCCGCACGCGTCTTGTCTGTTTCCTGTGTCAAATCGAACGCGCTGCGGGCCTTGGGGTCCATCAACAATTCATAGGCCGTCTGGTAGGTGCGATTCCAATCGTCAAAGCCGCCGCTTTCCAGTGCGCGGGGAACGTTATCAAGTTGCCGCAGCAGTTTGCGGCGATCCTGGATTCGATTCGGCACGAGGCCGTCCAACAGTTTGAGGGCCGGGATTTCAACCTGGCCCAACTCGGAACAGCCGACCATGAACGGATCGTAGGGCGATCCCAGCGTGCCGCCGCCGTAGCCTTCAATTCGCCGCGCCCCATCCATCACCGTTCCGCGTGCAATCGATAGAAACGGCGGAAGCGCTCCGGTTCGTCCCCGGTGCTTGGCGACGATGGAACCGAAGTTCGGTTGGACCGGCTTCGGGTTCTCTTCAAAACCGGTCAACGCCACGGTGCCGGCATCCGGATGTCCCGGAGCGGTTGTCACATGACTGCGAACGAGCGTGTAAAGATTGCTTCGCTGCGCGATCTTGGGGATCAGCTCCGTGAAATGGACGCCGGGAGTTCTCGTTGCGATGGAAGCGAACGGGCCACGATATTCGGCCGGGGCGTCGGGTTTGGGATCGAACGTATCCAGATGGCTGGGCGCTCCCCACAGAAAGACAAACAGCACCGACTTGGCCCGCCGATCCTGCACGGCATTGGCCACCGCCGCGAGATTTCCCATTCCCAGCGCAAGCGGCACCGACGCCCCCACGCGAAGAAAAGACCGCCGCGTCACACCGCTGCAGGAATTCGCTTGAAAACTACCAACGTCAAACATGCTGCTCTCAGTCGAATCGGGAAAGAGAATGGCCGGCACCCGTGTCCGTCATTCTAGCACAATCGACCCGCGGCTGTTCAAGCGCGGGGGTCGAAGCGCAGCGAAGCCCCCAGAACGATGCGGCAGCGGCATTCTCTCTGCCTCTCGCATCAACTCCGACACCCCTCTTTGCAAAAAGAGTTCGGCCGTCAGATTTCAGCCAGAGACAATGGGGGAGTGGGTGCCATGATAAAAGCACTCGTCTGGGGGCTCCCGTTAGTCGACCCCAGCCACCCAGCCGCCGCCGTCAGGCTGCCCAAAAGCGAGCTGCGCGGGAAAAGCGGGGACGAATCGAGCAGGCGCAAGTCGAGATGGCCGACATGCAGGAGAAATACTGTAAACGTTCGGGAACGAAACGTAGTGAACCGCGTGCCTCGACGACCGACCCGGAAGCGCGTCGGATGAAGATGGGCGACGGCGGCACCCGCCCCGCGATGAACGTTCAATTCGCCAGCGACGGCGGTTTGATGCAGCCGATGTATGACGACGTGTGCACGCGTTACGACGTGGTGCCCGATGACGATCTTGTCGATGGTGGCTTTGTCAAAAAGGACGACATCACGCACGTCGAACAGCAGGGAACGCAGGTGTTCGCTCCTCTGTTGTATGCCGAGCAGAAACAACATGCCGAGCAGAAACAACTCCCTGCCGGCGAAGACCCGTATGCCCTCAGGCCTGGGGAACGCGCTGAGATGACCGCCCATCGCCGGCGGATGGGCACGACTGCAGCGAAAGAAAAATACAAGCGTCGCGCGCCGATTGCCGAGTTCTCCAACGCGGATTGTCGCAACCGCGGATTGAGTCAATTTCGGGTACGCCGCTTGGCCAAAGCGAAGGCCCAGACGTTATGGCACGTCTTGGCTTACAACTTTATGAGACTGCGCAACTTAGTCTGTCCGCTGCGCGTTGAGTTATCTGGAGGTCGTCATGGCAAATTGAGCATCACGCCCATTGGGCGTAACCGGGAAACCACAGCATCACCCGGCGTGCTGCCCCGGCGGACCTGGAGTCGCCCCAACTTCGGCGAAGGCCCAATTTCCAAGTTGCGGAAGCGAACTCGCTAGAAAATCAAAACTCCCTTCGAGGTTTATCTCGAAGATGACAAAATGCCAAAAACTCACAGGCTCGTTGGGACTCATTGTCCAAGGTAAGTCGAGCCCCGTGATCCAGCAGTGGACGGTACGGCAATCTTCGACGGTCCCCTTGGAACAAAAGGTCGCGACGACCGGCGGCTGCTTCGCATGCGTCGGAACCAAAGTCGTTGCCATCGAAAAAAACACCACTACGGAAACAGGAAGATCATTCCCGTCACGACGCTGCCCTGCACGATGGCGGCTTTGGCATTCAACGGAATCTGATAGTGCTTGTGCGGAGCGCATTCGCCCGGCCGATACCAACCGAGCGCGTACATCTTCTTGCAGATGGGGTCGATTGTCATCTGGTATGGCAGACCAATCAGCTGCGTGCTGAAACGGCCGGCCGACACAAACGGCTGCACCAGTTTGTGATGTGAGTGGCCGTAACGCTCCAATGCCGGATCTTCAAAGTACAGCGGGTTCGAGAAGAGCTGGGAAGCTTCCCACATGTACATTGACCCTTCAAAAGATCGATCCACATACGGCTGACTGCCAAGGCGAATTTCCTGCGGACAGGAAAGACGCTTCTCGCCGTCGCCCGGCGGAACATTGCACGGCGCGCCGTCTGGACGCGGGCAGAGATAGTCACACGGGTCTGTCGATTTGGAGGTGGGCAGATAGTCGATGAACGGAAGAATCTGCGAGATGCTGGTTTCCGGCGGTGCCGTCGGCTCGGTTTCGCCCGACTTCTCCGGCACTGGTACTTGCTGCGCCTGCGCTTCGTTGGCGAAATCTCCCGCAATAGTTGCCGCGATGACCAGCGGAGCCCAGTAAAGTAACACCAAGCCGCATATGCGTTTATCGCTGCGCTGAACACGAATTGTCGCCGTTCGCATATCGCTGACTCCCTCGATCAAAATTGGGGTCGCTCTCCCACCTGCACGATTCGATCGGCAGTTTGCCGCGAAACCGTATCTTCGATGTCGTCATCATAACCGTGCGAATCAATGCAATTCGTGTTCGCGCGTCAACACCCGTACCATCGACAGAAACTCTGTAAACTGCCTGACAGGTCGCCGATGGGCTGCGGGGGCCGTTCCGGTAGTATTCCTGAAGCGTGAATTGGGGCCGCATGATTGCAAACGGCACGCGTTTTCACTATTTCCGTATACTGAGTCGCCAACCAGGCGGTCGTTGAT
>CAUZOL010000364.1:0-6830 GCA_963581435.1 Planctomycetota bacterium
CCGCCGCCATTCCAAAGACTATGAAAAGACCACCGCATCCAGCGAAGCCATGATCTACATCGCCATGATCAACCTGATGTCCCGACGATTAGCTAACCAGTAAAGACCGTTTGAAGACACGTTCTTAAGAGATTCCATCTCTGCGTCACCAACACCTGTGACCCCGAGGTCAAGGTATTTCAGGCTCAACAATCCTTCGAGGTGCAGGAGACCTTCTCGACCCAGCGACGATCTGCTGATGTCGAGACGCGTCAGTTTCGTCAGCCCCTCAAGATGTTGGATGCCGCCGCTTGTCACCTTTCGGTTGTCGACCAAACCAACCGACACGACCTGAAAAGGCCCGGTCGGCAATTGATCAACGTCTTTGAATTCCCGTACATCCGTCTCAACACTTCCCCCGATGCTTAACACCCACTCGGCCGCAGTCCGGTTGGGATCAGCCGTTGGCGCTGACGATCCAATTGTCATCGCCAGCCGGAAGCCGTTGTTCGCGTACTGGTACCCGACATGTTTACTGTCACGAGAGGCCGAACGGCTGGCCGAAGCCGCTTCACGCCACGACCCGCCACGCAACACGCGATCGGATCCGTTTGCGGGGCCGGTGGGATCGTTGGTCGGAGAGTATTGGTAGTAGTCGGCATCGCTCAGGTCGGCGCACCACTCGCGCACATTGCCGTGCATGTCGTACAGATTCCAGTTGTTGGGCATCAGTTCGCCCACCGGATGCGTCTCTTGATTCGCGTTGCTACCGCACCATGCGTAGTCCAGCAGAAAGGCATAGCTGTCACCGCAGTGCCAGGTTGTCGTTGTTCCGGCGCGGCAGGCATATTCCCACTGCGCCTCCGTCGGCAGTTTGAATGCCCCTTGCTCCTGCTGCGAATTCTGATTCAGCTTCTTCAGCAACGACTGAATCATTGCCCAACTCACTTTTTCCACGGGATGCGAGAGTGACTCTTGGTTCGCAGACGGATTGTCATTCATTACCGACTGCCACTGCGACTGGGTGACTTCGTACTTTCCCATGTAGAACGGTCTGGTGATCCGAACTTGATGCTGCGATCCTTCACTTCGAATCAAGTCAATGACCCGCTGGTCGCGCGAATCCGATTCCCTCAGCAGTCGGTCCAGCTCCCGTTTGCTCGAACCCATCTGAAACTCGCCCGGTGGGATCAGCATGAAGGTCATCTTCGCACCGCCGGGCAAGTTGATTTCTTTTTCAACCGGCAGACCAAGGTGTTTGGCCCATGCCTCTTGTGAGATTTTGGCTTGCTCGGCATCCAGCGGAGCAACGGCGAGCGAAGGCGCGCCGGACGTCTTCGGTTTCGAGGCCGAGTTCGATGCGCTCTTGTTTGCATCGTTTTCGCGGCCACTGAAAGCCCAAATCAACAGCCCCAGCAACATCACGCCGACCACTCCTGCGCCGATAACGAGTTGTCCGCGTTGCGGCTTCTTCAGTGGAGTTTTGACCGCGGTCGTCCGTTTGATGGCGGGACGCGTTGAGTCGCCGACCGAGTTTGCCATTGTTTCCGGTGGTGCATCTGCCGTTTTCGGCGGCATAAACTCAGTCGAATCGGGTGTGGCAGTGCTCGTATTCAAATTATTCAAGAACGACTGCATTGCCGAATCATTACTTCGGCCCGCTGCTAACGGGCTAATCCCCGCCGTCGATGTGGAAGTCGGCGCAGAAGTCGATGCACCGCGTGTCTTGAGCGCTTCCAGGTCGGCAATCACCTCCGTCATCGACCGATAACGGTCATTCATGTCGAACGCGGTCATCTTGCCAAAAATGGCGTCGAGTTCAGCCGGGACACTCGAACGCGCCGAACAGATCGAATCGGGAAGCCCCACGCCGGTCAACAACACCCTGAGCTTCTTGCCAAGTGTGTCACCTTTGATCATCGGTTTGCCGACGAGCAGGAAATACAGCGATGCGCCCAGGCTGTAGATGTCGGCTTGCGGTCCGGCGCGTTTGCTGTCGTCGGCCTGTTCGGGCGACATGTAGTCGATGGTCCCCATTATTGTGCCGGTACCGGTCAGCCCGGCTTGCGTGGCAGCATCGGTACTGCTGTCTTCAAAACGAGCCAGCCCCATGTCGAGTACCTTGACTGTCCCCGATTTGTCCATCAACAGGTTGGCCGGCTTGATGTCTCGGTGAATCACCCCCTGCCGGTGAGCGAATTCCAGACCCCGGGCTGCTTGCAGAATACAGTCAACCGCTTGGTCGATTTTCGCTGGTCCTTGCTTTTTTACGATGATCGAAAGATCCCGACCTTCGACGAACTCCATGATGAGATAGTACGTGCCGCTTGCCTGGTCGGCATCGAGGGCGGCTACAATGTTCGGATGCGTGAGCTTGGCAGCCGCTTCGACTTCACGCAGGAAACGCTTGACGGCGTTTTTGTCCTTGATGACCGATGGCGAAAGCACCTTCAGCGCGACATCACGCTTCAACACCTTGTGGGATGCGCGAAAGACCATCCCCATTCCGCCTTCTCCAATTTTCTCGGAGATGACGTAATTGCCCAGCACCAGATGCTTCGCTTTGCCCTTCCAGATTTGTTGCGCCTGAAACGGCGTCAACTTTTTGGCGGCGATTAACAGCCTGGCAAGCGCCTCGGCATCATTCGGTTTCTGATTCGCGGGTAGGCCATCGGTGAACGCCCCCAGATCATCGGCGGTCATAAGACCGCTGGCCGTGAGTTGATCGACGAATTGTTCAAACGAAACGGTGGTCATCCAGCGAGCATCTCTCAAGAACCGGTCACCCAGGCGTGTACACCGTGTTTATACAGCGACCGCCCCGGCCGTGCAATCTGCTGGATTCTTTGACGAACGCTATCTGCCAATCACTCGTGCGCTTCAGCGACGAGCGACAACGACCTGGTAAACGCCGCGCGGTTTTCCGGTGTGGCTCAACACCGCGCGCAGCTTTGTGTCACCTGCGGGAAGCCGGACTCCTTTGAATTCGACGGAACTTGCTTCGCTTGCCAACACCGCATTTTTTGTGACCCCCGCGATCTTCAATTCTGCAGTGCCTTTTGTCGCGTTGGCGTCGAACTCCAAGCGAATGTCATACATTCCCGCCGTCGCGACGTGGAGTTTCCAGTGGCCGATTGAATCGCGTGCCCAGGTTCCGCCGCGCCAGTCCTGCCGCGTGAGAACGGATGGATTCTCGTGCGGCGTGCCGACGTGAATTCGTGGCGGTGCGTAGTTGTTCGGCCGCGTGCTGGAGACGTCGTCGAACCAACTGTCATACTCTTTCTTGAGCCGAGCGAAGACTTCGGGTTGATCGTCGATTTGATTTTTCGACTCGCGCGGATCGTTGAGGATGTCGTACAACTCAAACTTGGGTTGGCCCGGGAAGTTCTCGCGGCCGAATCCGCTTGCATGTAGCAACTTCCAACGCGCGTCACGGATCATGAAGTGGTGATACCGCGTCGGCTTATTACCACGATGCGATTGAATGACGAGCGATCGATCGGGCCATGCAACTCGTTCGCCTTTCAACAACGGTAACAGGCTACGACCATCGAGTTTGACGCCTGTTGGCGGCTGAACTCCGCAGGCGTCGAGAATTGTCGGCATCAAATCGATATGGGCCGCAACTTGAGTCCCGGTTTGTCCCGGCTTGAGTTGTGCAGGCCACTGAACCCACAGCGGCGCCCGAACGCCACCTTCGTGAACGTGACTTTTCATGCCGTGTTTGTTCCCTACATACCGCATCGTGTTCGGACCGTTATCGACGAGGAAAATGACGACGGTGTTTTCGGTGAGACCGAGTCGATCGAGCTTCTTCAACAGCCGGCCGACATTCTGATCGACATTGGTAATCATCGCCGAGATACGTGCCAGCTTGTCGATCTCCGCAGTCAATCGTTGTCCCTTCGGTTTGCGGATCATCAGGCTGGCGAGATCCTTTGTCATATAGTGCTTTCGCAAATCTTCCGGCACATCGTGATACGGTCCATGCGGAGCATTGGTTGGCAAGTACACAAAGAAATTGCGTTTTGCCTTGTGTGTCTTGTCGATGAATTTCATGGCCGCGTCGAAGTACACGTCGGTGCAATACCCTTTGGTCTGCACCTGTTTGCCGTTGTGAAACAGGATCGGATCGGTGTAGCGGCGATTGTTCTCGCGCGGCTCCGACGGCTGCGCGAGTCCGCCACCGCGCAGCACGAGTGCTTCGTCGAAACCCTGATCGATGGCCCGCAAAGGATAGTTGTCGCCGAGATGCCACTTGCCGAAAATGCCGGTCGCATATCCCGAAGCCGCCAACGTTTCCGCAACGGTCACTTCTTCCGATTCCATCATCGAACGGCCGAGATAGGTGTCGATGCACCGCGTCCGGTAGTTATACCGACCCGTCATCAGGCAGGCCCGCGTTGGCGAACAAACCGGACTGACATAAAACGTCTTCATCGTCGCACTGCGTTTTGCCAGAGCGTCGATGTTGGGTGTTTCGATCACTTTGTTGCCCGTCGCACCAAAGTCACCAATCCCCTGATCGTCAGTCATCACCAACACAACATTGGGCCGATCGGCGGATATTGCATCGTTTGTGACAGACAGAAAAGTAAATCCCAGGAGGAAGAGAGCTGGTCTTGCGAATGACATCGGCGGTCCTTGTTCAACTGAATATTATTGATGCTGAATATTATTGATGAAGTTCGAAGCAGGCCGCCTCACGGTCGTTGCGGACCAGGAGGTGGCGTCCGGCTAAGACGGGGTGATTCCAAGTGCGCCCATCGAGCGCGCCAAAGCGTGCCAACTCTTGATGCGATTGGGACGTTGCATTGACCAAGGCAATTTCGCCGGATTCGAGTTGGATGAGCAATGTTGAACCGACGAGACTCAATTGTCCATAACCATAGCGGCCCGCTTTCCAATGGCGCCGGCCGGAATTCAAATCGATACACGTCAGGATGCTTCCGTCGAGACCATAAACGCAACCTTCGTGTATTACAACAGAACTGAATTTTGCCTTCAAATTGCGGTTGCCCCAACGTTTGTGAAACGACAACCGACCGTTGAGTCGCCTGATTTCAAGCAAGGCACACCCTTTACCGTATCCCGATGAAATAAAGACACAGTCAATTCTCTCACGACCAAAATCGGGCAACGGGACCGGCTGGCAGACGTTGTTTCTCTCCGACGGATTGCTTACCCAAGGATAGCGACAAGCCTCCTGACCCGTTTGGGGATCGTGGACCGACAGACCTTCGGCGTTGAATGAGAGTACCTGGTGTCCGTCAGCGAACGGTGCCAACTGTGGAGAACTGTACGATGCTGCGGCATCGCCGCCCTTCCACACTGCTCGTCCAGATTTCAAGTCGTACGCAGCGAGAGAACTTCCCATTCCACCGGGGCTGACGACAACGAGGGGGCCAACGACCAGCGGCGATCCGGCCATGCCGAAGAGCCGATTGTCGATCTTGTTATCCTTGAGGATGTCAACCGACCAGATCCGCTTTCCGGTACCGCCGTCCAGACAATTGAGAACTCCGGTTGCTCCGACCGTGTACACAAAGCCGTTGTGAATAGTGGGAGTTGCTCGTGGGCCTGCGCCACCTGTCGTCTCGTCGAAACGCGCCGGATCGCGATGCACCCACACCTCGCGTCCTGTGCGCAGTTCATAGCAAACGACGACTTCATCCTCGCGGCGTTGTTCCTGTGTGACACAATAGTTGCCGACGACAGCAAACGATGACCAACCTCGGCCGATGGGTTGTTTCCATAGCTGCTTCGGTGGAAGCCCGCCCCAATCCGTCGCAACTTGAAACGGCTTCATTCGGCCTGATCGATCTGCACCTCGAAATGCTGGACAATCCCACTCCGTTGTCTTTGTCAGATCGACTGCGATGGAATCGCGGTCAGCTGATGCGCGTCTTGTGCGACTCTTGTCGAAAAGTTGTTCCGGTGTGGGTGACCATCGCCAGACGAGGATGGGCCTTCCGTCCCCGGTGAAACCGTCGAGGCGCGCCATTAGGAATGCGCACGATTGTAATCCGACAAAAAGAATCAGCGTCAATGCCTGATGCGCGAGACGCATGCTGGAGAAGACTCGAATCCACACATAGAACGCTAACTCAGTAGCGCCAATGAGAAGCAGAATATCCCGAGACGGTTTGCCGGTTAAAGAAACGACATCCGCTTGAACGGCATACAACGCCAACAAACTGACCGAGATTAGCAGCACGGCCGGGTACCATCGCCGCAACACCGACATTGACTTTTCATCGCGCGTTGATTCTGTTGAAAACGTAAGGTTCATTCACAACTCAACGAAAAAACCGTCGTCGCTTTCGTAGTACGCGAAAACTGGCCGACCGGTCTAGTCTCCTCACGTTTGCATTGTAACAGTTCGTGGACCAGCGAGCCTGTTGGATTGAGCCAATCCCCTCCATTGTACGCCATTGTCGGGAATGGGCGGTCGGCAAAGCGTGAGGGTTTTGACAGAACTTTATGAGATGCGCAGCCGCAACTTCACCCGTCGGACGCCGCCGGCTACTCGTCTTCAACAGTAATCGTAATGTCGCGCGTCAGTTCGTCTTCCACGCCGGGCAATTCGATGCGGAAGCGGATGATGAACTGCGCCGCCCCCTTGGGCATGTGGCGTTTGCCTTGTGCATAGTGGGCGGGTTCGTCTTCGGTTTTCGGCTCGTAGATGGTGGGGACTTCCTCGCGGATGACTTCCTCGCCATCGGCTGACACCAAACTGTTGAAGACCTTGGCATCGGCGACGGCTGTCCCGTCGCGCGTGATGGAAACGGCCGGTTCTACGTTCGTCAACGCATGCAAGTGTTTGCCATGATGCCCCAGCGCCAGCACGA
>CAUZOL010000365.1:0-6828 GCA_963581435.1 Planctomycetota bacterium
CGGCTGAAAGCCACCACTACGACAGTTTGTGTTTTGTACGATAAGGAGTCAGAGTGCCCGCTAATCCGGTTGCAATTCGAAATCACCAGTGCGGTCGCGGTCGGCCGTTGCTGCTGATTGCCGGCCCCTGCGTCATCGAGAGCGAAGAATTCGTTCTCGAAGTGGCGGGCCGACTCGCGGAAATGGCAGCTGCGCGCGATCTTGCCTTCGTTTTTAAATCCAGCTTCGACAAAGCCAACCGCACGAGCATTCACAGTTACCGGGGACCGGGCCTCGATGAGGGGCTGAAGATCTTGAGCAAGGTGCGCGAAACAACGGGGCTACCGGTCACGACCGACATTCACGAACCGGCGCAGGCCGATCCCGCTGCCGAAGTCTGCGAGATTCTGCAGATCCCCGCTTTTCTAGCGCGACAAACCGATTTGATTTGCGCATCGGCCCAAGCCACCGCGCGTCACGGCGGAGTAATCAACGTTAAGAAGCCGCAATTCATCGCCCCGGAAGATGCCGTTCACATAGTCAACAAGTGCGTCGAGGCAGGAAACCCGAATGTCATGTTGACGGAGCGAGGAACAACGTTCGGATACGGGCGGCTGGTCAACGATATGCGGGCGATCCCAATCATGCAGTCGCTGGGTGTTCCCGTCGTGTTCGATGCAACCCATAGCGTGCAGACACCCGGCGGACAGACGACCGGCGGCCAACGCGGCATGGTCGCTCCACTGGCGCGCGCTGCCGTCGCCTGCGGATGCGATGCCGTCTTCGTGGAAACGCACCCGAATCCCGACGATGCACTCAGCGACGGGCCGAATATGATTCCCCTGGACGAACTGCCGGCGCTGATCGACCAACTCGTCCGCCTGCGTTCGCTGGTCAACGAATTCTTGAATTGAAACACTCACCGAATAGACACTTGATGAAAACTGCGCCCCGAAAACTCTACTGCCTCAACAGCCTGTTGATCGCCGTGACCGTTGTTGTACTCACGTCGGTGCTACCGGGGTGTAACGAAAACGATCAGCCGGCAGTCGTTGAGCCGGCTGCGGGTGAGGCCGTCTCGGAATTCGGGTGTGGTGACAAGCTCGACGCGGCACTGGATATGCTGCAGCCCGAGCGGCTTGGCATCAGCACCGATGCAGAAACGGCTCAATTGCGACTGAACACATGGTTGAAAGACTGTGGGCAGGAAATCGAAGCGGCCGCGCCTCCCGGTCCCGAGATGACACAGTTGCTGCAGCCAATCCTCTCCCAGACGCAGATGAAACGGCTCACAGCGGACCGATTTGTCTCGGGCGATGCCGAACATATTCGCAATTGCCAATTGTACAACGCGATGGCGCGGCAGGATCTTGGCACACAGGAGAGCGAACTGGAACGTGTCGTCGAGCTGTTCCACTTCTGCGTTCGTAATGTCGCGCTGCACAACAAAGAAGACGAGCGATTGCCGCTTATGCCTTACGAGATTCTGCTGTTTGGGCGGGGAGACCCTCAAGATATCGCCTGGCTCTTCGCCGACGTGTTGCGCCAGTTGCAGATCGATGCGGTCATCATTCGCCCCGCGATGACAGCCGTCGATGACGAGATCGAAGACGATACTGCGAAAGACAGCAATGCGGAAGTCAGCGATGCGGAAGACAGCGATGCGGAAGACCTCTGGCTGATTGGCGTGCTGTTGAACGAGCAGGTGTATCTGTTCGATCCAAAACTCGGCACGCCGATTCCCGCCGCAACCGATGCCGGCAAAACGGCGACCGTACTGCAACCCGCGACACTCTCCGACGTCCAGAAAGACGACGGCTTGTTGCGTAAGCTGGATCTCGCCGACGGGAAGGCATTTCCCTTCACCGCCGAAATGCTTCAGAAGGTTACGGTTGAGGTCGTCGGCACGCGAAGTTTGTGGACGCCGTCGATGCAGCGTCTCGACACATCTCTAACGGGTGATCGCTCGTCGCTTGTGTTCGACGGATTGCAAGACGAGGCCAACTCGCCTGGACTCATGACGCGTGTTGCAGATTATGGCGGCGAAAAGTGGGGCAAAGACGATGTCGGCATTTGGCCGTACCCGGAGAAACAAACGGAAGCCGCGCAACAACGCGGCGAAGGCCAGAGGAAGCGTTTGTCGTATCTCGAATTGCCGTTGGCGGCCCCCGTCTTCGTTCAGTTTGATGTCGCCACGCAACAGTTTCGCAGTTTCAATTTCGACCCCAACGATCCTGAGAATCTCAAGGTCGAAAAACTCAAGAACAGAAAACATGTGACATACATCAGTACGCGAATCTCGCATCTGCTCGGCGATTACGGCTCTGCCATTCGCAACTACCAAAAGATGCGGATTCGGCTGGCGATCGCCTCGCGTCAACCTCAGCCGGAAGAAGTCCGCGCTATCAATGTCCGGGCGGAAGAGGATGCAGCCTACTGGATCGGTCTGTGTCAGCTTGACCGGGGCAATTTTTCGGCAGCCACATCGACATTTCGCGACTATCTTCGCCGATATGAAAAGAATCCCAATGCCGCCTGGACTATCCATTGCCGGTTTATGTTGGCGATCAGTCTTATCGAAGATACCGCCGACTGGAGCGAAGCAAGATTTTTTGTGGAATACGAACTGGACGATGTGGTTCTTGCTGAGCCGCTTGCCTCAAGACGTCGATTCTGGATCAAGCGCTGGACCGCCGCAGAAAAAATGTTAGAGCAATAGTGCGGCCTTGTGTGCAGCGGGTCTATCGGTCATCTTTGAGTTTCTGACGTTGATTTGAATTCGACTGGATTGGGTGGATGACTTTGTTTCAAAAACGATGCTCGCGATTGTTGACGACGGCCTTCGCCGTTTGCCTGCTGGCCATTGTCTCTGGCTGTGGAGACAGCGAAGACCCGAGGCTGACCGCGCTACGTGATCGCGGCGTTCGATTTTCGTTGAATGAACAGGGCCAGGTCACCGGTCTGTATCTTTACGGCGACGACGAACACGGCTTCGGAGACAACGATCTGGAATTCCTCAAAGACTATCCGTCGGTCAAGCTGCTGTTGATTGAAAGCGAGAAGATCACCGATGCCGGCCTAAAGCACATTAAACCGCTCAAGAACCTGGAGGAGTTGGATCTGTCGCTTTGCCGGGGCGAGGCCGATAAGAGCGGCAAGTTCAGTGGCGGGATCACCAATGCAGGCCTGGCAACATTGAAGGAAATCCCGACACTGAAACGAGTTGGTTTGCAGGCGACACGCGTGACAGATGAGGCCGTCGATCGTCTGCAGCGAGACCTACCGAAGTGTCGGATCGATTTCAATTACAACGACCAGGTCCTGGCCACCATGCGACGGCAAGGGCTCGGCGTGATTTCCACCGTGCGTCAAATGGGAGCGGTCGTGGAATTCGACGACGGTGACGCATCGAAGCCGATCGACCTGAAATTGGGAATCACCGATCTGCCCCTGTATTATATTGGCCGAGAGAAGACATTGAGGTCGTTGACGTTGCGTGGCGCTTTCACTGCCAGCGGCCTGGAGCATCTCTCCGGTCTGCCGGAACTCGAATCGCTCGACATGGCCGACCCGTATGGTCGCCGCAATATTGACCCGGCCGCCATGCGGACTCTGACATCTCTTTCGAGGCTCAGCTCGTTGGACCTCAGCGGAAATCAGATCGGCGACACCGATTTACAGATGCTGGAGAAGCTGACCAATCTGAAATCGCTCAAAGTCGTCGGCTGCCCGGTGACCGACCGTGCGATTCAACGGCTGAAGAAATCTCTGCCCGACTGCGAAATCACGCACTCGAACGACCCACTACTCAACGCGTTACTGAATCACAACGGCGACCTACCGGCAGCCGTTGAGGCCGCAGCGACCAATGCCGAACGCGACAAAGACAACGAAGGCAAGATTGTGAGAGTGGAATTCCGGCTTGTGCGAATCAGCGATAAAGGGCTTGCGGAGTTGAAGAAACTCAATGAACTCCAATCGCTGCACTTTGTCTACTGTCGGAGCTTCACAGACGAAGGCATGCGGAACCTGGGGCAGATGACAAAGCTGAAGAGCCTGACAATCTCGCACGCCAGCATCGGAAGTCGCGGGGTCTCCAGAATTGCAGCGTTGGTCGGCCTCGAAAAACTGGACCTGAGTACGAATCGAGTCGGTTCGAGATCCGGCCAATTCATCGACGATGGCTGCATGCGGGACCTCGCCGCATTAAAAAAGTTAACGTCCCTGTCGCTGCGCGGCACCGAAATCTCCGACACGGGACTACGACGCCTTGAAGGTCTCACCGAACTGCAGACGCTCGATGTCCGTCGCACAAGGGTCACCGAGGAAGGCTTGCAGCGGCTGAAGAAGAGGCTTCCCAATTGCAAGGTCGAATTCTGAGATGCCGCGCGGATCGCGCATCGGCAGTTGACCGGGACTCATGATCGATCTGTAGGGATCGGGCTCCGCCCCGATCCGCCATCGCAGGTGCGATTCGGAACCACCTCACGTCGTCAATTCAGAATTCAGCCGCACGTATTCCTGTGTCAGATCGCAGGTCCAGAAACGGGCCGACTGCTCGCCCAGTGTCAAATCGAGTTCAATCTGAACATCGCGATCGTCGCGCAGGTTGTTGGAAACGGCCGCCTCATCGTAAGCAACCGGCGCACCGGCTTCATAAATCAACGTGCCGTTGATGCGGAGTGTGATGTGTTCTTCGCCCAGTTCAACGCCCGTGCGTCCGCAGGCGGAAACAATGCGGCCCCAGTTGGGATCGTTTCCGGTAATGGCCGTCTTAACCAACACATCGTCGGCCACCGTGCGGGCGATGCAGTGTGCATCGGCGCGGGTGGCGAGTCCGCGAACATCGACCGTAATAAAATGACCGGCCCCTTCGGCATCGCGAATGATGGCCATCGCCAAATCTTCGGTCACTTCGTTCAGCATACCCTGCAACCGCTGCCTGCCCTCATCATCAAGCGGGCTATTTTCGGCAGCCCCCGAGGCCAGCAGAATAACCGAATCGCTGGTACTGGTGTGTCCCTCGACATTGATGCAGTTGAAACTGCGATCGACCGCATGGCGAAGCATGCTGTCGGCTTCGGTTGGTGACAGTACGGCATCGGTCATCACCACCGCAAGCATGGTCGCCATGTTGGGGGCAATCATCGCCGCCCCCTTGGCCGCTCCGGCAACCGTGACCGTCTTACCACCCAATTCCGCCTGCCGTACCGATTGCTTCTGAAATGTGTCGGTGGTCATCATGCCGCGCGCGGCATTGGCGAACGCCTCGGGCGAATCGGCCAACTGTTCGGCAACCAACGGAATGCCCGCTTCCAGTTTTTCGCGCGGCAAAAAGTGGCCGATCATCCCGGTCGAACAGACCAGCACGTCGTCCGCCGCACAACCAAGCCGTTCGGCAACGGCCGCGGTCATCCAGCGAGCATCTTCCAAACCGCGTGCACCCGTGCAGGCATTCGCATTGCCCGAGTTGATTACAACCGCCCGCACCGTCGCCCGCGGCACACGCTCCCGACTCACCTTCACCGGCGCACCGCAAACGCGATTCTGCGTAAACACGCCAACAGCCGTGGAAGGGCCATCGGTGGCAAACAATGCCAGATCAAACTTCTCGGTATCAGCCTTAATCCCACAATGCACACCAGCTGTGCGGAAACCTTTGGGTAATGGTTTTTCATCAACCACGTATTCTGTTCTCCAGTTTGCCCGTATGTTCGTTCTAAACGCTCGCAAGTCAAACCAACAACCCCATCGTTTCCTCAAACCCGCACATCAGATTGAAATTCTGCACGGCGACGCCGGCGGCTCCTTTGATGAGGTTGTCGGTGCAGCTCATGATGATGACCTGGCCGCGCGATTTGCGGACGGTGATGTCGCAGAAATTGGTGTGCGTGACGTCTTTGGTGGAGGGCAGGTGTTCGACGATGCGGACGAATGGCTTGCCTTCGTAGAAGCTCCGCATCGCATCGAGCAGTTCGTCTTCGCTCACGTCGCTTGTCGGGCGGGCGTACATCGTACAGAGGATGCCGCGATCCATCGGCATCAGGTGCGGCGTGAAGACGACTTCGACTTCAAGTTCGCTTGATTGCGAAAGAATGAGATCGATTTCCGGCGTGTGACGGTGACGGCCGACGGCGTAAGCGGTGACGTTTTCATTGCATTCGGCATAGAGCGCCGTCAACTTGGGCGAACGGCCCGCACCGGAGATGCCGCTTTTGGCATCGATGATGATTCCCTTCGGCTCGATGAATCCGCCAGAAAGCAGCGGGGCCAATCCGAGGATCGACGTGCTGGTGTAACACCCGGGATTGGCGATGAGCTGTTGTCCGGGAATACGGTCGGCCCACAGTTCGGGCAGCCCGTAGACCGTCGTGCCGAGCCGCGTCGGGTCGGTGTGGACGAGGCCGTACCAGTCTTCATAGACCGACGGATCGGCCAGGCGATAATCGGCACTCAGATCGCACACCTTCGCGCCGCCGGCGAGCAATTCGGGAATGGCGGCCATCGCTGCGCCGTGAGGAGCCGCACAGAATGCGAAATCAACTTGCTCGCCCAGTTCTTCGGGTGAGAGGTTCTCGCAGTGCAAATCGAGCCGCCCGGACAATGACGGATGAACCGCATGAATATGCGGCGAACCTTCCTGCCGACTGGAGAGCGCCGTGATTTCCGCCTCCGGATGACCCAGCAGCAAGCGAATCAATTCACGGGCAGCGTAGCCCGTCGCTCCCAGAATTCCAATTTTGATCATCGTTCTCGACACACTTCTTGATTGATGGGAAAGGGTGGGATCGGATTGAGCGTTAAATGAGTGCAGGATTTGTCGTAGTGGTGGCTTCCAGCCGCCATTTT
>CAUZOL010000366.1:0-6799 GCA_963581435.1 Planctomycetota bacterium
TTGCCGCAACGAAGCGGCGTTTCCCGCCGAGGTGAAAACGTCGGTGCAATACGGCTCGCGAATCAAATCGCTGCTGGTCTACTTGAACCAATACCAACTGCTGCCCTACGAACGCACCTGTCAGTTGCCGCTATGCGATCAACAGTGTGTGGTTGAATGATGCTGGCACACAATTCGTTCCGGCCGAATTTGCCCTTGGAGTCGAACCGCGAGCGCCGCAAGATCGCTTGAAGCCGTGGTTCGAACTGGATTGCGAGAAGGCCGACAAGGACAATCCGATCTGCAAAGGGCGCAGCGGAAAGATCATCGTCTGGTCCAGCCGGGGAACGCGATCGTCCGCCATCTTCGACCTGGATGGTGACGGAGATTTGGACATTCTGACGAATGAATTCAACTCACGGCCGATGGCGTTGATCAGCGACCTCAGCGATCAACGAACAGTGAATTGGCTTAAGATTCGATTCCGTGGGACACGTTCCAATCGCGATGGACTGGGATGTATCGTCAGGGTCAAATTGCCGTCGGGGAAAACTCTGACGCAATGCCATGACGGCAAGTCCGGTTATCTTTCGCAGAGCAGTCAGCCACTTTACTTTGGGCTGGGAGATGCGAGTGAGGTGAATTCAATCGAGATTCACTGGCCGTCTGGAACGAGCCAGCAATTGGACGGGCCAATCAAGGCTGGCCAGTTGCTGACTGTGGATGAGTCGAAACCTGCTGAATGATGTTGACTCATTTTGTCGCACCTTCGCCCACTGTTGTGACCAATGACGGTGGGAGAGGTAGAACCGGTGTCATCGATGCTGCGTCAATAGCTTCGCGCCGGCCACTTTGATCCCGATCGCTCCCAGCGGTGCCGTCACCACGATGGCCAGTACCGCGATGGCGAGAATCATCTGGCCGCTCTCTGCCGTCATCGAGGTCATCTTTCCTTCCATGACCATTGCCAGGGGGACCGCGCCCATGGCCGCTTGAACGGTCGCTTTGGGCCAGTAGGCAATCACACAGAAGAATCGCTCGCGCGCGTTGAGGTCGGACCGGAGCAGCGACAGCCAGACGCCAATGCTTCGCGCCGTCAGGCCGAGCGCCAAGATCAGCAGCCCGATTCCAACAACCGATCCCGTCAACTCGCCAATCCGAACCTCCGCTCCGATGTAGACAAACAGGAGGATCTCGGCGAGGACCCAAATTCGCTGAAATTTCAGCGCCAGGCGGTTTGCGAGGACATCGTATTTTTCGAGAATCACAAAGCCCATTGCCATGACCCCAAGCAGTGCCGCAATGGGGACGAATGCTTTGACCTTTTGCATTTCGCAAACGTCGTAAAAAACGACGGCGATGATCATGAACAGGATCACTTTTTTCGTATCGCGCAAATGGTACCGCTTGAAGAACCACACAAGGGCAAAGCCAAACCCGACGCCAATCGCGCAACCCAAAATAATGCCGCCGGGAACACCGACCGACAGCCTGACGAAATCGACAGATCCCCCGGCTGCCATGCCGGCAAACGCGCTGAAAATGGTGATGGCGAAAATGTCATCGACCGATGCGCCGGCAAGAACCAGCGTGGGGATCTCTTTCTTTTTGCCGAAGCCGCCTTCCTTGAGTTCGAGCATCTGCGGGACGACGACAGCCGGAGAAACGGCGGCAATAATGAAGCCAAGCATGCCGGCTTCAAAGAAAGGCAAATCCAGCAGGTAGTAAGCCGCCGCGGTCACAGCGGCACCCTCAAGCATACAGGGAACAAAGCCCATCCGAATCGCCGGCCCGCCGATTCGATTCAACGTCTCTCGATTGATCCCCAGACCGGCACGGATGAGGATGACGATCAAAGCAACGGTCTTGAACTCTTTCAGGAGCACAAGGACCTCCGGGTTGATCAGATCGAACCCACTGGGGCCGAGAACCACTCCGCCGGTGATCATCCCCAGAATACCCGGCAGACCAATTTTTGTGAAAATCAGATTCCCCACCAGGGCGACGAGGATGATGATGGCGATGTCCGTCAGCATTCTTCAGTTACATCCAATCCGGCTGCTGGAGTTCGGGCCAATCCTTGCACTAGCCGAACGACGAATGTTTGCGATCCAAGTTGTCATAGCGTACGAAACTCGACAGGGCAATGACTACTCCAAGCGATTTCGACTCGATTCGTAGCCGTTAAAAAACAGAGTGACCGTCGGAATTCTAGTGCGCCTGCGTGACTCGGTTGCTGCGGAGCGAATCGGCTCGATCAATAAGCTGCTGACATTCTTATCAGCTCCAGAACTCTCGATCGGCATATGCGAGCAAAGAAGAGAAAAGCTCAAAATACGGTTGTGGATCGTTGTAATCCGCACGCATACAATTCACTCGTAACTCGATCTTGTCAGAATTCTCAATTGGAGGGAATTGTCATGTCGCTCGAAACCAGAAAGCAGCTTGGGATTTGGGGGATTCTGGCGATTGGATTTGTGATTGGGTTCGCCGTTGCCAGTGGTGCGACGAAACCAGAACCGGCAGCGTTTGCGTCGGCCGATGGCGCTGCCGACGCTGCACCGCGGTATTCTCCGGTGAAGGCGCGTTCTCGCGATTTCTACACGCCCAACAGCGAAGACCTCGGGCCAAACGAAATGCGGTTGCTCGCCTGTGGCACGGGAATGCCGACGGCGCGACCGAAGCAGGCGGCTTCGTGCTGGCTGCTCGAACTGGGCAATGGCGACAAATTCATCTTCGATGTCGGCACGGGTTCGGCCGAACGAATCGCCGCGTTTCAGATTCCCTACAATTACATCGACAAAGTGTTTCTCAGCCATCTGCATACCGATCACTTCGGCGATCTGGATGCGTTGTTTGTCGGCGGGGCATTGGCCGGCCGCCAGAAACCGTTACGCGTGTGGGGACCAAGCGGCGATACGCCGGAGCGCGGCACGAAGTACGCGCTGGATCATCTGGAGAAAGCGCTGACCTGGGATCTCGATGGTCGCAAAGGGCTGACCGATCCACGGGGGTACCACTTCGAAGTACACGAGTTCGACTACCGGAAAATCAATCAGATCGTCTACCAGGAAAACGGCGTGACGATTCGATCATTTCCGGCGATCCATTCGCTGGATGGCCCGGTGAGCTACAGCCTGGAATGGAACGGATTGAAGTTCGTCTTCGGCGGCGACACCTTCCCGAACAAATGGTTTGCCGAGTACGCCAAGGATGCCGACCTGGCGATTCACGAGTGCTTCATCGCCGTGCCCGACATGATTACGAAATTCAAATTCACACCACAGAGCGCCCTGTTGGTGGGCACGCAAATCCACACGGCCCCCGAAGCATTTGGCAGCATGATGTCGATGATCAAACCGCGAATGGCTGTCGCCTACCACTTCTTCAAAGACTACGACACAACGCCGGAAGTCAGCAGACGGATCGCGAAGACATACGACGGCCCGTTGAGCCTGGCGATTGATTACATGGTGTGGAACATTACCAAGGACAAAATCCGTGTGCGCATGGCAAATGTCGATGAAGATGTCTGGCCGCCGCCAGCGACCGAGAAACCTCAATTGCCCGACGCCAGTTTGCGGATTCCCTACTCCAAGCAAATCTCCGGCGGCAAGCTCGACATGAAGAACGTAATTCAGCCGACGTATGACGAGATTAACAAGAAGTATCGGCTCAAAGAGAAACAGGACTGAGGCGGGGTGTGGCTGGATCGTAGCGGAGCACACTCCGTGCAGCGATGCGCTGCCGAATGTCAATGGCCCATCGCGGCCGATGCAACTTCTATCTTGAGATTCAAATCAACATGAGCACTCTCTACGCGGTTGTTGTCGCACTGGCGGTTCTTTCGGGGCCGATGTCTCCGGTCGATGCACAAGAAAAGCAAACCAGGGATCAATATCAGCAGGCGATAAGCCTGCTTCAATCCAGTCGAACGATTCGAGATGCAGGCGAAAGAAACAAACAGATCGACCGCGCGCAAGTGCTGTTGGAACAATTTGTCGCGAACAATTCCAGGCACTTGGAGTTTGCGCAAGCCAATGCGCAACTGGCGCAGATTCTGCTCGATAAGGCCCGTACTGCGATTGTGAACTCCGAGTCGGCAACAGGCGCTGACCGGAAAATGAAAGACCGCCAACAAGCACGTGAGTTACTCGGGTCCGGTCGTCAATATTTTCAGGTTGCGCACGATTTGTATCAACAGCAGTACAAAGCGTTTCCTGTGTTCATCGACCGACAGACCGATCCCGATAAGTATGCGGCCAGACGAAAAGCCGAAATGAGATTTTTTCGATCTCAATTGAATCTGCCGATTTGCGATCTTGAAGAAAGTCACACCTACGACGAGAGCGATCCGAAATTCAAGAAACTATTGGCCAACGCAGCTACCGAATTCGAGAAGATTCACGCCAAATACCGCAGTCTGGTCGCCGGTTTGTACGCGCGGTTGTTGCAGGCAAAATGCTTACAGGAAGCTGGGAGCATCCGAAAGGCATTGGGGATCTATGGCGAATTGCTTTCACATCCGGGTAGTACGCGCACGCTGCAAACGCTGCAGGATCAAGCGCGGCACTTTCGCTTAATCTGTTTGAATCACGACCAGCGCAAAGACCATGTATTGGTCATTCGCGAAGCCACGGAGTGGTTCGAGGCCGCAAAAGAGCGATCGCGAACGACAACTGGACTTGGCATTCGTTGGGAACTGGCGCTTGCACAAGAGCAGCGGAGCAAGCAAACCGACGTGCAGGAAGAAGAAAGAAAACAACTTCAGCAAAGCGCATTGGAGAACGCTCGTCTGATCGCCCGTTTCGCCAGCCGTTACAAGGAAAAGGCGCAGGCGATGATTGCCCGTCTAGCGACAGAGGACGAGTGAACGTCGCTTTTCTTTTCGGCTTGGCCGGCGAATAGAGCATCGCAAAATGTCCCGGTGGGCAAACTGCTTGGACCGATGGGAATTCCATTGGTAGAATGAGCTTCGCGAACAGTTGACAACCGGGCTTTGACAGAATTTGACATGCCGAACGATCCCCAGGACGAAACCGATTTCAACCAGGCATCCAAGCCCACCCACATACAGTTTCTCGGCAAGCGGTTTGCGCAGTCGTTGAATTCTCGACAACCGGCACGCATCGAGAGCCTTCTGGCGGAAGCAACCAAGCCGGAGCGTTCTGCCCTGCTCGATGAACTGCTGTCGTTGGAGTTGGAGTTTCGCCTGCAAAATGGCGAAGCCCCCAACAGTTCCGAATACTCCCAGCGATTCCCCGATGACACTGAAGTTCTGTCTGAGGTGTTCGCGCGACTGGTAAGTTCCGCGACAATCACAATCTCTCTGTCGCCAAAAGACAACACGGCATCGATACAACCTGACGACCCGAATTCCACTGTGATATTGAGCACAGGGATAACGAGCGCAAGTTCTGGTGCGGACCCGGTCATTGGCAGCAATTTCGGTGATTACCAAATACTGGCAGAGATCGCGCGTGGCGGGATGGGCGTCGTCTACAAGGCGCGGCAAAAAAAACTCAACCGCATCGTCGCCTTGAAGATGATTCTTGCGGGTCGGTTCGCCTCTGAGGATGATGTGAAGCGGTTCTATTCCGAGGCAGAAGCGGCTGCCAAACTTGAGCACCCAGGCATTGTGCCGATCTTTGAAGTGGCCGAAAACGGCGGAAAACATTTTTTTTCGATGGGCTACGTCGAAGGTGAAAGCCTGGCTGCAATTGTCACGCGCGACGGATTGTTGCCGCCCCGAAAGGCGGCGAAACTTGTCTGTCAGATTGCCGAAGCCATCGACTTCGCGCACCAGCGGGGCGTGATCCATCGTGACCTGAAGCCATCCAATGTGCTGCTCGACGTGAGCGGGCACCCCAAAGTGACCGACTTCGGCCTAGCCAAGCAGACTGAAGGGGGTTCAGACCTGACGCAGTCAGGTCAGATTCTGGGAACGCCCAGCTACATGCCACCGGAACAGGCAGCCGGTGAACACAGCCGGATTGGTCCGCAGTCCGATGTGTACTCGGTGGGAGCCATTTTGTACTTCCTCCTGACCGGTCGGCCACCTTTTCAAAGCTACAACATGATGAGCACGTTGAAGCAGGTGCTGGAGCAGGAACCTGTTTCTCCCCGGCAGCTGAACAATGAGGTGGATGCCGACCTGGAGACAATCTGCCTGAAATGCTTGGAAAAGTCACCCGAACGGCGATATGAATCGGCGGCGGCCTTGGTCGAAGAGTTGAATCGTCTTCTTCGCGGCGAGCCGATTCGAGCACGTCGCATCAGCCAGACGGCTCGCATCTGGCGGTGGTGCCGCAGAAAGCCGCTAGCCGCCGGACTGATTGTGGCCAGCGCGACCGCTGTATTGTTTTTGGTGGTCGGGCTTAGCTACCGCCGTAGTTTCGAAGATGCCCGGCAGATAGCCGACCAAGCTCAACAACTCGCCAGATCCGCTGAACAACTTGCTAAATCTGCCGAAAGCGTTGCGGAGGCGGAAAAGCGGGCTGCGGCAGCCGAGAAGTACGTCTCTCTCATTCAGCAGGTTCGCGAAAAATCGGTGACCCGAAAATGGGGCTGGACGTGGGAAGCTGTCGAGTTGCTCAAGCAGGCGGCAGCAATCGAGACACCGCTTGCCGATCCGGTTGAACTTCGCAGCCTGACAGCAACCGTTCTCTCAGCTTTCGACTTGCAGGAAATTGGCATCGTCGCCAGCGAAATTTCATCGAACGCAATTGCCTTCAGTCCAGACGGCAAACGGTTGGCCGTCGGTCAGACAAAACACGGACTGGTACCAACAGTTTACGTTTACGATGTCGAGACCCAACAG
>CAUZOL010000367.1:0-6793 GCA_963581435.1 Planctomycetota bacterium
GCTCCGGTCAGTTTCCGGTGGTGTCATGGGTTTCGGTCTGGCTGAAATGCTGGCCCAGCAGGCCGCTGCCGACGCTTCCACGCGCTCATCTCGGGCGAAGCAGGTGCTGGTTGTCTATGAAGGAGGTGGCATCAGCCACATGGACACGTGGGATCCGAAACCGGACGCACCGTCGGACCATCGCACACCCTACCGGCCAATTTCGACAAGTGTCGCCGGCATCCAGTTCTCGTCGCTGATGCCGATGCTTGCCCGCCAGGCTGACAAACTGTCGGTCGTCCGGTCGATGACCACGTCCGAAGCTCCCAGCCATCCGAATGCCTGCAAGGAGTTCTTCAAAGGCTATCGCTTCAACGCCCCGCTCGATTTTCCCGACATCGGTTCGGTGGTCACTCACGTGTTGGGCACCGAGTGCCCAGAGTTGCCCGGATACATTTTCTGTCCCGGGGTCAACATGCCGAACCACGTCAGCACGACGGGGTTTCTGCCAGCCAGCCGCGCGCCGTGGAAGTTGGGCACAAAGAGTCTGGGAGAGAATCTGAGCGATCCGAATTGGAATGTGAAATCACTTTCGCTGCAACCCGGCCTGAGCCACCGCCGGTTGGACGACCGTAGCAAGTTATTAAATAAATTAGACCAATCTCCGTCGGCCCAAACAAACCACGCACAGTCCCTGCGAAAGTACTACGAAAACGCGATCGACCTGTTGACGAGCCCGTCGGTGCAAAGCGCATTCGATCTCAAGATGGAATCTGAGAAAACACGTGACCGTTACGGGCGGGATCATCGCGGCTGCTGTTATCTGCTGGGGCGCAAGTTGATTGAGGCGGGCGTACGGTTCGTCAGTGTCACGGTCATCCAGCCTCCAGAACACGTCGGCCGTCCAGGAACTGGTCAACCGAACGGCGTCTTCTTGAACTGGGACCACCACGAGGGAATCTATCAGAACGGCCCGTGTGGTGGACCGCAGGCGATGAAGAATCAAGAACGCTACGGTCTACCGCATCCCCTGATGATGCCCAGCCTGGATCGATCGCTGAGCGCATTGATCGAGGATCTTGACGAGCGCGGTCTGCTCGACGAGACGCTGGTCTGCTTTGTCAGCGAGATGGGCCGGACGCCGCGAGTTAACAAATGGGGTGGTCGCGACCACTGGGGCCGCGCGATGTCGATCGCGTTTGCCGGCGCGGGTGTTCCCGGCGGTCAAGTGATCGGCGCGACCAACAAGGACGGCGGCGACGTGATCGATCGCCGCTACACACCTTACGATTACGCCGAAACGATTTACCGCAAGTTGGGCATTGAAACGGGCGCACGATTGAAGAAGCCGGACGGACGGCCCATCGACTTTACCGACGGCGGACGACCGATTGTCGAGCTGTTTTGAGTCGCGGTCTTCCATAGACGAAAGACAACATATGCTGCGTTTTAATACGGGCCTTGGCCGGCGTGAACTTCTGCAAGTCGGCAGTTTGTCCGCACTGGGTGTCAACTTGCTCGACACGGTCCAACAGCCGGCCGTCGCCGCTCAACCGCGCCGTGAGGTCAACTGCATCCTGCTATGGTTACTTGGTGGGCCTAGCCACATCGACATGTACGACATGAAGCCACTCGCCCCGCCCGAGATTCGCGGCGAATTGAATCCAATCGCCACACGAGTGCCCGGTCTGGAATTGTGCGAATTGATGCCGCACATGGCCGACTGTGCGGAGAAGTTCTCGGTCATTCGCTCGATGCACTCTTATTCGCCCACGCACGGTCAAGGCGATTTTCACTTGATGAGCGGCAATCGTCTGACGAATTCACTCAACCCGCCAGGATTCGGTGCCATGCTGACCTGGCAACAGGAACGACGGGCACGCCAGACGCCGCCGTTCGTTCAGGTGGGCAAGTTGGCGAGTCCACGATATGGAGACCCCGGCTTCGGCGGTTTCCTAGGCCGGACCTACGATCCGTTCGTGGTCGAACGCGATCCAAACAGCGGCAGCTTTGCAGTCGATGAGTTCAGCCCGCCCGATTCCGTGAGCGTCGATCGTCTGTCCGACCGACAGTCTCTGCTGGCAGCCCTCGATCAATTCCAGTCTCAGAAGGAACGACAGCTTCAATTCGCACGGACTCACGAAGTATTTCGCGAGCAAGCCCTCTCGATGATTACGTCGCAACGTGCGAAGGACGCTTTCGATATTTCTCAGGAGCCACAAAAAGTCCGCGACAATTATGGCCGAAATCGCGTCGGCCAAGGCTTGCTGTTGGCGCGGCGTTTGATCGAAGCCGGGGTGCGGTTTGTAACAGTCAAGGGGTATGTCCGCTACGGCTGGGACCATCATCCGGAAGTCTTTCCCCGACTGAGAACCGAAGTGCCTCCTTACGAGCAGGGTTACGCCGCATTGCTAAACGATCTCGACCAACGCGGAATGCTCGAAAACACACTGGTCATCACGGCCGGCGAATTTGGCCGGACCCCGCGTCTCAACAACGACCCGCGTGCTCCAGGCCGCGACCACTGGAACCGTTGCTTCAGCCTGACTCTCGGCGGAGGGGGAATCAAGACGGGGATCGTACTCGGGGCGAGTGACAAACACGCGGCGGAAATCGCGGATCGCCCCATCTCTGTTCCCGATTTTGCCGCCACGGTCTATCACGCCCTCGGTCTGAATCCAGAGGCCAAACTCCGCACGCTTGATGACCGCCCCATGCTGGCTCTCCCCAAGGGAGAGGTCATTCAGGAATTGATCTAACGGGATTGCGATAGTCATTGCTTCCACAGCCCTCAGATTTGCGTTCGGCCGTCTCATCAACTCAATCGAATACTGAGACACGCCGGAAAACCACACTTTTTCGGAACTACCGTCGGGGCATTTCTTCCGCTGGCTATCGCTCAACCGCTGGCGGGCAATTGTGGATCAGAAGCGGTCCGGAAATACGTTGGTTAAAACGTGCAGGCAAAAGCCCGTCCCTGTCGGAATCATCCAGTCGAGCCCGATTCCGCGAAATGGTATGAGTTCCGCTGACGCGTACAGAGACCGCGAATAGGTCGTTTTACGATGAGCTTCACGCCTCACGGGTTTCCGGGATGACTGAACGTGGGATCGAGCGGACTGGTCGTCTGGATTGACTGCATTCGGCAAGCGTCGCGCGACTGGCCATCTGGTTTTAGGCGTGGTATAAAATCTCCGCCCCTAACACCAAAGGACGCAGACATGACACTCGCTAGTAGCGACTTGCTCAATACGTACCGTGTGATGAAAACGATCCGCGAGTTTGAAGAGCGAATACATGTCGAATTTGCTGCAGGCGAAATACCTGGATTCGTTCATCTCTACGCAGGCGAAGAGGCGTGCGCAGCTGGTGTGTGCGCGCACTTGTCCAAGGAAGACTCAATCGCATCGACACACCGGGGGCATGGCCACTGCATCGCCAAGGGTGTGGACGTGCATGGCATGATGGCGGAACTGTTCGGTCGCGCGACCGGCCTCTGCGGTGGAAAAGGCGGTTCGATGCATGTGGCGGATCTCGCACTGGGCATGATGGGCGCGAACGGAATTGTCGGCGGCGGTCCGCCGCTGGCGACCGGTGCCGCTCTCGCGGCCAAACGAGCGGGCAAAGGAAATGTCGCGGTCGCTTTTGTTGGAGACGGTGGTTCAAACCAGGGCACAACCTTTGAAAGCCTCAATCTGGCCAAAGTCTGGAATCTCCCCGCGGTCTTTGTCGTCGAAGACAATGGCTACGCGGAAGCCACGTCTTCAAAATGGTCGATTGGCGCGGAGAGCAATGCCGAGCGAGCACGCGGATTCGGGTTGCCTGCGGTTCAAGTTGACGGCCACGACTTCTTCGCCGTCCACGAGGCGGCAGGTGAGGCCATTCAGCGCGCCCGAGACGGTGGCGGCCCATCGCTGTTGGATTGCCAATTGAATCGCTATTACGGCCACTTTGAAGGCGATGCCCAGACCTATCGTGGAACGGACGAGGTTAAGAAACTTCGCGCCGACCAGGATTGCATCGTCAGATTCGCCAAACGCGTCACCGAGACGGGCATGTTGGCGGAATCGGAACTCGAAGCAATCGACCAGGAAGTGTTCGATTTAATCGAAAGCGCTGTCGCCGATGCCAAGTCGGCACCGAAACCCGCTGCGGAAGAATTGCTGACGGACGTTTACGTTTCCTATTGAGACCCCATAGTCGTTGATTGCAGAGCGATCACAACGCCAGGTTCGCGAAGCGAACGGCCACTCTAAAGGAGATCACGATGGCCCGCACATTAACATTCCAGCAGGCGATCAACGAAGCCCTCGACCAGGAGATGGCCCGTGATGATTCGGTGATTGTCATAGGCGAAGACGTTGCCGGTGGCCAAGGTGCCGAAGGAGAAATGGACGCGTGGGGCGGAGTGCTTGGCGTGACCAAAGGCCTCTACGGAAAGTACGGCGACCGCGTGATGGACACGCCGATCAGCGAGTCGGCCTTTATCGGCGCAGCGATTGGTGCGGCCACATCGGGATTACGTCCCGTCGTCGAACTGATGTTCAACGACTTCCTGGGTGTTTGCTTCGACCAGATCTTCAACCAGGCAGCAAAGTTCCGCTACATGTTCGGCGGCAAAGCGGAGACGCCGGTTGTGATCCGCACCATGATTGGCGCGGGCTTCCGCGGGGCGGCACAGCATTCACAGTCGTTGTATTCGATCTTCACGCATATTCCCGGTCTCAAGTGTGTCGTACCATCGACACCCTATGATGCCAAAGGGCTGTTGATCGAAGCTATTCGAGACAACGACCCCGTGATCTTCTTCGAACACAAGAAGCTGTATCCGCTGGAAGGCGAGGTACCCGAGGAGCTGTATACGATTCCGTTTGGCGAAGCGGAAGTCGTCCGCGAAGGTGGCGACGTCACAATCATCACCCTGGCCGAAATGGTCCACGAGAGCCTCAAGGCGGCCGAAGCATTGGCTGCAGATGGAATCGAATGTGAAGTGATCGATCTCCGCACGACGTCGCCGTTGGATGAAGAAACATTGCTCGACAGCGTCGCCGAGACCGGGCGCGTCGTCGTTGTCGATGAAGCCAACCCGCGGTGCAGCATGGCGACGGATATCGCGGCGCTGATTGCCCAGCATGCGTTCGACGCGCTCAAGGCACCCATCAAGCTGGTCACCGCGCCGCACACGCCGGTGCCGTTCGCCGACAACCTCGAAGATCTCTACAAACCCGATGCGGAGAGAATCGCATCGACCGTTCGCGAAGTCTCGGAGTACCAGACGTGGGCAGCGACCGCATCCAAAAGTTGACCATGCCCAAATGGGGCCTCTCGATGTCCCACGGCAAAGTCGTCGAGTGGTTGGTGCCGGAAGGCGCGGAGGTTGTCCCCGGTACCGAAGTCCTCGAAGTCGAAACGGAAAAGATCGTCGGCGCGGTGGAATCCTCGGTCAGCGGCACACTCCGCCGACACGTTGCAGAACTGGGCCAGGACGTTCCGATCGGTGGGTTGCTGGGCGTCATCGCCGATCCCTCGGTTTCCGATGCCCAGATCGAACGCTTTGTCGAGGACTTCTTGCCGGAAGACGCGGACGACGAATCGGCGTCGGACGAATTCGCGTCGGAATTTGTGGATGTGGGTGGCCGCCGCTTGCATTATCTCAAGCAGGGCGACGGTGGCCAGCCAGCGATACTCATTCATGGATTCACGGGCAGTCTGAACGATTGGCTGTTCAACCATGCGGTGCTGGCGAGGCAGAGAGCCGTTTATGCATTGGATCTGCCGGGGCACGGCCAATCGTCCAAGGACGTTGGAGACGGATCGCTGGATGTGTTCATTAGCACGCTCGTCGATTGGCTCGACGCGCTTGGACTGACGCGCGTGCATTTGGTCGGCCACTCGCTCGGCGGAGCAGTGGCTCTGGGTACGGCCTTGCGAAATCCGGACCGTGTCCGCTCCTGCACATTGATTGCCAGCGCGGGCCTTGGTCCGGAAATTAATGCAGACTTTATCACGGGAGTCGTCGAAGCAAATCGCCGTAAGCAATTGAAGCCCTATCTGCAGAGCCTGTTCGCAAACCCGAGCCGCGTCACTCGCCAGTTGATCGACGACCTGCTCCGCTTCAAACGCGTCGATGACGTCCAAGACGCGCTCCGAAGGATTGCCAAAAACCTGGTGACAGACGGAAAACAGGTTGCCCTGTTTCGCCACGAGTTGGAATCACTCCAAACACCAACCAAGGTTATTTGGGGCGAAAAGGACCAGATTATTCCATCATCGCATTGCACCGATCTCCCGGTTTCAATGTCCATCGACTTGCTCGCCGATTGTGGGCACATGGTGCATATGGAGGCTGCACGTGAGGTGAATCAATTGGTCCTGAGTTTTCTTGAGAAAACAGACTAAGTCAATCGCTACGGCCAGCGTCCCTTCAGGGACGACGATTCGAGCAACGGTCTGCGAGCAATACTGAGACTGATCGGTCTCTCCTACTCGCGATACCATGCATGGACTCGAGACGAGTGTGGTCTTGATGACAGATCATCCTGTCCGGGAAGTTCTCCGCAGCAACTCACTCTCCAAGAAGTCAACACGATCCGAGACATGGTGACATCCGATGAGTTCCGACATGTGCCCACCGGAGTTCTCGCTCGTCTTGCCCAACGGCTGGGTAAGGTCTTCGCATCACCAACAACCTGGTATCGATTCCTTCAGCGCAATGTTTGCTTCGATCCAAGAAAGGTCGAGATCAGGCGAGAGAATCTAGGAATTCTGTACTTAAGTTGCCAGTTTGGCTGGCCAGTGTCCTTCAATACCCAAG
>CAUZOL010000368.1:0-6789 GCA_963581435.1 Planctomycetota bacterium
CAGCCGCACCAATTCCGTAGCTACCCACACGGCATCTGGGGCGATAGCCACGGCGACCTGTATGTCAGCGAAGTCGGCTCGGACGGGCAGTTGAAGAAATATGTCCGCCGTTAAATCAATGCCGCTAAATCGCTGCTGACGTGCCAATTGTCGGCCACGGTCAGATCAGTTGCGAAATTGGCTGGCTGCGGTCGATGAGCGAGGCGATGTTGCGCGGCAAGCCGGTGTGACTTCGCAAGGCGGGCAGGTCGAACAGAACGTACAACACGGTGGCGAAAAGGTTGTCGAGCGTGACCGGGTTTGAGCGCGGCTCTTCGGCCCGCGCATTTGAGGCACCGACGATCTGCCCCATTTGCAGGCCGCCGCCGGCGAAAGCGAGCGTACTCAATCGCGGCCAATGATCGCGACCGCCGTTGTCTTTGACCTTCGGCGTGCGGCCGAATTCTCCCGTGACGATGAGTAGAATTCTATCGGAAAGACCGCGACGATCAACGTCTTCGAGAAACGCGCTGACGGCATGATCGACCGCGCGCCCGAGTGTCTCCATGCCATGGGGCATATTGAGTTGGGTGTCACCGCCGTGCATGTCCCAGCCGGGATTGTGAATCGTGACGAACCCGCAACCGGCCTCGCATAGCCGCCGCGCGAGCAGCAGTTGTTTCCCCAACGCGGAAGGACGCGATTTGGTGATTCCCGTCATGATGTGGCTGGTATCGTACCGTCTGAGCAACTGCGGGGATTCCTGCGACAGATCGAACGCGGCCCGCGATTTGCCCATGACCAGATCGACTGCCTGTTGCTGAAATTGGTCGAGTCCTTGCAGAATGCCGTTGTCTTCGACGCGTCGGTGCAGTTGATCGAGGGAATTGCGCAAAGCGAGACGGTCGTCGAGCCGCCGGTTGGAAATCCGCAGGATCATGTTGCGGTTGAACTCGCCTTCGCCTTGAATTTCGAGCGGCCCGTACGCGCCACCCAGTCCGCCTGCGCCGGAAGCTGCCAGAAGACGCAGACGCTCTTTGTTGAATTGGCGATCGACTTCCTCTGCGGACAGGTAGACGTGAGTCGGCATCCCGGTGCGGGGGTGGCCGGTGCCGCGCAGGTGCGTAGCGATTGCCCCCATGCCGGCGCGATCGATGGGGTTGCCCCCGCGAACGACCTGTTCAACCGCCTTGGTGTGATTGGCGGTTTCGTGGGTGAATGATCGAACGAGCGCCATCTTGTCGGCCAGTGGGGCCAGTCGGGTGAACGTGCCGCCAAGCGATACGCCGGTGAGACGGCTGGCGACGGAGCCGGTGACGCTGCGAAATTCGGCGGGCGCGGTCATTTTGGGATCGAAGGTTTCGATCTGGCTGGGGCCGCCGGTGAGAAACAGTAAGACGACCGATGTCTTTTTGACGGGCTGTCCAGCGGACGCGGCGCGAGCGCGGGTCGCGAGCAAGTCGGCGAGATTGAGTCCGCCCAAGGCAAGCGTACCGACCTGTAAGAAGCCGCGGCGATGAACGGCATCGCAGTTTTCGTGTCCGCGGCCGGCCACAATGTCGAGCATGGTCAATCTCGTCTGCGGGGCGCAGTTCAATCAGCCGACGGGGTACTGATCGGTCATTTCTTGGGTTTCGGCTTGCCTGGCGTTGTCTTTGCGGTCAATCGCGTGATGCGGACCTGGCGATCGTGGTGAACGGTGGCGAGTTCCAGGCCGTTGGGGTGCAGGTCGGCATCGCGAGCCGTATTGGGCAGTTTGAGTTTATGGAATTCCTTGTCTTCGCCCGGCTTCCAGAAGATGAGGAATCCGCCGCCGCTGCCGCCAGACGCCGCTGCCAGTGTGCCATCGGCCAGCCAGTTGACTTGCCAGAGGATCCCTTTGACACCGGCCGCCACATGCGAGCGAACCTTCTTCTGGCTTTCCCATTCGAAGAGCATCACCAACGGTTCGTTGACGGCTCCCAGCGGGTTCGTCGCTTTGTGCAAGCCGCAACAGGCAAGGTGTTTGCCGTCGGGGCTGAGGGCGATGCTGCGAACACCGCCGTAGTGCACCTTTTGACCGCCGTTGTATGAGTGCAGGTCCTTGGCGTCAAAGCTGCGCACCAGTTTGCCTGTACTCAGTTCCCACTGGTGGACTTTGCCACCTAGGTCGCCGGAGAGAAGAAACTCACCGCCGGGGTGGAAAAAGATGCTGTAGACGTTGCTGTCGTGCCCGGTCAATTCTTTCAGCAGGCTGCCGTCGGCGTTCCACAGCTTGACCAGATTGTCGTTGCCGCCGGTCGCAATCATTTTGCCATCGGGGCTGACTTCGACTGCACGAATCCAGCCCTTGTGCGCCTCAATGGTCTTCAGCGGAGCCGGCTTTTCAGCGGCGGTTGCCCAGAAGATCATTTTATCGTCGCAGCCGACGCTGATTGCCGTTTCGCCATCGGCCATGAATGCGATGTCGCGAATCCAACTCTCGTGTGCCGCCCAGACGGTCGGTTTGCCTGTGGCGAGATCCCAACGCTGTAGCGAATAATCTTCGCCACTGGTAAAGAGATATCGGCCCTTGGGATCGTACCGACACGCGATCAGCGGGCTGCCGTGCTTCCACGTTGCCTTCACGTGCGCCTGCTTGGCATCGAGCGGCGACGTGGCTGGCTTTGCAGCTTCGGGAGTGTTTTCTTGATTCATGGCTATTCCATATCGCGTTATGACAGCGTCATTTGATGGCAACGTCGCGTTATGACAACAACTTGGTAATCGGTGCGCGTCTTGGGTCGGCCAACGGAATCGGGCGGCCGCCGATGTCGAAGGTGTCGGATGAGTCGAGTCCGACGGCTGCTAGGTAGGTATGGAACAGATGGCCGTGATCGACTTCGTCCTCAATCACCGCCGTGCCGCCCGCATTGGTTTTGCCGACAACCGCCCCGCGTTGGAGCCGTCCGCCAGCCAGACAAACCGACCAGGCGGTTCCCCAGTGATCGCGACCATAGTACTTGTTGATATTCGGCGTGCGGCCGAATTCGGACATGACGATAATCAGCGTGCTGTCGAGCATGCCGCGTTCGTGCAGGTCACTAACGAGGGCCGAGTACGAGCGGTCGAATTCACCGAGCTGCTCAAGATGGAAATTGAAGTTCTCGTTGTGCGTGTCGTAATTGGAATGCGACAATTGAACGAACGTGATTCCATTTTCGAGCAGTCGGCGGGCCATTAAGCAGTGTTGGCCGAAGTCGTGCTTGCCGTAGCGTTCGTGATCCGCCGCCGGTTCTTTCGCCACGTCGAAGACGCCGCGCTTCTTCATCAATTCCTGGGCTTGCTCGTAGCTGTAGGTGTAGGCATCGGTTTGGGCCGTTCGCCGTTGTCGATCGAACCGACTGTTCGCCTTACGTCGAAATGCGTTGCGTGCCTGATCCGCCTCTTCTGTCAAAGAACTCACCCGCGCGGAGTTGGCCGGCGGCTTTCCATTGATGCCGATGCTGGCATATCGCGGTCCCAAATAGGCGGCATCGTTGCCGCGTCCGCCACCGGGAATGCGAATGTGACCGGGCAGCGGATTGGTGGGCGACTCCAAAGCCTTCGCGCAGACGGCCCCCAGATTTGGCAACTGAATGCCGGGCCGCTGGTTCCGGCCGTATTGCATCTGATAACTGCCTTTGCCGTGGTCACCGTTCTTGGTGTTAATGCCCCGCACAATGGACAGTTTGTCCATATGCTTTGCGGTCAGCGGCAGCAACTCGGAAATGTGCACGCCGGGAACCGAAGTGGGAATAGCGCGGAACGGTCCGCCGGTCTTGGTTTTGGGTTTGGGATCCCAACTTTCCAACTGGCTGAGGCCGCCCGACATGTAAATGACGACGACCCGCTTCTGATCTTTCGAAAGTTGCTTCGCTGCGGCAGGGCTTGCCATCATGCCCAGACCGCCGGCAATGGCTCCGACGCCGCCAGCCAAACCGCCGAGAAACTGACGACGGCCGATTTCATGCTCGCCTGAAAGACACGCGTAATCGCATTTCATGACGGTTTCTCCTGCGGTGGCGGCTTCATGCCGCCGTGAATTGGATAGAGTTTGTCTTGTCGATTTTAGCCGTCCCGCTTGCGGGACGTGGAAAAGCTGTTAGTGATTGAAGCGAAACTCGGTTGACGTTAACAACGCCCAGGCCAGTTCCTGCACGGCTTCGTTTTTCTTGTCTTTCTTCGCTATGAGGTAGGCGGCGACATCGGCCGTTTCCTCCGCGGTGGGTTGTCGGGTCAGCAGACTGAGGTATAGTTCCTCTGCCACGGCTTTCGGGTCTTCCGTCTTGATCAAGCGGTCGGTCAGGTTTCCGCCGCCGGGGCTGAGCCAACCGCGAACCTGGCCGCCATTTGCAAAGAATAGCGATTGATCGACGGTGGCAAAAAACTCATGTTGGGGTTGCCCCGCGCCGGCACCGAACAGTTTTACGAATTGATTCACGTTGCCCTGCAGCTTAATTACGGTGGCTGCTTCAATTGCCGCGTCGCGAGCGGCAACCTTTGCCGCGTCTTTGAGGTCTGCCTCGGTCATTGGTGTTTTCTTGTTGATCTCAGCAGCCGATGCAGCATGTTGCCGGTCGTATTGTCCGGTTGATTGCAACACACTCCACGCAATTTGTTCTGGCGTGAGTGCTTCGATGGGTGTGACGGCAAAATGAGTACTCCATTGATCTGTCAGTGAATCAAAGGCCGAATCGGCCGTTGCTTGTTCGGCTTCGACTTTGGCGGCCACCTGTTTGCGCTGCGTTTCCAACGCGACCGCCTGTTTCTTCATATCGGCAGTGGCGGCGGTTGCGGTTGCGATTGATTGGGTGAGTGCGGCGAGTTTATCGGCTGCTGCCTTCCGCTCGGCCGTTCGGGAAGTGATCGCTTTGCGGTATTCTATAATTTCCTGATTCAGTTTCTGCGACCGTTGCTTCAACTTGCCGACTGCGGCTGCCAGTTCCGTGTCGTTCGGCAGTTTCTGTCCGGCTGCTTCGGCCTTGGCAACCGATTCGGTTAGCAGTTTTGCGATATCCGGTTTGCCGACGAAGTCCGCGTTCGCTTTGGTGAGTGCTGCCACTGCCGCTGCATTGGCCTTTTGCATCACAGGTAAGTCTGCCTGAGATTTTGCCATTTTCGCCACAAGCTGATTCAAACCGGCGTGCATAGCGGCCAGCGCCGCTGATGTCTTGCCGATGGTCGCGTTGGTGGCAGCAAGTTTGGCCTGTGCGTCGCCGTAGGAAGTCAGCAGGCGTGTGTGGCTCTCCTGTTTGTCTGTTGCGTCGAGATCTCTTGTCGCGGTTGCCAGCGCTGCCGCGGCGGCAGTGTGCTGTGCGGTCAGGGCGGCGAGTTGTTTCTTGGCTGCATCGACCGCTCCGCTACTTTTCGCAGCCAGCTTTTGGGCGGCAGCCAGTTTCTGCTGTGCTGCCGCGTTTGCCGTCTTCCGTTCGGCGAGTGTCTTTGTCAACGCGGCCACTTCGGTGGTCGTCAACTTTGCCTTCGCAACAAATTTTGCGGCGACTGCGGCGAGTTCTTTATCATCGGGAAGAGTTTTCAGGGCCGCTTGAATCTTCTCAACCGCTTCTGTCAGCGACTTGGCAATCTGCTGTTTCGGGGCAAGCATTTGCACAACGTTGGCTTGCGCCTTGGTGGCCGTGGTCGCTGCCGTTTGAACAGCGGTCATCGCCGCGTTTGCCTTGGTGAGTTCAGCGGTGGCGGCTGTGACAGTCTTCTTGCTTTCTCCAACCTTGGGAAGGAGTTCGTCCACCGCCTTCTCGGCGGCCACGGCGACTGCCAACTGTTGTTTTGCAGCGGCTTCTGCAACGGGAAGTTGCTTTCTCGCAATGGCGACGTGCTCGCTCAAGTTCGCGGGCATTTCGAATGACCGCTGATACGTCTGCGAAAGCGCTAATTCGCGGATGAACGCTTTCACGTCGAACTTCATCGCGACGAATTCATCGGCGAGTGTTTGCATTAACTGGGGATTGGCCGGCGGGTTACCGGCGCTGTGAAGATCGACCGGATGCACCAGACCGCGGCCCATCATGTGTGCCCAGAGACGGTTTGAAATGTTGCGATTGAATGCCGGGTTGCTGCCGTTGGTGGCCCGTATTGCCAACTGGGCACGACGGCTGTATTTGGGAATCGGCCGGATGTTCTTTTTCTTCGGGTCGGCTTTGACCTGATAATCTTCGCCCTTTTTGAACGACGGTTCTTCAATCTCAATTCCGCCCAGCAACCGGGGCCGTGTGACTCCCTCAAAGCCGGTGAAAACCGATTTGAATTTCACGTCGCCTTCAGCTTTTTCGGCCAAGACCGCCGGTTTCTTTTTGTCCGGCTGGAAGACGTATGTGCGGCTGACGAAGGCGTAGAGTCCGTAGTAGTCGGATTGCAGATAGTCGTCGATAGTCGGGTGATCGTGGCACTGTGCACATTCGAGATCGACGCCGAAAAACATGCGGCCGATTTCGCGCGTGGTCAAATTCGGCTCGATGTCGCGATCGAGGAAAAATTTGGCGGGAGCGCGGAGTTTGGGATCGGCTCCGTCGGAGCCGAGGATCTCGGCAGCCAACTGATTGTACGGCTTGTTCGCGACGAACGATGTCTGCAGATACTGCTTCCATTCGGGCGATTTGACGTGCTTGTCGCCCCGCCGTTCCATCAGCATCAGATCAAATGCGGCGGCAATGTGTCGAGCGTATGCCGGGCTGCCGAGCAGTCGATCGACGAGTTTGGTGCGTTTGTCCGGCGATTGATCGGCCAGAAACGCGCGAGCCTCGGCCGACGAGGGAATCATGCCGGTCAGATCGAGGTAAATCCGCCGCAGAA
>CAUZOL010000369.1:0-6777 GCA_963581435.1 Planctomycetota bacterium
CATCCTTGGCCTCCCTGGATCATTCGTAAACAATTTGCTGGATGGCACTCCTAACAAATCACGGCTTTCTGAGCGACATTAATTTCTCGAACGGTCCTTACGCGATTACTTCCCGAACCGGCTCGCCGCCGTGGCCAATGTGCACGGGACGGCCGCTGAGGTCGTTCACCGTCATTGCGGGATCGACACCCAGCAGTTGATAGATGGTGGCGGCCATGTCGCCGGCCGAAACTGGGCGGTCGGTGGGGTAGGCTGCTTGTGAATCGGTTCTGCCGACGACCGTGCCGCGTTTTGTTCCGCCGCCGAACAGCAGCGAGAACCCACATTGCGGCCAGTGATCACGCCCGGAATTCTTGTTGATGCGTGGCGTGCGGCCCATTTCGCCCATGATGACGACCAACGTGCTGTCGAGCAGACCTCGTTCTTCCAGATCGACAATCAGCGATTTTGTCAGCTGATCGAGCTGCGGCAGATGCGATTTCAGCATCCCGAAATTATTGCCGTGCAAATCCCAGTGGCTGCCGTTCTTCGCTTCCCAGTGTATCGTAATGAACGTCGAGCCGGCCTCGACCAGCCGTCGCGCGATGAGTGCACTGGATCCCCACAGGTTGCGTCCGTAACGGTCGCGGACGGCATCGGACTCCTGGGAAAGATCGAACGCGCCGCGCGTTTTGGACGATGTGAGCAGCGAAAACACCTGCTGCTGAAAATGCCCCATGCTGTCGGTCGCCCGCGATGTATCGAACTGTGAGAGCTTCGCATCGAATTGTGCAAGCAACGATCGGCGGCGATCGAGTCGTCGTGCCGTCACGTCCGGCAGTGCATCTAACGATGGAAGAACCGGTGCGCCGCCCGCGATCACGGGGTCATAATCGCCCTTCGCTTTGCGGTCGAATTTCGGATCGCAAACGGTGAACAGTGGATCGTACCGGCTACCCAAATACCCGCCGTAGGGTCCGGCGCGCCGCAACGCTTGTGAGTAGCCGGGAAAGGCGGGCATGGTGACGTAGCGCGGAACATCGGTCGGGCCGATGTCGAGATACTGGCAGATCGACCCGATGCTGGGGTGATCGGTCCGCTTGGCGAAGTAGTTTTCGCGATCGCTGCCGCCGTCAAATCCGGTGAGCACGTTGTAGGGGTTGTGGCTGTTGTATTTGTGCGAGTAGGTGCGAATGAGCGAAGCTCGGTCCATCAGCTGGGCGGTTTCAGGCAGCAGTTCGCAAATTCGGAGTCCGGGCAACGCGGTGGCGATTGATTGGAATTCGCCGCGGATATTGGCCGGCGCTTCCGGCTTGGGGTCGAACATGTCCATGTGCGGCGGACCGCCGAACAGATTCAACAGGATGACCGACTTAGCCGGCCCGCGCGGTGTTTGTGATTCCGCAGCTTGGAGAAATGTCGGCAGTGTCACGCCGCCGAATAACGACAGACCTCCGACGCGCATTGCTTCGCGCCGTGTCACACCATCGCATGCGACCGTTTGTCTTCCCAAAACCCGCAGCATCGGCCCGCCTCCACATCGATTGAACGGACAAGAAACCGGCTCATTCAGAGACTCCATTGCTCCGACGTCCTACGCGGTAGATTGTAATCGGACTGACGCGGCGGACGAAAGTGAAATGCGCATTCGCCTCAACGGAGCAGGGGGCTTAGTCCATCGGTTGTGCGACTGTTGATCGGTCACGGTACCGTTCTAGCTGTTGCTCGTCGAGTTCGACTCCCAAGCCGGGGCCGCGTGGGACTTTGGCGGTCGCAGGGCCTAATAAAAGAGGTTCAACCAGCATGTCGGCCTGATGATACAGCGGGCCGATCAAGTCGGCGGGGTACGTCTGGTTGTCGAATACGGAGCAGGCGGCGACCACATGCAGCATAGCCGCAGTGCCGATGCCCAGTTCCAGATTACTTCCCAGACAACAGACGATTCCCGCATTGCGGGCCACTTGGGCGATCTCCAGCGTGGCAGCGATCCCACCATGCTTGCCGGGATAGCAGCCCAGAATATCGACCGATGAATGACGCGCCAAACCTTGAGCGTCGGTTATTGTGAAGACGCTTTCGTCGGCCATGATCGGTGTCGGACTTGCGCTGCGGAGTTCGGCCATCGCCAGCGGATCACCCGGCGGAATTGGTTGTTCGACAAATAGCAGGTCGAACTCTTCCAGAGAGCCGAGCATTCTTCGCGCGGTCACAAAGTCCCAGCCACCGTTGGCATCGACACCGATTGGAATCTGCGGGCCGGCCAGTTGGCGAACGGCTCGAACGCGCTCGATGTCCTGCTCGGGATCGAGGCCAACTTTGACCTTCAGGCATTTGGCGCCATCGTCGAGGAATCGCTTCACCAGCGCTACGGCCTTCGGAATCTCGAACGCGCCGACGACCATTTTGATCGGAATGTCGTCTTCTTGCGATCCGCCGAGCAATTCGCAAACCGGAACGCCGGCCGCTTTGCCGGCCAAATCCCACAGCGCCATTTCGACGGCTGCTTTTGTAAACGGATTCCAGCGGATGCAACCTTCGATCTTCGGCCGCAGAGAATCAATTTGCGTCGGGTCTTCGCCCACCAACAATGGCGCGATCAAACCGTCGATGACTGCAACACAGCCGGGACTGGTTTCTCCACTCCAGCGCGGCGCCAGTGTGGCTTCGCCCAGACCCACCAGCCCGGCATCGGTGTGCACGCGGACGATGACGTAAGGTGAGACGACGTGTTCGCCGTGCGCAGTCTTCGTGGTCAAATCCGGTACGAGCGGCACGTTGATTGGAATGGTTTCGAGCCGGGTGATTTTCATCGCGTCGCTTGTGATTGTTCCCTGGAATTCGCCGTCATACATACTCAGGAAGAAACTGCTTCCAGTTTTCATAAATGATGTTGTGGATCATTTCGTCGGGTACCTTGGGAAAGTTGGTTCCCTCGACGACTGTGTTCACCTTGTGTTGACCGGCGATGACCTGCGCCGGTGTTGCCGATGGGAAGTCGGAACCGAAAATCAGTTTATGCTCGACGCCGTACTCGATGGCCGACATGAAAGCCTGATAATGCCTGAGCGGCCGGTAGTGCAGGGCGGAGATGTTGGAGTACAGGTTGGGATGCTTGCGGATGAAGACCACGCATTCGTCTTCCCACGGATGTCCCATGTGGGCGATAACGATTCGCAAATCGGGGCAGGCGACGGCAATGTCTTCCAGTTGAACGGGGTTGGCATACTTGAGCGGCCCCGGCCGAACGAACGTTGTCCCCTGGTGAATGTTGACCGGAATGCCGAGTTTTTCGGCCTGCTTGAACAGCGGCAAATGCTTCGGGTCCTCCGGATTCCAGTTCTGGTAAATTGGCGAACATTTCAGTCCCCGCAGTCCCAGATCGTTCACATAATGCGTGAGCTGATCGACACAATCCTCGTCGTTCGGATCGACCGAACACCAGCCGATGAACCGGTCGGAATGCTGCGCGACAAAGTCGGCGACCAATTGTTGATCGGCATTGATGCCACAAAACGGAGCCTTGATGCCGAAGACGATCACCTTGTCGGCGTCGCTGGTCGCTTCGAGCAATTGCTCTGGCCTTGAGTCGAAAGCATTTTGCTCTTTGACGTCGCTACCAGCGAAATAGACGTCATCTGAAAGTTTCATCTTGGCCCGCTTCGCCTCCCAGGCGAACTGGACGAATTCGTCGGAATAATGATCCGGATACCACATCAAATTGGTGTGCGTGTCGAACAGCATGGGCGCGTCTCGGTAATTCAAGGGACAATAGCTGAGATGCAACGCATCGCAGACGGGTTTATTCCGCCGAATCATTGGGATCGACGGCCAGCCAGCTTAACGCGCCGGCTGCGTAGATGGCAGCAACGAAGTAGATCACCAGATTCCAATCGCCGCCGGTTTTTTTGATGTCGCCAATCATGTACCCCAGCACGACGGGCATGGCAAACCCACCGATGGTACCTGCCATGTTCATCGCCCCCACGATGACCGCCGTGTATCTGCCGGCAACATCCATAGTCGCCGCCCACGCCGGTGGATTCGCCAACCCCGCAAACAGGCTGCCGGCCGACATCAGGACGATGAACAGATCGGGCTGGTCGGTCAGCGAAGCTGTAAATGTCAACCCGGCACACAGCGCCAAGGACAGGAAGGACGTTCCGCTTCGACTCAGCCAGCGGCTCCCGGTGACGGTCAGAACGGCGTCGATCAGTACACCTCCCAGCAGTGTGCCAACAATCACCGTCGCCAGCGGGTACATCGTCATCTCCCCCGCTTTGTCAATCGACATCCCAAATCGGTACTCAAGAAATGCAGGAAACCAGGTGACGAACAATCCGTAGCCAGCCGCACGACAAAATGATTGGATGTTAATTCCCCAGAGGGTTTGATTGGTAAAAATACGAATCAGCAGATCGCCAGTGGTCAGTTCCCTTGGTCTTTCAACATCGTGACGTTCGAGTTCTGCGCCGATGGCATCCGTCGGTTCCTCGTCCGACAATTCTGAAGTAACAGAGTCGGATTCGTCTGACGGAATCCACGGATGCTGTTCGGGCCGCGTGCGAAAGATCCAAAAAAAGAGGACGGCCCACACGATGCCGACGACCGAATAGAGGCGAAACACGACGCGCCAGTGGATGCCGAGACCGCCGCTGCCAATCAACCACGACGTCAGTTTCATCGTAATGACGCTGCCAATCGACATCGATGCGCCGATGACCCCACTGCAGATACCGCGCAATCGAACCGGAAACCAGTCGTTGATAATCTTGGCTGTGATCGGAACCATGCCGGCCTGTGCCGCGCCAAAAGCGGCGCGCGAAGCGAGCAGCGGAACCCACGACCACACCAATGAACTCCAAACCGTTAAGACCGACCAGAGTGTGCTGATGAGCGGGTAAGCCGTGCGCGTGCCGATGCGGTTTCCCAGCCAGCCACCAGGAATCTGAAAAAAGAAATACCCGGCTGAAAAGATCGCGAACACCCAACCCATTTGCTCTTCGCTAATATTTAGATCCTTCTGCATCGTGGTATTGGCGACGGCAAGACAATACCGCGTGAGATACGCGCTGGCCGCACCCATGCCCAGAAACATCAACACAGCGAAACGCACAAAGCCACCCCTTGCCGATGCGGGCGCCGGCGTGTCGAAGCGTTCGTCTTCCATCGAGAGGGCCTTTGTTTCGGGTTACTTCTGCAGAAATCGCTGCAACACATTTCGCGTCACGGCGGAGACGCCATCGTCGATTGGCAACGACAGCGTCCAGCAAAACGAACCGGCAGCAAAGACCGATCCGCCGGACGGTGTGTCGTAAATCGTCAGGTCGGCACCGGTGTTCTCGGGGTTATCGCCATGCGCCAGTTGAACGATATTCGGCGGCGAATCGGGGCCGATCTTGTCGAGTTCGTGCGCCGATGCACCGCCGGGACAGCGCTCGTGCAAACTCTGCATGCCGAACAGATCGCCCTTTGCCAGACCACTCCCGGCAAAGGCCCAATGCGTCGCGTCAACAACCCGATACGGTGCGCCGGATTGGAAGCCGCTGTGAGTGTAGGCAACCCCAAGCAGGTTGGCTTCGGATTCACCCCGCAATTTGGTCTCGCCCTCGCGGCGGCAGAGCATGGTTGATTCGTCGGAAAATTCGACCTCGGCGTACATGCCGCAGCCGCCGAGATACATCAACCGCCCGCCGCGCTCCTGCACCCATTTCTTCACGCGATGATACATTTCCGGTGAGAAGTATTCGGGGTGATTGTTCAGCACGAGTACCTGGTAATCATCAAGGTTCAAGCCGCCGAAGTGCAGCTCGACGTCGCTGTACAGAGCGTAATCGAATCCTTCGCGCTCCAGCCATCCCAACAGCCGCCATTCCCCCGGTGCGAAAGCCGACTCGACACGCCCTGCAATCGGATCGGTGATTTGTGCGTCAGCGGGGACATGCGCGGCGGGCTCCGGTCGGTTGAACGAAAGCGGTGCAGCGGTCTCTTCAAACGGCCAGGTGCCGGGTCGAGTGTATCGCGTCAGATCCTGCCGAGAGTTCACCACCGGTCGCGGCGGCAACGCATCCTGATTGAAATAGTTGCTACGCCCGCCAAAGCTGTTGTAAGCATTCGACGTGATGCTTGAAGTCAAAACCGCTACTCTGGCTTGCGGCCCTTCTTGTTTGCCAAAGGGGGCCGGAGACACAATCCAAGGGAACGAACAGAACTCACCGCTGCGCGTGGTCGCATGCATAAAATACAGTCCCGACTTTTCGGGCGCGACGACAGCGTGTTTCTGATACTCGAGGGTATGACCCGTGCGGTTCCACTGGACTCCGGTCTGTGTGAAATCACCGTCCGGTATGATTTGTGCCATCGCCCGCGGGCCATGTTCGCTGCACCAACCCAAACTACGAACGAGTTCTTTCTCCCAGCCGTATCGCCACAATTCCAGGCGAAACTCTTCCGTTGAATGCACGCAGTATTCTGATGTCTCCCCCGCACGCGTCCATTTGGGCCACATGAACCCGCACATGCGGTCGGACAACAGACGGAATTGATACGGCTTCCCTTCCTGTACGTCGATTTCCAACCGCTTGGCCGTAAAACCGGGCTTCGACAACACGACGTCGTAACGGCCTGGTGCGAGGTCGGCATGAACTGCTCCGCTGCCACGCGAATTGACCGCAACCAAAGAGGAGCCGTTCTCGAACTCCAACTGCGCATCGGCAATCGCGACATAGTTTTCGTCACTGACGTAACCGATCAGCATGTTGGGACTCCCGTAGTGGTGGCTTCCGGCCGCCAATTTGCATT
>CAUZOL010000370.1:0-6763 GCA_963581435.1 Planctomycetota bacterium
CAGTCAATCAGCATGACAGTCTCGGTGGTCGGAGTTCATCCTAATCTAACGCCGCTAAGTTTCGATTCCTTATTAATAACTTGCCGGCTCCGTTATGGTCTGTTGTTGTTTCGTTTTCTTTCGTTGTTTTCAAATCTGCAGCAGATCTCGAGTGCGCTTTATCAACGTGGAAGGATATTCGTCTCGAACATTTAAATCGTTTTCGTTTCTCTCATTTCTTTGGTCAATTGGAGGGTCAACACTATGAACTTGTTACGTCGAACGTCTCGTCGACTTGGATTCACTCTGATCGAATTGCTGGTCGTCATCGCAATTATTGCGATACTCATTGCGCTCTTGTTGCCGGCTGTGCAACAGGCACGAGAAGCGGCCCGCCGCAGCACCTGTAAAAACAACCTGAAGCAATTGGGGCTGGCACTACACAACTACCACGATGTCGCCGGTCAATTTCCCCCGGCCCTGATCAACTCGGGACGATACACGGGCGGAGCCGCTATAAACGGCCCCACACGGAACACGACCGGCTGGACGCTGTTGTTGCCCTACATCGATCAGGCTCCAGCCTACCAGCAGTACGATTTTAACTTTGGCGGGAGCAGTTCGAATCCCAGGGCTGGTGGTACAACTCCCGTCGATCTTCCCAACGAGCCGATCACCAGCATCCGCGTGCCTGTGCTGGAGTGTCCTTCGCATGGACAGGCTGGGGAGTCGCAGTCTTGGAGACCCGGTGGCAACCACTTCTACTCTCGGCGAGATGCCAAAAGGACCAGCTATTTGTTTGCCACCGGCGTGTTCACCGACTACAACGCCAATTACACTCGCTACAACAACGACCTCCGTCAGGGGATGTTCGGCAATAACGGAGGCACGAAAGTTGCTGGTGTCACCGACGGCATGAGCAACACCGTCGCCATTGGAGAGGCCTGGGGCGGTGGCCAGTTTAGAAGATCCACTCATTACGGGCCTTGGGGCTTGACCGGATTACATACCTGTTGCCACGGTCGCGTGGTAAGTAGCGGTGGTGCTTGGGTCTACCAAGCTTCTCTTAGGAACCACGTAAACTGGCAGACTGTCTGGAAGCGTGATTGGCACATCAATGCTGCTTGGCGGGGCGACGCCTTGGGTAGGGTGTACGCCTGGACCTTCAGCAGCGGCCACACGGGTGGGGCACAGTTCCTGATGGGGGACGGCCGGGTCGTGTTCCTAAGCGAGAACATGGACTACTTCACATATTGTATGCTGAATTACGCTCACGACAATCAGGTTGTCGGAACCTACTAGAGACGGCCCCACCGCGAAAGGCCCATTCATGTGAGGCCGGGAAAGATCTTTCTTTCTCGGTCTCGCGTGGTTTGATTGGGAGCCTGTAAAAAATGAAAGTCTCTGGGCCGCGACCATCTGGGAACGTTCTTGTTTCCGACGATTGAGAGTCCGGTCCCGTCGCGGCTTGGTCAGTGGCTTTCCACCCACACAACTCGATGTCAGCAACTGGTCTTACGAATCATTGCAGGGTGAGCGCAGCGTATTCGCCTCTCTCGTTCGGCAGTGGTGTCATTTCACACTGAGGAGACGAAGATGCAACGAATGCTGTTTGGTTGGCTGATTGTCGGCGGGATTGCTCTCTTCAGCGGATGCGGTGAAAGCGGTCCGGATGCACCGGACACCGCGTCCGTTTCCGGGACCGTAACCCTGGATGGAGATCCGGTCGTTGGAGCCGAAGTCAGCTTCATCGGAAAGGAATTCGTCGGATATGGCAAGACGGACGATGACGGCAAGTACACATTAGCGCAAGGGGCCGTCGTCGGCGAAAATCTGGTGACAATCAGTAAGATTGAAGGAGAAGCGGGGATGGAGATGGATCCGGACGAGGGAATGGACGAGGGGCAGTTCGAGGCCGCCGCAGGGGGAGATTTAGACGCTGTTGACGTCGGACCGAAACAACTCATTCCCGTAGAGTTTAGCGATGTGGAGAAATCGAAACTCACCTTCAACGTTCCGACGGGAGGGACATCCAGCGCCGATTTCACGCTGACGGGAAGCAAATAAATTTGCGGTCTGTTAGGAAATAATATGGTTCGTTTTCGCTTCGCGAGTTGACCCCTGCTAATGATCTTTACCCCGCGGAATTTTTTGCGGAGCGAATCCCATGACATCGGCTCAGGAGCTACCCGAGAACAAAACCCTCAGGCAGCCGAAACCTTTCTCCCTCAAACGAGCTTTATTGCTCGTGTCGGTCGCAAGTCTGGCTGCCGTCTGTGGGGCGTATCTGATCTCTTGGGGCGGGGACTATCGGAAGCGCCAAGCTGGTTTGGCTTTATCTCGCGAAATGGAAGCGCACGCGATCGGCCCCGACAACCTGCCCAGCCCCAAAAGTTTCTATCCCGTGAAAGTCGTACCCAGGCCGCCGCTCGTCAAAGACTTTCAGATTCTTTCGGTAAAGCAGGCGGTCGGCAAAGTTGACGACGACGAGATAGTTCTCGCCGTGGAAATCAACGGCGAAGCGCGGGCGTATCCCTTGAATATGATGACCGGCCCGGAGCGGGAAGTGTTCAACGACTCCTTGGGAGGTCGCGCGATTGCCGCCACCTGGTGATATCTCTGCCACAACGGCATCGTGTATGCCAGAAAAGTCAACGGCCGAACATTGACGCTGGGCGTCTCCGGTAAGCTGTGGGAGGGGAGCCTGGTGATGATCGACACTGAGTCGGAAAGCTCGTGGGCGCATATGCTCGGTGAGGCGATGAAAGGCCCGTTGCAGGGAGAGAAACTAACACCGATTCCGTCGGTGATGACCAGTTGGAAAACCTGGAAGTCGGAGCATCCAGAGACGACGGTCTGCATCATGCCTCCTACATCCCCAATGTACGTGCTTGCCGATATGGACCGTGACCGTGGGCATATCGTTGGTCTGAGCCAGGATGGACGCTCGCGAACTTGGGATATTTCAACATTGTATGATCATCCCGTCGTCAACGACATGTTCGGCAAACTGACCGTGTTGGTCATTTTCCATCAGCCCTCATATACCGCAGTGATCTACAATCGGATCGTAGAAGGAAAGATGCTGACGTTTGAAGGCTCTCCCGGTGAACTTAACGACCGCGAAACGGGATCACACTGGAATTTTCTGACAGGCGCGGCTGAGAGTGGACCGCTGAAAGGCAAGGAACTGACCCGGTTGCATGGTATCGTTTCTGATGCTGCTGCTTGGGACCTTTTCCACCCCGTGAATTCCACAATGTGGCACCCCCCTGAAGAGGGCAACCCTGACAAGCGATGAATCGTGCGCGACAGCTGCAAGCCGCACATCGGAGAGGTGTTGAGCGTAGAAAATGCCCGATTTTCGCAAACGTAGGCGGTTCGCGCTCGTGTTCCTGGTTGTCGCACTGGCGTCAGGTGGCGTGTGGACTGCCCTTCGGAATTCACACGAGCCCCTGCCCCCCTCGTTTCCCAAAACCGAACGACAATCGCAACAGACGCCTTCCCGACCGGGAATCTCCAGCAGCCCCTATCTGAACACGTCGTCGAAAGCCAACTACGTCGGCAGCCAGGCGTGTGTGGAGTGCCACGACGATGAAAATCAGTCGTTTCTGAGGACAGCTCACAGCCGAGCGTTGGGCGACGTGAACGTGGCCGAGGAACCCCCCGACGTGACATTTCTGCATGAGAAATCAGGCAGAACTTACCAGGTGTACCGTAAGGACGGGAAACTCCGTCATCGGGAATTCATCCTGGACGGGCCAGACGAAGTTGTCCTGGCGGATCACCCCGTCGCTCACACAATCGGTTCGGGCCATCATTCCCGAAGCTATCTCATAAAAACTGAGGGATATTTGTTTGAGTCTCCCATCACGTGGTATGCCTCGAAAAAGTCGTGGGGACTTTCACCCGGTTATGACCAACCACGTCACTGGAGTTTTTCTCGCGCCATTGACCAAGGGTGTATTATCTGCCACGCAGGACGCGTGGAACCGAAAGGAGGGAGTCCTTATCGACTCAAAATCCACGAACAAAAAATCGGTTGCGAGAGTTGCCACGGCCCCGGTTCGCTACATGTCGCGCACCGGAACCGGAACAACGTGGACGAAAAAGAGCCGGACCTTACGATTGTCCATCCGGGAAGACTCTCGAGAACGCTGAATGAAGCGATCTGTGCTCGCTGCCATCTACGGGGTGTGGCAACGGTTTATGTTCGCGGAAGGCACCCCAATGAATTCAGGCCTGGATTGCCCCTAACCGACTTTCGGATCGACTATCGTCAGGACGACCCCGATTCATCAATGAAAGTCACCGGCCACTTCGAACAGATGCGTCGCAGTCGTTGTTACACCCAATCGACAGACTTGACATGCACAACCTGCCACAACCCGCACGACAAGCCGACAATACCAGAACGGATTGCCTACTTCCGCTCCAAGTGCATGTCCTGCCACGAAGGTGATGGTGGCTGCCAACTGCCTGAACCGCAGCGGCTGGCAAAAAGCCCCAAAAACGACTGTATTTTCTGTCACATGCCTCGTGTCGATACCGAGATTCCCCATTTCGCATTTACGCACCACCGCATCGGGCTCGAGCACCTCATGGAATACTCGCCCAAGCAACTCGCCGACGTCAACCTGAAACCGGTCGGTGATGTTTCTCGGATGTCACAACTCGATCGCGACCGTTGTCTGGGCTTGGCGTATCTCGAATCGTCGGACCTTTCCGGAAATCGTACGGATGGCTCGCATCGCGAGAAGGCCTTTCGGCTTCTCACCCGCGTCTACGACGCAGGAATTCGAGACGCGGAGGTGACATCAAGTCTGGCCCGTTCGCTTTGGGAACAAAGCGCGGACGGAAGTATCAGACTAGCCAGGGAAACCCTCTCGAAGAAAGAAATCTCAGCAGGTGCGAGAGTCAATTTACTGATAGTTCTGGGTGACACATTGCTCCAGGCTCAAAATAACCGGAATGCTGAATCCATGTTTCAGCAACTGACCGAACTGCGCATGAACGACATCGACTGGCAAACGCTGGGCGAATGCCGCGCACTTAACAATAATCCGGAAGGAGCCATACTCGCGTTCAAGAAGGCATTGGCCATTCGATCGGACCGTCCGGAACTTCACGCACTGCTGGCTGAGACCTACGCGAGAATCGGCAGGCCTGATCTGGCAATGAAGCATCGACAGCAGGCGCAAAAGTTGGCTCGACTCAATTCGCTGAGATAAAACAAGATGCCTTGAAAATCGGATTTACATGATCTTTCGCGGCAGGATGCAGAACGGGCGATGCCGAATCCTCTCAAATCGTTCTGACGTCGGAAACTATCCGTTGTCGGAAAACCATAATTGTGCTTCCCGAATCACGTCGGGAAGAGTCTCCGTTTTCTTGTCACTATGCGAGTTTTGAGAATGGCTGGCACTCCACGGAAAGAACCCAGATCGCACGCTGCAACCCAGTCTAATTCGGAATAAATCCAGCGGATGGATTCCAGAAATCTTTGGAATCGCATTTTATCGCTCTGATGGTATCTCGTTTTGAGGCCTGTTGTCCATTTTCTTTTTCCCATCAAACCAAGTCAGGGTGGCGCGCTATCGCGGCCGCCGGGAGGTGAACAATGTCTAAATCGGGAGTTGTCCTTCTACTCGTGTTTCTGCCAGGGTGTTCACAAGAAACCGAAGGCCCCTGGGGGATGAAATCGAAGCCATCAGTTGCATCTCCTGCAGCATCCGCCACTGACGGAACTGCGTCAGTGCTGACAAATCGTGGTAGCGACGTGCAGGTTGGATTCCGAGGTGACGTGCATCCGGCGATGGCAAATCAATCACTGACAGTGAAAGCAGTCTGTTCTCCGATCGGCAAAGGGCGCGGGTTTTCAGAGGGTTATTTCCCTCAACAGTTCCGCGGGCCATTTGATGTGTTTGCCGTCAAGACACCTCTCCGGAATTATTCCGCACACGATCTTTCAGGGTTTCTTCCCCAGACGTTCGAGCAGCCGGGACAGATTTGGGATATCGATTTGAATCGCATTGCGCCCTTCATGAAGCAGTTTCATTCCGGGGCTTCCATGAGGCTCGGAGCGCCGGGTCGCCGAAGCGGTCCGAACGGTGCGTTTGGGGTGTTGCTGGGGGTTTCGGACACGCAATACGATATTCTCGCGCGCGTCCACGCCGAGTTTGTGCTCGCCCCCGGAATCTACCTGACGCCGGCGTATTTCGAAGGCCGAATGTTGATCAACCGAAAGAAACGCCAAGTCGAGGCGTTTTCACTTTCGGTGCCGACGAACACGAGCCTGAACGCGACGCTGACTGCCGTCCTGCCCAGCGAAGCGTTAATCGACATTGTGCACCTCGATTATATGGAATTGACAGGCGGTCGCCCGGCAGTCTGGAAAGAAGACGGCTTGTCGCAGCAAATCACCTTGACGGAGGCTCGCCGCAAGTTAAAGGGAACGTTCTTCAAGTTTGCCGACATTAATTGGGTGAAGCCGGAAAGGGCCCTCGAAGAGGCCCGGAAACAGAATCGTCCGATTCTTGCAATCGTCTTGTGGGGCGATCTCGACGACCAAAGCTGTTGACCCAGCGGAACCGACCTGAGAGCAGGTCTGCTCTCCGAGCCGCTGGTGATTCAACACATTAACAAAGCGTTTGTCGCAACGTGGATACTGGTTGACGATGCGAAGAAGAGCTATTGTCAATTGTTGTGTTATGAAAATGTTTCTAAGCGGCGAATTCCTGCAGAATTCCGTCTTGGAAGGAACGTCCTTCGACGACGAGCGTCA
>CAUZOL010000371.1:0-6749 GCA_963581435.1 Planctomycetota bacterium
TTCTCCAACGCGACACGACGATCAAAGAGAACATTCGCGGCAAACGGCTCCGCGCAGGCTGGGACGAGAGCGTCCTCGATGACATCTACGCTGGTTTTGCAGCAGTTTAACGTGCGATTGCCCTGGGGGAGCCCGCTCCGGAGTGGACTCCCGAATATGCAGCAGCACGAATCCTCGTCCATTTGCCGCTTGCCCTGTATGGGCTGCTGCTACTTCGCGGAGTCAAAGTCGATCAAGCTTCAGCGTGACCGGCGTTACTGGGGTCGATCAACGGGAGCCCCCTGCGGAAACGCCGTGGATGTTGTCTTCGCGCTGATGTGTCAACACCGACACCAGCGATTGAGCGGACAGTCGAAAACAGCGACACAAATGAAGCACCCGTCTGTGGGCTCCGCTGCGCTACGAACACAGCCACCCTGCCGGTACAATCCACAGCTAGTCGATGATGGCGCCGGCAATAGCTGGAGATTTGTAGGCCTTCTTGATCAGCTTCTTTAGCGTCGGTACGTGGACGTCTTCAAACTTTTTGATGTAGAGACATGACTTACCGATCTTGTGCTTTCCCAGTTTTTCCAGCAAGGCGGTTTGCTTCTCCAATTCGCAATGCAGGTAGAGAACCAGGTCCTGTTTACGGGGCGAGAAACCGACATGGAACCAGTCTCCCTCGGACGTTTTGCCACGATAGTGAAAACTACCGAAACAGACCTTTGTCTTTCCCCACATGACGGCCGGCTCCCCCGTCAGCTCCTTCATCAGCTCGAGCACGGTCAGGCAATCGCTGCGTTTCTGGTCGTCCTTAATGCCGGCAAGAAACTTATCGACGCTGGCATCGTTCATTTGTGTTTTCAGCTTTGACATTGGGATTCCCTACTCAATTGTGTCCGGTTCACCAAATGCCGACGGGTCTCTGGGATCGACCAACGGGAGCGCCCAGAGGACACGCCGTGGATGTTTTCTTCGCGCTCATGCACCGACACCGGCGATTGAGCGGACGGTCGAAAACAGCGTCACGAATGAAGCACCCGTCTGTGGGCTACGCTACGACCACAGCCACCCCGCCGCATTTATCCGCCAGATGCTCTGCCGCCATTTGACAACAGGTTGATTACAGCCGCAATAATGGCCAACACACCAGTAATGAACGCGCCCCAAATCGGCAGATACAATGCCCACCTTTGACTTCTCTTGACCTGGCAATCGTGGATCGTCACGGCTGTGTGAAGTAATTGCTGAATGAACTCCACGGTGATTTCACGCCCAGCGCTGTCGTCCGACACATGGCGAGACACCAGGGAAATTGGATGCTCACCCTTTTTCGCGGCGCGAAAAAACTCAGGATGCGAAGCCGCAATTTCTGCCCACGTCGTTGCAGACATCGGCACTCCTTGCAACTCACGATGCAACCCGCTTTCACTTCGATGTGCGTGCTCGTCCAAGCCAAGGACCTGAATGAGGGCGATAACGTCCTCTAGACGTCCGCCGATGAGATAGTCACCGTATCTGGTAGACATTAGAGTCCATCCTTTCTGATGTAACAGGGTAGGGTGCATCAAAGTGCAGCATCGACACACCGCATTGCCCGAACGACGTGCGAACGTCCAAGGCGCTGATGGCAGGCACGCCAGAATCGTCGGTGAAGTTCGATGCCATCTCGATCACCGCGGTGCGTCGCCGCTGCGCTTTGACACACCCTACGTTACTCAGGTGATGCCGTTAGTGGCAAAGAACAGTTCCCAGCGCTTTATCACTTTTTCAGCCAATTCTATCGGGCGAACCTCCTCGTCATCACAATAGAACCGCCACTCAGGGAGACTACACATCGGACCGCCGCCAATTGGGCCAAAGCCAAAGAAACCTGACCCACCGTCCTCACGAATAGCTACATTCTTCGGGTCTCGCGTGACGTTCAGATGTTTGCCGCGATTGCAAATGAACCTGCACAAATCAAAATTACCATCCGCGTACATCGCGTCAATCGCGGGCTGTGAAATAGTGCCCAGCGCCTTTACGTAGTCCATGACGTGATAGGCGGTGACGAAACAGTTGAAAATGGAATCGGCCGACAGTTCTGCCTCCATCGCTTTCAGCTCTCTTTTCGCCTTGTCGAGCATTTCAATAGGTGAAGAAAGAAGGAAGCGGTTGGCGGTCATCGGCTATTTCCCTGAGTCGGACGCAAAAAGTGAGGTAGGTCAGACTCGGCCTGATGCGAATCACCAACCGACATCAATGACACGTTGCTACACGACTACACAAACGACCATATCCCGGTAGTAGAATCATTCGACGGTCTGTTTTCAAGCGACCGCTTCGGAGTTTGCGGGTGTCGTGTGGTGCATCAAACTACCAACCGGTTGACACCGGCGGCTCGCCATCTCTACGTTGAAGGACTAACCAACCCAGATACACAACTCACGCGAAAGCAAACCGATGGCGAATGTCTTCAACTTTGGTGCGGCCGGGGATGGGAAGGCTGATGATACCGACGCGTTGCAGCATGCTTTGGCGGCGGGCGATGGCGTGTTGCGGTTGAATAAGGGGACGTACCGGATCACGCGGCCGTTGGTGTTCGACCTCACCAAGCAGGGCTACGGGGCGGTGCGGGGTGAAGCGGGGACGTCGCGGATTGTGATGGCGGGAGCCGGGCCGGCGATTCGGTTTGTCGGCGATCACCAGGGGACGGCCGATCCCGGTTCGGTCAAACCGCACACCTGGAACGACGAACGCTTTCCGATGATTACCGACGTCGAAATTCTCGGCGAGCATCCCGAGGCGATCGGCATTCAACTGCAAAAGACGATGCAGGCGACGATTTCGCGGGTGCTGATTCGCAACTGCCAACATGGCGTTCATCTGGTCGAACGCAACCGCAACTTTCTGCTGGCCGACTCGCACATTTACGACAACCACGAGTACGGCGTCTTCTTCGACGACTGCAACCTGCACCAGATGATTATCTGCGGCAACCACATCAGCTACAACAAGAAGGCGGGCATCCGCTCGTACAAGGGCGACATTCACAACCTGCAGATTACCGGCAACGACATCGAGTACAACAATCGGCCCGGCGAGGACAAATCGCCCAACGACGAACCGACGGGTGCTGAAATCTGGTTTGAAGCCCCGACCGGAAAGATCAGCGAAGTCACGATTGCCAGCAACACCATTCAGGCAACCGTGCAGCCGGGCGGAGCGAACATTCGCATCTGGGGCGGACCAACCAAGCCATTGGCGAACGCGGTGTTGATTTCCATCACCGGCAACGTCATCGGCAGCCAGACGCGCGGCATTGAATTGTGGCACGTCTCGCGGGTCACAATCACCGGCAACACGCTGTACGACGGCGACGAATTCTCGCTGCTGGCAAGCGATTGCACCGGCATCGCGATGGGAACAAATACCATTTGTTGGCGCGGCTTGGACAGCGATCCGCGTCGCGATGGTGTCCGGCTGGAAGACTGCGATGCGTCAACGATCACCGGGCTGGTTGCCCATCGACTCGGTGCAGGAAACGTGGAGAGCGGGGCCGGCATCGCACTCGTGCGCTGCCGTGATACGGCGGTCAGCGACTGTCAAATCACCGACCCCTTCGTGCGCGGCATCGAACTGCACAACTGCGAGCGCTGCCGCGTGTCCGGCAACAGCATCGCCGACCGCCGCGAGAAACATTTGATGCAGCAGGCGATTCGCGTGACGGGGAAGAGCCGCGACAACCTGGTGCAAAACAATCTGGTGAGCGGCGCGGTGCAGAAGTTGATCGATGTTGCAGAGTCAACGGCGACCGTGCAAGGAAACATGGAAGCGTAAACATTATTTAGCCGCCCCGCTTGCGGGGCGTGGCGCTTCGCCGCGCAGACCACGGCGGGCAAGCCAGCCGGCTAAATGGTTAGGACGGTTCCATCGTCGCGCGAATTATTTTTTCCGCTTCTTCGCCCAACAGCAATTTCGGCGAATGCGACGGCGCGAAGACGGCGAGCGGTTCGAAGTGTTGCCGGGCGAAGGCCATGCGGATGAGGTCTTCGGCGGCGAGCGTCAATCGGCCGGCACGGGGTGTGAGTTCAAACTGCACGCCGCCCACGTTTTCGTAACTGCGATAGACGACTTCGGTACACACCAGCCGGTCGGCCCGCGTGAAATCGAAATCGAAATCGTACGCTTTACCGTCGTGAAACATGCCGCGGCAGAGTGCTTCGGCGACGTCGGCTTCGTTGAGTTGCGGCCGCAGCACGGTCAAAGCATCGGAGGCAAACGGCGATGCCAGCGAGCGAAGTCGGACGCCGTCTTTCATCGCTTCCAACACGCGGTGCGGCTCTTTCTTGTCGAGACCGAGCAACCGCCGCCAACGGGGGGCGACGTTCTTGTGTGTTTCGATCCCGAGCGCCGTCAACTGTTGTTCGTTCCCCAGATACAACGCGGCGTGTGGCCAGTAACCGGGGAGGAAATAGTTGGTTAGCGCGTGTTCTTTGCGGGTGATAAGCACATCGCCCGGTTTGAGGATTCCGCGCAATTCGTTTTCGACACCGGCGGGCAGTTGGGGTTTGTGGTCTGACTTGGTGGAGATGTCGGAGATGAGTTGCGAGACCGCTTTCTGCAGTCCGTATATTGCGCGGAATAAGAGGTCGCGGGTGACGGTGGTTCTCAACTCTCGTGTGAGAACGCGGGTTCGGGCCAACGCGTAGCGGCCGATGCTGACATCAATTCGTGCCTGCAGGCGTTCGATGATTTCCATCAGCGGGGCGAGTTGATCGTCGGCCGCCACCGATTTCAATTCGGCCTCATGTTCCTCGAAATATCGGGCCGCATGATACAGATGCCAGGCATGGACCGGACTGGTCAGCGACTTTTGGACGCGGTCGTAAGTTCCTTCGGGAATGCCGAACTGCGGGGCAGGCTCGTTTAGTTTGTCGCGAACAACGTGCCGTTCGTGGAATGCTTCGCGCAGAAACCGGGCGGCATCGACGAGCACCAACGCCCCGGCATAGGCGACGAGAAAGCCGGCGGGCCGCAGTTCATCGAAAAGTGTTTCATCGTGGTGAAACGAGAGCACAACCTCGATGAGCGCGTTTCGCGATTGCCAATACGAGACATGCAGATGCCGCGCCTGTTCATCTTCGGTGGGTGTGAAGTAACCGCGGTGACTCGAAGCGGCCGCTTCGCCAAGTGTTCGCGCCCGTTGCTTCAGCCGTTCGAAATGTTCGGCGACGTCGACAACCGTTCTGGCTCCGGCACTGATCTCATCGGGTGACACACCCAGCCTCCGTCGTGGGAATTGGTGACCGTTGCTGTGATGCTGGATTCTAGCCGATAGTGTCTGCCAGAGTGAAACCACTTGGCCCCATCATCGCGAAGCTCTGCTTCGCTCGGAGGCGTGTGGTGAACCGATCGAAGCAGAGCTTCGAGTGTGGGCGTTCCCAAGCTGGAGCTTGGGAACGAGTTGCTGTGTCATGGTTTTGTCATCCATTCGCAGTCCCAAAAGTTCGGCGGCGCGGCTGGCGTAATGCGGACTGTAATCGAACGATTGCTTGATTTTCAGATCGAGATCGAGCGGGTTCTGTCGTTCGGGCGGGAACAATCCCGTCCGTTTGAGATACGGCAGTCGCCCCGGCGGTAGTGGATAATCGCTGCCGTGCAGGATGCGGCTTTTCAGTGATTCGTCTTCCAAGCTGAGTTTACTCAAAGCGGTCCAGCGGACGGAACTGGCCATCACCGCCGTGTCGCCGTACAGGTTGTCGTAGCGGTGCATCATCTCGACGAAGTTGGGATAGTAATCTTCACGGTCGAAGAACGCACACGTACCACAGTGGGCGGCGATGACGTTCCCGCCGAAATCAAGCGGCCGCGCTAACCGCTTGGGGTCGGTGAATTGCTGCGAAACGACGGTGCAAGAGTGTTCGTAGCCGGTGTGAAACATCAGCACCACACCTAGTTCGGCCGCCAGTCGGTAGAACGAATCGAATCGCGCCAAACCGGGATCGACTCCCTGAATGGCCGTGTGCACTTTGATGAGCCGCGAACCGGCGGCGTAACAGCGTTCCAGTTCCCGCAGGGCGTCGCGGCGAACCGGGTTGATGGAACAGCCGGCTAAAATTTGCGGACATTCGTCGGCCAGTTGCAAGACGTAATCGTTCGAGACATAGAAGTGTGTCGCGTCATCGTTGCGCGATCCGTCTTCGCGATAGACGGCGTCCTGTGCGAGTACGACGGCGGCATCGAGCTGTGACGTGCGCACGTGCCGCAACAGCCGATTGCGAATCTTCTTACTGATCGAATCGCCCGCTTCGTGCTTCAGCCCGGTGAGATACATGATCAACCGGGTCAACCACGCCCGCCGCGTCTTTTGCGAAAGAAATCCCTCATCGGGATTCTCGCCCCAACAGAAGACGTGCGTATGGCAATCGATTATCGGCATTCTGGGCAGATCGTTCATTCGGGTTAGATTTCCGTTCGGTATTTGTAGTCCATAGATTGAAACCGCATTCCGCAAGCGGACCGGCCAAATTGTTGGGATTGGCGACGTATTCCTACTCCAAAGGGAACGACCGTTTGGCCCTGTGCGTCATTCAAACAGGGTTTCGCCCCCCCGACTAGACAGGGCGTGAATCGAAAGAGAGTATAACGCTGAGGCATTTCAACCTGGAGTTCCCCAGAAATAGTGGACACTGGAATTCGAGCGTAAACTATTTTTGGAGGAACTTTGAATGAGCAAGAAACAGCAATTGGCAAGCAATCGAACTCGGCGTTCGTTCAGCGAG
>CAUZOL010000372.1:0-6653 GCA_963581435.1 Planctomycetota bacterium
CGCCGCCATTCCAAAGACTATGAAAAGACCACCGCATCCAGCGAAGCCATGATCTACATCGCCATGATCAACCTGATGTCCCGACGATTAGCTAACCAGTAAAGACCGTTTGAAGACACGTTCTAAGAGACAGCGAGGTGTTTGTGCTGTAGAATTCAACAGGTTAGCAACGGCTGTGCTGACGAGATTCCAGCGTGATGCTGGGCTATCCGCGTTTCACATACGAGGCGAGAACTTTGGCTCCATTGAGTATCCCGTGTCCGAAGTGTGGGTTTTCGCTGATCGTTACGAATCGTCGCATTCTCGGGCGGCCAGCCCGCTGTCCGCAATGCGATTTGAAGTTCATCCTGGAAGAACCGGGGCCAGACGACGACGCCACAATTGACTTCCCGCCACGCGTCGAGACAAAAGCGTCCATTCCGGGTGATGAAACAGTGCTGTCCGAGGATTTGCTGGTCGATCAGGGGCGCGTCTACGTGTCGATGGAGCAGATCAAATCCTGGCATTCTAAAGAGGAAGAAGCGAAGTTTCTGCGCTGGATAATGTATAAAACAACCGCGCTCGCCGCCGACGGCATGGGTTTCTTCCTGGAAGACTACGACGAGTGGCTGGGTCTCGGCATGCCGGATTCGAAGTAAGTACGCCGGGAGTCGCACCGCGAGCCAGCGCGATTATGAAAAAATCGCAGGTGGGTTGACTGGCTTTCGCAAATCTACCGCTTGTCGAAGATCGTATCGATCACGGCATTGGCGTAAAGTTCTTCGAGCACATTCTTCGTCGCTTCTGTGCGCTGTTCTTTCTTCAGCTTGCCTTTGATTTCGTCCTGCACTTTGGCGAAAGGAATTTGTCGTGTCTGTCGACGCGAGACAACGCGAACAAGCTGGTAGTCATTCTTGCCGACGAAGACCTGGCTGATGCTACCCTCGGGAAGCTCGAACAGTGCCTTTTCGGTCCGCTTGTCGGCGAGACTGCCCTTCTGCGTCCAATCCCAACGGCCGCCGGATTCTGCCGTCACACCATCGGAATATTTGCGTGCAACTTCGCCAAAGTCGGCCTTGGCCTTCAATTCATCGATCAGTTTTTCCAGCTCGGCGAGTGCCCCGCGTTTTCCACCATGTTTGTCGAACGAGACGACAATCTGTTGCCACTTGACCTGCGCGGGAGTGGTGTAATCGTCGATGTGTTTTTCGTAATATCGCAACATGTCCGGCCGTCCCGATTCGGGAAGGTTCTGCGCTTTCGCCCCCAGATACTCCATCGCCATGCGTTGGTTGGCGAATGAATTTCGCAGGTTCTCCAGCGAGGTTCCCTGCTCTGCCAACTTGAGTTCAACCTCGTGCCGTGTGTTCACTTTCATCTCGCCCTTCAAGCGATTGACTTCCTGCTCGAAGAGTCCGTTGAGGTGCGCATCGAGCATTTCGACTTGCTCTTTCTTCAGCGTAGATCGCAGCGTTTGCACCAACAACTTGCGATCGATGTAACCCTGTAAATCTCGCTGGATCAATTGCCGTCGCAGTTGTTGTGTCTCCTTGGGCGATAATTCGCGCGACGCCTTATCGAGTTGAAGCCCGTAGCGTTCGAGAACTTCGGAATCGAAAATGGGGGCATTGTTCACCGTCGCGACGACCTGACTGCCATGCAGAAATTCACCCGTCGGCGTCGTCGGCTGTTCGATCGACACCTGACTGATTTCCGACGTCTCATCTCCGCCGAAAGGTCGCGGCGTGATGTCGCTGCGGCGCTCGGTCGATTGTGCCAACGCAACCCGCGGCGGGGGCGGCCCCAACACGGGGTTATCAACCTTGACGGTACTCAGTTTGTTGCAACCAGCCAACGACAGGGCAGCAAGCAGCACGACGGTTGTATTCCGCATGAGGTAATTCCGAGAGTATGCTGAGGATTGAGTGGCCGAAATATGGCACGCCGGTTTGGGCGGAGAGATCGCCACGTTATCAATATCGGCAAGTTCGAGAGGAAATCTCGACAGGAGGGGACCAAAGAGCGGCGGATTATACGCGGGCGACTAAGATGGCCGCAACATCGATTTGATATGATCGAACAATTCGTCCGGCCCAATATCTTCCGAAGCGAGCGGTAGGTAGGCATAACGATCATCGACGATACGCAAATCGGCCCCGCAGTGTTTAGCCAGACTTCGTATCTTCTCTGGATCCCGGTATCCGAAGACTGCGAACCGGCCTTCACGACGAATTTCATCGATTTGCCACGACTGTGCTGCGAGTTGTAATTCCTTAATCTCGATGAGTCTCGCCGCTGGCGGAGGCGGTGCACCAAAACGGTCACGAAACTCCTCTCGCAATCGCTGTATCTCATCCAGATTGCGCACATCCGACAGTTTCCGGTACATCTCGATCTTATGACGACCGACCGGGACGTAGTCGTCGGGCAAAAAGGCGTTCAGCGGCAGATCGACTGCCACGTGCTTGTGTTCACGCAGCGGTTGTTTACGCATCGCTCGAACGGCGTTTTCCAGCAGTTGGCAATACAGCTCGTACCCAACGGCGGCGATGTGGCCGCTTTGCTCGGTGCCGAGAATGTTCCCCGCACCGCGAATCTCCAGATCGCGCATCGCAATTTTGAAGCCGGCCCCCAGCTCGCTGAACTCTTCGATGGCTTTGAGACGTTTGGCGGCAATTGGCGTTACGGTTCGGCCGTCTTCTAAAACGAGATAACAGTACGCCCGATGCGCAGACCGTCCCACCCGACCACGCAACTGATGCAGGTCGGCCAGTCCGTAATTGTCTGCCTGGTGAATGAGAATCGTGTTCGCGTTGGGGATATCCAATCCGCTTTCGATAATCGTCGTGCAGACGAGAACGTCGATTTTTCCCATGACGAAATTGAGCATCGCCTCTTCGAGTTCGTGTCCGCTCATCTGGCCGTGGCCGATGCCAATTCGTGCTTCGGGAACAATCGTCTGAATGCGGTCGGCAATCGACTTGATGTTGTAGACGCGGTTGTGGACGAAATAAATCTGTCCGCCGCGATTCAACTCGCGGACAATCGCGTTGCGAATCAGTTCGCCGTCAAACCGGCAAAGGCGGGTCGAAATTGCCTGCCGCGCTTGTGGTGCCGTCGTCAGGTTGGAGATGTCGCGAATACCCAGCACGGCCATATGCAGCGTGCGGGGAATTGGCGTGGCGCTTAAAGTCAGCACGTCAACTTCTAACCGCAACTGTTTCAGCATATCTTTCGCTTCGACGCCGAATCGCTGCTCTTCATCAATCACCAGCAATCCCAGGTCTTTGAATCGAACGTCTTTCTGAATCAACCGATGCGTGCCAATGACCAGATCGACACCGCCCGTTTCCATTCCCTCCAGAATTCGCTTCTGTTGTTTCTTCGTCTTGAACCGCGACAGCGATTCGACGGTGACCGGATACTCGGCCATTCGCTCGCTGAACGTGCGGTGATGTTGCTCGGCGAGAACGGTTGTCGGCACCAGCACGGCAACCTGCCGCCCCGCTTCAATCGTTTTGAACGCGGCCCGCATGGCGACTTCGGTTTTGCCGAAACCGACGTCGCCGCAAATCAGCCGGTCCATTGGTCGCGGCTGTTCCATGTCGCCTTTGAAGTCGCCAATCGCCAGCAGTTGGTCTTCGGTTTCCGTGTAAGGAAACGAGGCTTCGAATTCGCGCTGCCAATGGCTGTCGGGGGGATAGGCGATTCCGATTTTTGCCGCGCGCTTGGCCTGCAGTTGCACCATGTCGCTGGCCAGGTCCATTACCGACTTGGCCGCTTTTTGCTTCTTCTTCGCCCAGGCGCTGCCGCCCAGCTTGGAAAGTCTGGGGGCGATTTTTGCCGAGCCAACGTACTTTTGCACGAGGTGAATCAGCGAAGTTGGCACGAAAACGCGAATTCCGCCAGCGAATTCCAAAACCAGATGCTCTTCGCGATTTCCTTCTTTTTCCAGAGTTTTCATACCGCGATAGCGGGCGATGCCGTGCGTGAGATGCGCCACCAAATCGCCTTCGCGCAGTTCGAGAAAGCTGTCGATGGTCCGTGTTTCGAGTTTGCGTTTGCCGACGGCCCGTCGAATGTCGGTGCGGCCGAACAGTTCGTGGTCGCTCAACACCACCAACCGTTCGCGGACGAAACGAAAACCGCGCGTGACGTTGCCGATGCATAGCTGCACGCCCGCGCCGATTGAAATCTCCGATTCGGTGAGCAACTCCGACAGCCGCTCCCGTTCGCCTTCGTTATGGCAGGCAATCAAGACACGTTCGTCGCGGCCGACAACGCCCGCCAACTCTTCCAGCACTTCGTTCCGTGGGCCGGCAAAGCGTTCGATCGATTCGATCCGCAAATGGCAGGTTTTCTCCAGACTGTCGGCTGAAATGGCGGCGACAGTCACCGTCGGATGCTTCGTGCAACTCGACATTGTTGCTTCGACGCTGAATGACCCGCGCGGCTCGTTCAGCCGATGCAAATAGTTCTGGCCCTCGTCGACCAAGTCCTGCAATTCCGACAGTACAATCCAACTTCCCGGCGGAAGGACATCGACGAATTGCTCGCCGGCGGTCGCGCCATCCGCAGGATTCACCGGGGCGACCAATGTCAGCGGGGCTTCTTCGAGGTCATCCACTTTGAGTTGCGATTCGACATCGAATCGGCGGATCGACTCCAGTTCGTCGCCGAAGAACTCCAGCCGCAGTGGGTCGATGGCATCCGGTGGATACACATCGACAATGCCGCCATGCATGCTGAACTCGCCCGGCACTTCGATGGCCGGCACCCGTGCGAAACCGCGATCGACCAGCCACAACAAAAACGCATCGATGTCGATTTCATCGCCGACCCGTAACATCCGCGTTGCCTGTTGTCGTTCGGCACGGCTGGGAACCGGCTGCAACAACGCCGGCAAGCTGGTGACAATCGCCCGCGGCGGCGACTCTTCCAACGCCCGCAGCACGCGTGACCGCCCGCCGAAGACGGCATCGGTCACGTCCTGTTCCTGCGGCAGCGTTTCCCAGGCGGGAAAGATCAACGGCGTCTCGCCGAGGAACGCTTCCAGATCGACGGCGTATTCGTCCACATCGTGAATTCGCGGCAGCACGACCAGGAGTGTGGGAGCGGGGGAATTGGGGAGAGGGGGAGAAGACGCAGACGGCAATTCGCCGGCGAACGCTGCGGCGACCAGCGCGCACGACGATCCCCAGGCTCCGTCGATGGCGGCACTCTCGCCCGCTTTGAGCGACGCCACCACACCGGCGAAACCATCAGCCCCATGCAACTGCTGCACGAGTTGAGGCAGTTCTCCTACGGCCCTATGGGCATCAATCGCCATTCACGCGAATTGTACCCATTGCCGCCCAAAAGAAAACCGCAAACAATGACAACCGGTTAGCGGGGAAGATTCATGAGACGCGAGGAAAGGGGACTGGCTGCAAGCCGGAACTCAGATATCGAGCATTCTTCTGGCAAACATCGACTCGGTGCCTGTCCCCTTTTCGGACACTCAGAACTTCGGTCTCCAGCTGAGATAGAGCAGCAATGTGATCAGCACTGCGGCCAGCGATGTAACACATCCAAGGCCAAAATCAAAAACAAATGCAACGGTAGAGAAAATTATCCCGGCAACGCGACCCCAAACAGCAAAGACCTGTTTGTGGTATGCCAGGCCACGAACTTTTGATGCATCCGAAATACGCGTTGTTCCGCCGCTTCATCCTCGGGATCCGTTTGGGTGGGGAACCGCTCCCGGGTGTCTCGGCATTTCTGATCATCGTCAAACTCCGTGAACACGTCGAGGTTTGCCTTGATGAAGTTTGCGTAGCTGCCGTAGAAGGTACGGTCCATCAGGTCGTACGCTTCACGAAAATCGGCTTCGATGTCCTGGTACTCAGGATTTTTTACTAGCTCACTGGACTTTTGCCATGACTCATCCGCAAGCACTTCCGACATCAACGGCATGGCGTACCCGAGCAACTCTGCCAGTCGGCGTTCACCAATGAGTTCAAGGGAGTCCTTTGCGTACACAGCTTCATCAAACGAGTGGCAGAACAGATATTGATGAATGCATCCGGATTCCACCTCATTCGCAAAGCTCCGAAGCGCGATGGCTCTGATGATGGGGTCGGCGACTTCGGCTTTGTGATAGTCGCACAACGATCGAACACCAAAATGATTAAGCACTCTCGCTGCAATACAATCGAAGACCTCAAACCCATCAAGTTGCTGAACTTCATCGCGAATCGATTTGCCGGATGCTGTCATAGTTTGTTTCACTGCGAGCGCCGTAGGTTCGGTTCACGGCGGACTCCGGCTTGGGAGATGCGGACACCTTGATCAATTCGGCCGACACAGCACGGCCCTATACCAGCACCGGTCCGACGCGGCTAACGGCAATGATCACCGGGGTGTCGCGGGTGAGGTTGATTTGAGATTTCGTCCGACCGGCAACTTCGGTTTATCTTTTTGTTTCGGCTTTGTCTGTGAGGGCAGTCGGGGCATTGGAAGGAATGCCCGAAAATCACTCAATTTGAAGTCGTCCCGTCGCGAGTTGATGATTATTCGTAACTACCCAGTGACGAAGATGTGCGCTGGCAGGTTGGGGGACTGGTGGAAGGCGGATTGGATGCCGTCCAGGATTTTCAGGTCGTTTTTGCGGAGCGTCGAGACGTAACCGCGGA
>CAUZOL010000373.1:0-6651 GCA_963581435.1 Planctomycetota bacterium
GTTTTTTCATCCGGGGAAAGTTCAGAGACATTCGGTAAACATTCGACCATCTGGTAAACTCCTTACCAGACGCTCCTACCGAAATCACCAAATCCAGTCCATACCAATCGCCGGTGAGTAGTAACCATTGATCTTGCCTAGAGTCGATGTTATTTATGAAGGTGTCCCATTCCTTAAAGTCCGCCCAGTGGTTGCATTTGTCCCATTTACCCCACAGTGCTGATTGTTCAAGAATCTTCGTGATCCGATAACGACAAGTGGAGGGGAGGCTTCCGGGCTACAACGCGACAACACACCCAAGAATTGCCCTACGTTGGCGACGAAGGCGTTATTTCATCTTTCGTCAAAAAGCAACCTCTTCAAGTTTCCGAATATCGGAAGGAGAATTGAACATGCAGCGAAGAATCTTGCTACCCATCCTGTCCGCAGTCGCATTGACTGTCGGAGCATTTCAGGCCAATGCGTTTGGTCATGGAGACGCCTGTTGCGCTCCGGCTCCGTGTGCGACACAAACAGTTGAACGAACTGTCTACGTACCGACGTACGTGACCGAGACACGGAAAGTGCAGTGTACCGAGTATCGTAACGAACAGCGCGAGCGAACCGTTACCTACTATGAACGAGTGGCGGAGAAGAAGCAGTGCACCCAGGAATACACGGTGATGGTTCCTGAAACGCGGACCCGCACGCAGACGTATGTCGTTTGCAAGCCGGTCTGGCGTGAAGAAGAGCGCAAGTACACCGTGATGATTCCGTACTGTGAAACCCGAACCGCAACGCGCACAGTGTGCAAGCCGGTTTGGAAAGACGAACAGCGCGAGTACACCGTGATGGTTCCGCATTGTGAAACCCGAACGGCAACCCGCACAGTTTGCAAGCCGGTTTGGAAAGAAGAAGATCGCGAATACACCGTGATGGTTCCTCACACGGAAACCCGTACGGCTAGTCGCACGGTTTGCAAACCGGTTTGGAAAGAAATGACTCGCGAGTACACGGTGATGGTTCCTCACGTTGAGACCCGTCAGACGACTCGCACCGTTTGCAAGATGGTTCCAGTGACTAAGACCTATACTGTCTGCGAAGACCAGGGTCACTGGGAAACCCGAGTTACCCAAAGCAATGATTGCTGCCCGCCGGTTTGCTGTCGGGTTTGGGTTCCGAAAATCGTCAACAAAGAAGTTGAGTACACCTGCTACGAGCAGAAGTCTGAGGAAGTGCCCTGCGAGTATCAGGTCACCGTCTGCAAGCCCGAAACTCGTACCTGCAACTACAAGGTCTGCGAATACGTCAAAGAAGAGCAGCCCTACGAGTACCAGGTGACGGTCTGCAAGCCCGAAACGCGCAGTTGCACGGTGAAGGTTTGCGAATACGTTAAAGAAGAGCAGGAGTACGAATATCAGGTCCAGGTTTGCAAGCCCGAAACGCGCAGTTGCACGGTCAAGGTTTGTGAATACGTCAAAGAAGAGCAGGAATACGAGTACCAGGTCCAGCTTTGCAAAGCCGAAACGCGCACTTGCACGGTGAAGCGATGCGAGATGGTCAAAGAAGAGAAATCCTGCGAAGTTCAGTACACGGTGTGTGTGCCGCAAAAACGAACCCGAACCTACGAAGTCTGCACCTACAAGTGCGTGCCGAAAGAACAGGTTCAGACCTACACGGTTTGCGTACCACATACGGTTGAAAAAGAAGTCCAGGTGCAGGTTTGCAAAATGGTTGCAAAAACCGTCACCTGCCAGGTTCCCGTCACTTGCTGCCGTCCGCAGGCTTGCTGTAACAGCTGCTGCGACGACTAAGCTTTCAACGGGGAACCGATCGTCGCACGGCGAAATGTCCTGCGATTGTCCGGGGATCTTTCGAAGCATTAACAGCGTGTCGCGCCCAATTGGGTCGGCACGCTGTTTTTATTTTCGGCATTGTCAGATTTCGGACCCGCAACGGACTATTCGAAATCGAGAAGCGAGTGCGCGATCTTTCCCACCGTTCGACTGTCACCGGCGTTCGGCATGGGAATGACGATTCCAAGTTCAGTCAGCAAATGTTCGGCCTTCTCGCGGTTGCAGAATCGTTCGAGTTGTTTGAGGAACTGTTCAAACTCGGGCGTTCTCATCGTTTCAACAAACGTGGCCGAATTTCTGATGAGGTGCGCAGGATTGTGCGATAGCACCAATTCTCGGCAGCGCTCCGAAACATCCGGCCAACCGCCGCGGCAACCCGCAGCGGCCGCCAATATGAGAAACTTGTCACAACTCGGCAGCTGTCCCTTCTGTTGCGACAGCGCGGCAAGCTGCGCATAAGCGAGCATTGCGCGTTCCTGGTCGGGCATTGAAATCACCTGCCGCGTGATGAGTGATGGAACGTTGAAAGATCAATGTTGAACGTTCAACGTTCAAAGTTCAACGCTCACCCGGTTCGCGAAGCATGAGGGTGAGCTTGCTCGTAAGTTTCGCGCAGGCGGCGGGTGCTGACGTGCGTGTAGATTTGCGTTGTCGTCAGACTCTTATGACCAAGTAACTCCTGCACGCTGCGCAGGTCGGCGCCGCCGTCGAGCAGGTGGGTCGCAAAACTGTGCCGCAACGTGTGCGGCGTGGTGATCCGTTCCAGTCCCGCCACCTGGATGTGTTTGGTGAGCATGCGGCCAACACTGCGTGTCGTCAGACGGCGACCGAAGCGATTAAGAAACAGCGCACCGGCATCGTCGGGGCGGGCATTGTCACAGGGGGAACGCACCTCGATCCATGCAGCAAGCGCTCGGGCAGCATAACTGCCAACCGGCGCAATGCGTTCCTTTCGTCCTTTACCAATGACGTGCAAGACGTTGGCGTCACGGTCCCAGCTTTCAACATTCAATGAAACCAACTCGGCAACCCGCAGCCCGCCGGAGTACATCGTCTCCAGCATCGCCCGATCACGAAGCCCCGATGCTTCATTGGCCACCGGAGTTTCCAACAACTTGGCAACCTGTTCGGTCGAAAGAAAGTGCGGCAGCTTGCGACCGATCCGCGGCGTGCGAAGCGCTTTTGCGGGGTTGCTGTCGGCAAGTCCTTCGCGTTGGCAGAACTTGAAAAAGCTTCGCAGACAGGCGAGCCGCCGGGCGATCGTCGAGCGGGCGTATTGGCAATCGTGTAGGTATGCGACGTATCCGCGCAGTGCAGCAACATCGACTTCGCCCGGAGCGGGAGTGTTACCAACTTCTTCGGCAAAGTAGACGAGCAGGCTGTCGAGGTCTTCCGAGTAGGACTTGAGAGTCAACGGCGACGCGTTTCGCTCAATGCGTAAATAGCGAATGAACGAATCGATGCCGGACATCATGATGCAAGCGACAACCTTCGCTGAAGGGAACACGCCGTGAGGTGTTGCAGAAAATTAGCGCGAGAGAGTTAGCGCGAGATATAGCCGAACTCGTCTTCGGCCGCTTCCTGCACCGCTTGTCGTTTCAGCCGGCGCACCTTCTGGCTGAGAATCGCAGCGTCATACCACGTGAAGCTCAGGTCGGTGTCGGAGGCGAACTGTCCGAGCTGCTGTAGCAGCGCGGCATCGCTATCGTCGTCGTAGAGAAAGACGTAACGCTCCGAGTCTTTCACCAACGCCAGTACATTCATCCCGTTCTGCATGGTGGGTCGCCCTCCTGGTCGGACCAAGTGTTTCCCGATAGCGGGTCACAGGACGAGGGATGAGCATCGACCGCATTGGTTCGGTCGGCGTCGTGCTACCACCGATGGCAGCCACGAAACGCCCCCAGGCTCATCAGCCCGTCTGTTCTGTTATCGGCTGCGACCGGGCGGGGCCTATCTGATTTTTCGGAACTTCAGAACGATTCTCCGCCTTGCTTCTCCGCCATGCAAAGTGAGCATTTCTTTGATCATTTGATGGCAGGCGAAGCGGATAAAGTCTTCGCTGCGTTGGAGATAGCCCTCCCATCCGCCGACACGCAGCTCGGCGCTCAACTCAGCGTAATCGCGCAACTCTGCCACGAGAGCGCTATCGGAACCGTCGAAAATTCGCGTATAGGCCATCAAAGGTTCCACATATGACGCAGTGGCAGGCCACATCCGCGGAGCGGCGGCGGGCGACTGCAGGGGAGTCATCATTGGGAGTTTGAGCATCGGCTGCACGGTTTCCGGCGCAGTTTTGTTCCCCATAATTCCAGGCGGTGGAGGAGTTTTGGGAAGTTGCCCCGGCGTATTCGCTCCGCCGGATGCGTCGGCCGGGATGGGCGGAACAATTGTTGGATCAGGCGGAGTTTCAGAGGCTCCCGCCGGCGGTGTCTGGTCGAACAATGCGGGCGAAAGTGACGGAAACTCGCTGGGGGATGCAGCGGTTAGCGATGGAGGGCGATTCCGAGTTGCAGTTCGTGGCGGAGGCGGAGTCTTCGCGTAGGCAGCCAAATTGTTGTCTCGTTGCCAGCTGCCAAGCGATGGGTTGCCAATGGCTCCCGATTGCTGCCAACTACCGAGCGATGCTCCCATGTTCGCATTGACCCGGGGTTCAAATCGGCCACCGGACTGACCGCGGATCGTCACGGGCAATCGAAACTGCTGGCGGTTCTGGGACCTGAGGGTTTTCTTGACGGATTCTTCGCGGATTTCTTGATTTTCGACCGATTCGTTCAGCCGCCTGCGGGCAGCTGGGTCGGTCTGCACACCGGGAGAAAACATTTGGCCATTTGCTGATATCCATTTGACGCTCAGGCCGATGCGGGGCGGGTAGAACGGATCATACTCGTTCACCTCGCCAACGACGAAGACGTCGACGCCCAGGAGTTCTGTCAGTTTCTTCAGGTCGTCGGGATTGCGCGGTTTCAGGCCGGTATCGCGCATGGCAAGCTCAAGCACGCCGACAGGAATGACCTCAAAACCGGGAACCTTCTGCAGTTCCGATGAATATGCCATCGCAAACCGGCGACCATCGACCACCTCATTGGGCTTGTCGGTCAAATTGAGAAAAGGCACAACGGCCACACGAGACATGCCGGGCATGGGATTGGTCACACCGGTATCGATGATGACACAGCCCTGAAAAATCAGGCAAACCAGGATGACAACAAGCCGTTGTGGCATCGTTCAGTCCGGCAACAGAGCAGGGCATTGGCTGGCGAAGGGCGCAGCACGGCATGCAGAGAGTCCCTCTGCCGTTAATATCGGCATAATCGGCAAGGATTCTTAAGTCGCCGTATTTTAACATTGGCCGCAAAGCCCACGGGATGCTTCGCGTGGGATGTCCCAATCCGTTGACCGTTGCATTTTCCGCTGCAGAACACTGTGATAGCATGCAGGGCGGCCGGTGAGAGGTGTTCGACCTGCAAAGATTTTCATCAGGAGTGAGCGATGGATTTGCTGAGTACGATTTCGGGTTCGTTACTGGAAGGCTTCTTTCCCGCTGGATGGGATCTGGCGAAAATCGATGCCTGTGTCGCAGACGACCCGGCAACAATTACCGAACCGCAACCGTGGTGGCACGACAATTTTCAACCGATCGCCTGCGATTCGGTCGCCGACTTCGATACGTTCATGGGACATGAAATCGCGCTGACGATCAAACGCAGCCGCGACGCGGGCGAAAAGTTGGCGATGATTCTGCCTGTCGGGCCGATGGGAATGTACCGCTGGGCGGTTTTCTTTCTGAAGGAATGGAATGTCAGCTGCGACCACGTCCACGGCTTCAACATGGACGAATGGAGCGATGCCGACGGAAATACGCTGCCGCCAACCAACACGGGAGCGTTTCAGTACGCAATGGAGCAGGCGTTTTATGGTCCGCTGGGAGAGTTGACGGTGCCGGAAGGTCAACGGCACTTTGCGACCAAAGCCTCGTTGCCCACGTTCGGCGAGAAAATCGGCGCGCTAAAATCGGGCGGGGCAAAGTTGTCGGTTGTGTTCGGCATCGGCCGCGTTTGCCACATCGCGTTTTGGGAACCGCAGTTTGCCGGCGAATACGACAGCGAGCAAGACTGGAAAGCACAAACACACCGCATCGGGGCGAAACTGCATCCACTGACAATCGAACAGAACGCGATCACCAGTTTCAAAAGTCGCACGACGTTGGTGCCGGCATTCGCCAACACCGTCGGGCCAGGCCTGTTTCTGCAAGCCGACTGGATCATCGGCGGAGCCGACGGTGCGCTCTCACGGGGGATGATGTGGCAGGGCCTGAGCCTGTGGATGACACTCCGGCACGAGCCAAGCACCTGGATTCCATCAACCTACATGCCCACACAAGCGGGGCGACTGTTCTTCCTGAAGGAACTCGCCGGCCCGCTGGAAGCCGAGTGCAACTAACGCCGTTCCCGGACACGCAAACACAGCCCCCAACCGCACCGACAGCAAGGGATTTCCAATCACCCCACTGAGAGGGGTTGCGGCATGACCGACGTCTGCTAGAATTCCGCTAGGCGGATCACCCCGCCCAACAGTTAGTACATCAGAATTGCCTGGTAGTGTAACGGTAGCACGACTGACTCTGAATGGCTGTCTCCGATTCTGGATTGACGCCTGAAACACTGCGATACAAGCTGCAAACGCACTTCTCCGGTTTCCTGAAAGACCCCACAAAGCCCCGAAAAACCCCGCTTGCGGTTGTCAATGACAACCGTTGGATCGCGTTTTCGATGCGTCGGTTTGTACTCCCTACGCTGACTGACAATCTGTCAGTCAG
>CAUZOL010000374.1:0-6641 GCA_963581435.1 Planctomycetota bacterium
CCCCCGCCGCATTCGCGGCCCGTTCTGTTCAACAGGCCTCCGCTACGCTGCGCCCTGTTGAACAGAACGTGTTACCTAAACCCAGATTCTCTCACTGAGGGTGGTACAACAATCGGGGGTAGGTCAACCGCCACCACCGCCTCATCCCGCACGGCCATGCGAAAACTCATCACCACACTCAACACCATGATCCGAAATGAAACTCTCTGGAACAAAAACACACAAATCACTTGATTCTCAAGACAGTCGCTACCTTGCTGAACGCACTCGAACGATGAAATGCAGCCTAACGCACCCGCACGAAGAGTTCGAAAAGATGTTGCTCGCGGTCGGCGAACGGCTGAATCTGCCCGGCCCGGAGATCGACAAGCTCAACGCGCCGAAACCGTATTCGATTTCGGTGCGAAACGAACTTCATGCGGGGTCATCTCAGCGTTGCCGGCCTGATCGATCCCCTGGGCGACGAACTTGCCGGTTGCAGGCGCATTGAGCGTGATTTCCCAATCGGTCACGCCTTCGGTGACGTTGTTCAGCGTTGCCGACTTGCCGTTGACTCGTACCGCAGCGATCTTACCGTTGTCGTGGGAAATCCCGCGAATCATAAATCGATCACCACTCTTGTGAATCGCTGTGATGATTGTGGCCGGCGGAATGTCATCAATCGGGTCGAGCAGCCGCGGAAAGTCGATGTTCTTCACTTCGGCGGCGACCGATTCGTTTCCGGTCAATGGCTGATCCTGGCGGTATTCGTTGCCGTCGGCGAGCAGATCCTTCGCCCGAGTGCTGACGACTTTTGCATGCCGACCTTTGCCATAGTAATCGTGCACGTAAAACGGTACCCCCTTAGGCGTACTGGGCTTCAGGCGTGGGCCGCCACCGAGATTGATCAGTGGCCAGCGGTCGTCGCGCCTACGATTCAGCACTTTCACACCACGAAAATGCGACTCGGCCGTGCCGCTGATGTTGTTGGCACTGATCTGAATCAATGGCATCTGCCCGCCGTATCCGATGTCCGAAAACGTTAGCCCGTCAACGGTAATAGAACCATGCTGCCGGCTCTGATCGTCGAGTCCGCGATTGAACGGCTCGGCCCCCGTCCGCGCGATGTGCAGATTGCGGTAAACGTGGTTTTGGAACCAAGGGCGGTAAATGCCATATGCGGCATGGTTAATTGTGACATTCTCAATCAGCATCGTCGGGAGTCCCACCCGCAGCGAATAATGGATCTGCCACGCCGTTAGATCATTCAAATGGTGCGGATGCCGCGTATCGGGGCCGATGCCATCGGTTCCAGCCAACGCAAACGCATACAGTCCTTCGGTGTGAGATTCGTTGTGCGAGAAACGGTGAATCGGCAGCGTGCGAATATCGACGTCTTCGACTTTTCCGTCTGGCATGCGGACTGCCAGATTGCTATCGAAGTTGCTCCGTTTCTGACTGTCGTAGCGGTAACCGTACTGGTCGTTCTCGCAGGCAACGTTGCGGACCAACGAGTTGCGACCGTTCGACCACCAGAATGCGGCTCCGTCGTTGGGGTCGAAGGGCAAGACCTGGTCGGGCAGCCGCTTCCCCTTGTACGCCTGCACGCCGAGATTGCGGTCAAACAGGTTGAAAACTTCGGTTCCGTCTTCCATGAAAAAACCGTGGCCGACACTCTTGTAGCCCACGCAATCGCGGACGAGAAGATACTCGGTGCCATGTACGGTGACCCAGCGATTGTGCGAATCGACGATCGCAGCTCCGAGTACCTGGCTGCCGCGCATTGTGTCGCCAACCAGATGGAAGTGAATCGAATATCGGCCCAGCACATTTTCCTTACCGAGGTGTGCCAGCCTTGCATAGCTGATCCCCCCCTGGCTGTAGGCGTGATACAAAGTATGCCCGCGAATTCCCTTCGGGTCGGCACTCTCGACAATCACGTTTCGCGAGAGATTCGCGACTTCGCTGCGGAATTTTCCCTCACCGTAATGATCGTAGGCAAGCGGCCTGTCGAGATGCAGCGTGCGACCGTCGATTTTCGTGATGCGCCGTTCCTCAGTACGGACGGCATCCGGTTCGTTACGATACGATCCGTAATGATTGCTTCGCTTCGAACCGGTGACGATGATTTCATCTCCGACTTTCCAGCCTGAGATTTCCTCAGAAAGGAAGACCGCCGTTTCGGCGGTCTTCGCATTGCGTCCGAGTTTGACCCAGGTGCGATTCAGCGGCGCTCCGTTGAGTTCCATCCGGGCCGAGCAACAGACCAACGCAGGGGCATCCTGCTTGTCGAAACCAGGCAGATAATGCAGACGAATTCGCGCCGTGTATTTTGCGGGAATCGGGTCCTGCAGTGTGCCGATCTCCAGCGTGGGCATTTTTCCGGTGCGCGCTGCTTGTGGCTCGCCATCGACGTTAGCGCCCTCGAAGTCGCAAGCGAATCCGCTTTCGGAGCAGACATCGCTGTTCTGCACTTTCAACACGCCGACATCGAGCCGAGTATTGCGATCGCGCGAGAATCGCAGCGTTCCAACAACCTGCACCAGTCGAATGACCGCCTCGCTTTCGACATCGTATTCGACCTGCGTGTCACGACTGACAAGTACGCGGTCTCCCTTTCGTGGAATGCGAGCCGGTTTCCAGGTTTTCGCATCTGACCAGCGCCCGTTCCGCACCGAACGCACGCTGAACTCGACGTGCTTGTGATGGTGTTTGTGCGCATGCGACGCATCTCCCTCCGCAGCGGAGATGCAAATGGGACGCGTGGCAAGACATGCAAAGACGACAATCGCGCCCATCGACTTTTGAAAATGAAACATGCGAATTCATCCTAATCGGAATGTGCCGGGGTGATTTCCACTTCTGGTCGCTGTCTGATCGGGTATTTCGCTTTCAGATTGAGCCTGAGATCGGTTAAGACGCGCAACATCGCGATTGTATCACGTCGCATTCCGTTTGTATCGGTGGTCGAAAGCGACGGTAGCAGTCGGCAAGTACGAACCTTCAATTCGCGTCTGGTGTGCGGACTGTCACAGACTCTCAACGATTGTCGCATCCGGCTGCAACCGCAGCACGTACACCTGACTGTTCGTGTCTGTTCCCCAGATGAGCTTGCGGCGGACATCGAACATGAGACCGTCGGAGCGGCGGTGGGGAAACGCCCGGGTGGTGTTGCCGTTCCGCTTGCCGGTCTCGTACTTGAGAGCAAGCGTGACCCAACGGTTGTTCGCGCAATCGTATGCCGGCGTTGGGGCCATTTCGCCTGCCTCTTTCAGGTACGTCCCCAACAGCAGCAGGTCATTCGCCGCGTCGTAACAGCACTTATCGACGTTGGCAAATCGATGCGCCTCTGCCATCCCCTGCGGCGAGAGTGCTTTCGTAGTCCGGTTCTTCAGATCGACCTCCCAAACCTGCCCGCTGTACGGCTTGCCGTATCCGCCGGCGTTGATGATTAGCAGCCGATCCCGTTTCGAGTCGTAGCAGATGGTCGAGTTATCGACATACGCCCCGGGAAGCTTATCGCCGACGACTTCCAGTTCCGTCCACTTGCTTGTCTTGTGAACGTAGCGATGCACGCGGCCGTTCTTGTCCCAGCAGGTGGCCCCTTGCGGCGTCGATGTGAGCGTCAACGTGTAAAAGCAACTGTTGTACTGCATCGCCGACGGCTTACCGCCCCGGCCCACCCAATCGCCTAAATCGGGATCGTACAGATAGAAATGTTGCGGACGCCCCGCTTGAATCACTAACCGGCTCGGTCGATCGTAGGCGTAGTTCTGGTACGTGTGTCCGGTCATCCACGGACGACGATTGAAGTTGTAACCGTCGGGGTAGCTTGTGTTGCTATACAACTGCCCCAGTGGAAACTCCACGGGAAACGGCAACTCCCAGCGATTCGTCGCAAAGTGAAAGTGCGGCACATCGGTTCCACCGTGCGCCGAATGCCCGCCGCTCCAGCGCAACATCATATCACGGTCGGAATCAATTCGAGCCGTACCCCAGTCGCGATTGAGCCGCGGGCGGTACAGTGGATTGGTGGCGGTCCACTCGTTGGCGGGAATCGCTTTCAACCACGCCTCGAACTTTGCAGCGTCGGGCCGCTGTCCCTGCAAATAGAAGTCGGGGTGAAATGGTCCGCTGCGATAGAGACGCGTATCCGACGCGACAAGTTTTCTGCCGCCATCGCCAATTGGTCGCCACTTGCTTTCTTTGATGTCGTATTCCCACTCTCCGTCATTCAGGTCGATGTACTGTCCGCCAACATAATCGGTGTTCGACGTGTAGGTGTAGCCACCGCTCAGACGCACCCGTCCGTCGCCCGTGGCGACCAGCCGATGATTTGCCCGTGGCGGTGGGGCACCATCGGGATGTCGCTGCAACCAGCGACGCTGCGCTGGATCGAAGACCCAGGTGTCGTTCGTCAGGTAATCCAGATGATCGCCGCCGAACAGCACATACAGCCGGGTCGCAGTGTCAAACACAAGTCCCTGCGCTGGCGGTCCGGCACCGTCTTTCTTGCGCGGCCGTCCACAGTCGATCGCCCGCGCAGCCGGTTCGGCGTCGAATGCCTCCGCCGCTAATGCCAGCTGGAGCTGAGCCTCGCGCAGCTGCTTTAATACCGCAGGTGACAACGCATCGATGCTTTTTGGGATGCGGTCGATTGCAGCCTGCAGATGTTCCTTTGCAAATCGGAGTTGCTGCGCAGTGGAATCATCCAGCGATTGTTTCGGTAACCGGCCGACGAGGGCTGTGATTGCCGCAGTAAGCTGAAGAACTCCGGGAGTGACTTCCTTTCGCACGAACGATTTCTCTTCGTCGAGAGCGACCCCGCTGAAGTAGATGAATCTCGCGCGGGCACGCACCCGCTTCGCTCGGTCGCGAAGCTTCCAGGCGGCCACATGAAACTGCTGCAGTGGATTACCTGCTCGCAGTTCCGTATGTATCGGCAGCCACTTCCCCTCAACCAATAGCCTCGTGTGCGCACGCCCATCGTCGGCATCCTGATCCTGCCCGCCAAACGCCAACCCACGACCGACAGGCTGCAGGCACTGGGCAGTCCAAATCACCCGCTGCTTCAAATCGACGCCTTCCAACCGGTAAGGCCGCTGCTCGCCCTGAGCAAAACCAGCCGTCCTCGTCGAAAGGAACAATGCGGTGAAGATGAGAAGTACGTGGTCCCTACGCACGGTGATATCTCCTCACTGAACCTGTTGAACAGATGATTATATTTGCGTCTATTACTGTAGCATTGCCGTTGGCGGATGACACGTCGCCACTCTACGAAGGAGCAGGGTGGAATGATCGGTAAAGCAACCCAAATCGCTTGCGTTCCCGTTCGACTGGGCGAAACGGTGTTCGATCGGCGAGGAAGTCATCCGAAGACGGTCGCACAGGATTCGGTCCCGTTTCTGTTCGCGAAACTCGTCGAATGCGGTGCGAAAGCCACGTGGTTGGACGGCGTCCTACGGCCTTGGCGGCTCAGCGGGAGCTTCGACCTTCCGGTGAAACGACAAAATTTGTGAAATGTGGCGAAAAGTTTTGTTTACAATGGCCGGCGGCAAGATGATGCGAATTCGAAACTCAGCGTAATGGGGGCCAATGATGAAATGGGCTGTTCTGATGTGTTTGTTTCTTGTGTCGCGCGTTGCGGTTTCGGCTGAGCCGACCGAGTTTGAGTCGACTCCGATTTTGTTTCAGTTTTCTGCAGGGGAAGCGCGGAGTCTTGCGTTTTCTCATGATGGGAAGTTGCTGGCGGTCGGATACGGTCGCTGGAATACCACGGGGGGCGTTCGCCTGTGGGATACACAGACGGGCAAGGAAGTCGCGTTTGTGAATGAGGGAATCGGCGTGCCGACGATTGATTTTTCGCCCGATGACAAAATGCTGGTATTGAATCGCTGGGGTGGAGAGATCATCTTTCGGAGCGTCAAAACTCTGGATCAGATGCCGACTCATGCATTCGGCACCAAGTCGAGTCGTTCGAGATTATCGTCCGATGGCAAAAAGCTGTTGACTGTTTCGGGAAAGGGATCACTCAAACTATGGGACGTGAAGACAGGGGACGAGCTGAAAGAGTTCGAAGGAGAAACATTTCCGTATCGGTACATTGCTTTTTCGTCGGATGGAAAGCTGGTGTGTGCCGGTGGTGGGGAATTTGGTGAAAACAAATATGGAAAAGCTGCGGTGTGGGATGTGGAATCGGGAAAACAGTTGGCGGTGATGAAGGGTCTGTCAGGCGTCGTGGGTGGGATGGAGTTTTCGCCGGACGGCAACAATATCGTTGCGGGGATGTACGGTCCGGAGCCGCGCGTATGGGAAGCTCGTACGGGCAAACTGCGATTTGAGCTGGTGGGACATCGCCCGGCAGTGCATGACGCCGCATATTCTCCGGATGGCAAGTTGCTGGCGACTGCCAGCGATGATTCGACGGTCAAAGTGTGGGATGCGAAGACGGGCGATGAGATCATCACGTTGAGGGGGCATGAGGGAAGAGTGCTTACGGTCAGCTTTTCAAAGGATGGAAAGAAGTTGGCATCGAGTGGAATCAATGGGACTGTTCGTCTGTGGGACGTGGCGACATTGCAGCAAATCAATGTTCTGAAACCGGATCCCGGGCGCGATATTCCGCAAGGGGTTCTGGCAGTGGCCTGTTCGCCTGATGGGAA